>NZ_VFWQ01000005.1:0-367895 GCF_006442705.1 Mesorhizobium sp. B1-1-7 | reverse complement strand
CGAATTCGAAGCTGTTGGGCAAGGCCTCGCCGACGATCCTGGGGGTCAAGACTGGAAAACTCCAAATGGCTGGAACAGATATCGGTCAAGCGGCGACAATATCACACAAGCCCCAGCTCTTGCTCATTCGTCTGACAAACAGGCTCTCCTAACGGTGGGGTCGATCGCCGCATAGTTGTCGGCAGAGTTCCACATTGGCTCACGTATTCTGAAACGATAGGTAACGAATTATATCGCTACCTTATATCTTGTGATCAAGCTTCTGCCAGGTTGTGCACAGCTCCGTTTTGGTTCCCACCTGCGGTTGCTGTCCTGTGTCAGGAAATTGACTTATGAACTGGCGCCAGCACAGCCCAAGCGCCTCGGCGAGCGGTATTTTTGACGTCGCAGTTTAATAAGGTTGAGATAATTAATGCCCGTGTTTTTTTTCGACATCCAGGACGGCAAAACACGCTCGCCCGACACAGAAGGTACCGAATACCTGGGCATTGCCGAGGCGCAGGCCGACGCCATCAGGATGCTCGTGGCCATAGCGCAAGACGAATGGCATGATGGTGTGAAGAGCGCGCTGGCTGTCCAGGTATATGACGACAAACACAGACCTGTGGTCGCAGCCAAGATCGATTGCGCCGTAACGGTCTATGACGGTCCGTTGCGAGCCAATTAATTAGATCCGCGGTCCGAACTGTCAGGTTGCAAGGCGTTCAATGTCTTCAAGACGGCACGGCGCCACTTCCGGAACCCCATCTGCACGAGCCATCAGTTCGAGATATCGTTGAGCCGATGCGGTCCAGCTGTATCGAGCCGCTCTCGCCCGGCCGCGCGAAGACAAATCGCGTCTGAGACCCTCGTTCTGTTGCAGCCGCATGAAACAGTCGAACCAGGCATTGGCATTATCGGGGGAAGCGTAAAGAACGGCATCTCCGCCGATTTCTGGGAGGCTTGCACGGTCCGACATGACGACCGGACATCCAAGAGACATGGCTTCGAGCGGCGGCAATCCAAAGCCCTCAACAAGTGACGGGAACGCCAGGCACAAAGAGTCCTGCAAAAGTGCAGCCAGTTCCGCGTCCGACGTTCTTCCCAGCCAGACGACGTTTGGCGCGTTCTTGTAGTCGATCCTGCTGAAGACACGGGAGGCAGAGGCGCCGACGACCGCCACCTGCAGGCCCGCCGAACCAAGCCTATCCTGCAGGCCAAGGATCAGACCTATGTTCTTGTGCGGAATTGAACTGCCGAGCACAACAATCGTCCTTGGTCCGGCGACAGCCCGGGTGCGGTCTGAATGACGAGGCACCCAGCGAAGCGAATGTTCGTGCCCGTTGCCGATGACCTCGATCTTGGACGCTGAAGACACGCCGTGCCTCATCAACTCTCCGGCAGAGTATTGCGAGACCGTTGTTATCTTCAGTGCAGTCTTGCCCAAGGCAGGTACCAGTGTACGGTAAAGCAGTCGAAACGGCAGCGAATAGCTCTGCGGGCATATTCGCGTATTGACGTCGTGAATGCACAGTATGTGTCTGCGCACGCTCAAAGGGCCTGTGTTGCATAGGCTAAGCAGACCGCCACGAAGACGAGCCGGAAGGACGGCTTGTTCCCAGGCATGCCCCCCGAAGCTGCCGACTGTCCGGACGTCGATCGCTGAAAGGCCCGCCAGGTCATGTGGGCCGGGGGGAGCCAACAACTCAACCGCTAGGTCTCTTGCCAATGGACCTCGATCGGCGAGCAAGCCGTCCAGCGCCGAAATGATCTCGCGTGCATATCTTTGAACTCCTGTCGTCGGTTGCGCCAGGAAACGGCCGTTTATCGTCCAATGTCGCGTCATCAACAATCACAATTGGGCGCAAGGATAGCGGCGCGGGGATAAGCTCTCGGTCTGTCAGACTTTGCATGATGGGAAGGCCAAGGTCATCCTGGCCTTGCGACTTAGCTGGCGCAAAGTACGGTTTCCGGCCGTTCTCATCCGAAGGGCGTGTCCAGGGGCTGACAGCTACGCCCAATGTCTGGGGTTCGCGCCGGCTCGCCAATGGTAAGATGCCGCCCGACATCGCCGGCCTCAAATGATCTCTTCGATGGATCAGTGACAGATCTGGCAATGGAGTGAAGGCACATGATATCTGGCGACGTCCAGGCAAGTTTGACCTGATGCGGGCCGCGACCAAGTCATCGGGATTCGGAGTCGTTGGCCACCTTGCCGCGGCGACCATATGTCCTTGGCTATGCCTATGGTGCCTGATCACCACCGGTGCGTCCGCTGCGGACTTGCTTTGGGGCGTGAATGGCCATCCGTTCAATGCTTATCCCGGTATATCCATCGAAAAGCAGCTCGACTACGTCCGTGACCTCGGGATGAGGTCCTACCGTGTCAACATTTCCAACGTGGATAGCGCAGCCAGACTTGCCGAACTGATCAAGGCTGGGAGGGCACGCGGGGTAGAGATCCTGCCGGTGATCACACCCGAGCTCGATCTCGACCACAGCACTGTCGATGAACTTTACGCACAAGCCTATCGTCTTGCATCGACACTTGTATCTCGCTTCAAGGACGACATTCGCGTCTGGGAGCTCGGCAACGAGATGGAGAACTATGCCATCCTGTTGCCCTGCGAGATAAAGGATGACGGAGTGCAGTACAGCTGTGCCTGGGGACCGGCCAGCGGCATGGAAAAATCAGACTATTTCAGCCCACGCTGGGTGAAGGTGAGCGCGGTGCTGCGCGGTCTTTCAGACGCCACCATCGCGATCGACCCGACCATAAGGAAAGCGATGGGAACCGCAGGCTGGGGCCATCGCGCGGCATTCACGCGCATGCGGCAAGACGGCATAAGATGGGATATTTCGGTCTGGCACCTCTATGAGGGTGATCCCGAGGAGGCATTCAAGTTCCTGGCGACGTTCGGCAAACCGATTTGGTTGACTGAGTTCAATTACAGCGAAGGCAGCCAACGAGGAGAAAGCCAGCAGGCCGAAGGTCTGCTCGAAACCATGAACCTCCTGCGCAAATATCACTCTTCCTATGACGTCCAGGCTGCCCACATTTACGAGCTCCTCGATGAGACCTACTGGGCGCCAAGCTATGAGGCTTTTATGGGCCTCGTCCGGCTGGAAAAACGTGGCGGCGGGTTATGGACTCCCGGTGGAGAAAAACCAGCATACGAGGCGGTAAAGAAGTTCATAGCGGGCGGTAAGTCGGGTTTGGTTTCGCCAACAGTGACAACGACGAGCCCAATGCTTAGCGAGCAGGCATCGGATCCTTCACCGGGACCTGTGCGTGCAATTCACCCCTGTTCTATCGATACTATTGATAAGTCCTCCTTGAACCCGGCAAACCGGGTTGCTTATGCATACTGCTTGCTCCTGCATCGCATGCCCTCGCCGATCGAGCAGTGGAGCCAGGTTGTCGCCTTGAAAACCGACCTGTCGATCTCGTCAACACTCCTGCTGATATTGAATTCGGCCGAATTCAGAACAGGAAAGCTGCCGGCTGGCCTCGGAAACGCGAAATATGTAACGTTCCTATACCGGGTGCTTCTTGGTCGTGAGCCAGACAACAACGGCCTAGATTCCTATCTCGGTAAACTCAGTATCAACAAATTAACGCGCCAAGACGTTATGGCTGAATTGATAAATTCTTACGAATTTCACTCCAAGCATCCATGTTTGTTCTCCAATCAGCAGGCGGTTCGGTGAGTGTATTTGGTAAGCAGATCGCCAACGGGGCTTTCTGGGCGGCTGCGGAAACCTGGGGTCGGCAGGCCGCTATGTTTGCCGTGTTCGTGGTGCTGGCGCGCCATCTTAGCCCCGAGGCATTCGGGCTTGCCGCGCTCTCGATGGTGGTGCCGAATATTTTCGCCGCTCCGGTAACGCGGGGATTGCCCGACGCCATTATTCAGCGGGCTGAAATCGAACCCATTCATCTGGACTCAGCGTTCTGGCTGCTTATCTCGACAGGAGCGGTAATCAGTACCTTCATCTGGATGTCCGCCGGGATGATTGCAGCTGCGTTCGAGCAGCCGCAGCTATACGCGCTCGTCAAGTGGACCAGCGCGGTTGTTGTGATTCAGGCCTTTAATGTCGTCCCTGCGGCTATCTTGAAACGGGAGTTGAGCTTTCGCCTTTTTGCAGTGCGAACGCTGACAGGCTCTGTGGTAGGCGGCACGCTTGGAGTGGCAATGGCGCTTGCCGGATTTGGCGTGTGGAGCCTCGTGTGGATGCAGCTCACAAAAGCCATTGTCGAGACAAGCGTCATTCTCATTGGCAGCACATGGAAGCCGCGCTTCCGATTTTCCTTTGCCCGTATCCGGGAGCTTTTTGGATTTGCCGGCCCACTGATTGTGCAAACTCTCTGGAACCTGGGTAACGATGAACTCCCCAAGATCGTGCTTGGTGCGTTCCTCGGTCCGAGCGCCGTTGGCATATATGCCCTTGCGCGTCGACCTCTCGATCTTCTGGTCGAATTCCTGCTCTGGCCGATTATGGCCATCACGATGCCAACCATTTCCCGCATCCAGGCTCAACCAGAAAAGATAGACAGCTTTTTCAACACGACGATCCGCGTCGCAGGGATCATTGGTTTTCCAGCGTTTTTCGGTTTCGCAGCGGTGGCGCCCGTCGCCGTTCCATTCATCTTCGGCCAACATTGGTCGGTCGGCGTCGTGGCCGTCCAGATATTGATGATATTGGGAGTACAAAGAACGGTTGACGGCATCTGCGCGTATACGATCCTCGCACTCGGCCGCTCCGGGCTGCTGCTCAAGCTGAACATGATCTATACGGCTCTGGCCCTGGTCTTCATAACCGGTGGCGTGCAAGTCAGCTTCGCCTGGGCCATCGCTGGCCTGGTGGCCAGCAACGTACTGCTTCTGCCGGTCTTCCTTGTCCAGATCCGCCGAATTGCCCACATTGATGTACTCCGGCCGCTGGTGATTTTCCCTCGGCTTGCTCTGGCATCGATCGTAATGTTTGCGCTGGTCAGTATGTGGGTAAGGGGCGCCCCCGCCAACGCCGCGCCAAGCTTCGTCCTGATCGGCGGCATCTTTGTTGGCGCGATCGTCTATGCCGCGGCCTCCTTCATGCTGGTGAGGCCCGACCTGCTCAATGCACGCAATTTTGTGCTTGGACTGAGGGCCCGATGAAGGTTGTCATACTGAGCCAGCCCTTTGACACAGTGACACCGCCGGCCCAGAATTCGATTGGCATATGGACATATGAGGTTGCCAGGCGGCTGGGTGGCGATTGCGAAACGACGGTTTTGGCGCGACGTTTGCGGGGCATGCCGGCGCAACTGGAGATCGACCGCGTACGTTTTGAACTGCTGAGATGCGCACCGGCACGTATTTGGGGCCTCGCCTCGCGTGTCTGGAGGCATGTCAGGCCGCGATCGCCGTTGGTCGCGCAAGGTATCTATGCGGTAGACTATCTAGCCCAGGCCTTGCGGGCGATCCGTCGGGTCTCGCCTGATGTAATCCACGTGCAGAACTTCCCTCAATACGTGCCGGCGATCCGGCGGGCGGCGCCGAAAGCGGCAATCATGCTGCACATGCATTGCGACTGGCTTGCCGAACTTGACCGCGAAGCGATGAGGCGCGCACTGGCCGCCACCGATCTTGTCGTCGGGTGCTCTGGACATGTCCTCGCGGGCGCGCGCAAGCGCTTTGCCGAATTGGACAAAGCCTTCGCGGTTCTGCCGAATGGAGCCCCCGTTAGCCATACCGTCTCGACTACAGCGCGAATTCCTGGCCGGGTATTGTTTGTCGGCCGCGTGTCTCCCGAAAAGGGCCTCCACACGTTGATGGAAGCCTGGCAGATTGTGAGTGCTGAACTTCCCATGGCCCGCCTCGAGGTCGTTGGTCCATCGGCCACTCTTCCTCGCGAATTCTTGATTGACTTGAGCTCGGATTATGACGTTCGCGACCTCGCTCGCTTTTATAAGGGCGGTCGCGAATATCTCGGTTCTTACGAAGCGGCATTGCGCGCCATGCTACCCGCATCAATCGCTTCCACCGTCAGCTTTCTTGGCACCCTGCCCTACGGATTGTTGACCCAGCGATATGTCGAGGCATCGCTCCTCGTAAATCCTTCCTTGAGTGAATCCTTCGGAATGAGCCTGATCGAGGCCCTGTCGGCGGGCACTCCCGTTCTGGCAACGCGCGTCGGCGGCATGACGGAAATTGTGGAAGGGATCGGGGGTGGTGTTCTTGTGGAAAAAAATGACCCGCAGGCGCTGGCAGCTCAAATAATCGATCTTCTGGCCAACCCGGCGCGAGCGGCAATGATGGGATCTCAAGCAGCCGCGAGGGTCGCCGATCGTTATGGATGGGAAAAAATTGCTGAATCAACCCTTGCCCAGTATGCGACGGCCATCTCTGCGCGCCGTGCGCGTTTTTGAGGCAAACCGCTCTCGGATCAGCGCCGGGCCTTGAACGAGGTGAAGACCGAACCGGTGTCGTCGCCCCACTCCCAGTTCACGGCAAGTCCGACCCGCATGATGCGCAGTGCCGGATCATTCGGATAGATGTCGGTCAGGCTGCGTTGCATCACAGCTTCGTCATCGATGAAGATTTCAAACCGATTGCCGTCGAATGCGACGCGCATGCGAAACAGCTTCCCCCAGACAACCTTGTCCGCCACGTTGGTCCATATCGCATCGTAAAGTTCTTCAAAGCCGAAGCGTTTGATAAACACTGAAATCGAGGCCCCCGGGTAAACGTCGTCGAGCCAGGTCGTGACGCAGACATAGTTGTCGCAATCTTGCCAGAAGACCAATCCGGCCCGGCTGCGTTGATCCTGTCCTCGACGCTCTCCGGGAGGCAGTACCGAAACCTCCAGATCGGTGAAACCCTGCAGATCCCACGGCAGCGAATAGAACGTGCGACCAGGGTTCGGCCGTTCCACGCTCGCCCGCACACGGGCGCCGCCACGCCCGTCGAGGTCGATGATCCCGCCTCCGAGCGTCCGGCTCCATTGTCCGTTGCCGAACTCCGTCGTGCGTTGTTCCAGCTCTCCGGCAGGGCCGACAAAACTGTCGGCGTAAGACAGGCATGTACCGAGCAGCCGCCTATGCTCGCGCAAAGGCGCCATTAATGGCACAGGGACCTCGCTCGGATGCGCCTCGAAGCTGTGCCAGCGGACTTCGCTGTCGCCACATTTCCATATACCTGCTCCGGTCGCGGTCTCGATGTCGACAACACCCGCATGTGCCTCGAAAAGGCGAACCCCGTCCAGAAAACAGCTCACCTGGCCGCCCCAGTCGAGAATCTGAACCGAGTGCGTAGTGCCGGCTCGCAGCCCGTGTTCTGCATGTGAGGCGATGGCTGTCTCCTTGCCAGAGCGCTTGGAAACCAAACTGCATCCGAGCGCCGAGAGTTTCAGCAGCCAGTAGTTATCGATATCGCCGAACCGCCAGACGAGCCCCCCGGCGCCAGAGGCCTTGTCAATCTGCAGCAGTGCGTGGATCAGTCCGGACGAGCGGCCGGGATCGACGAGGCAGAAAGTGCCGGATCCATCCGCCCAGCTACGCCAAGATCCGCCGATATTGGCAGGCCGCGTTGGCAAGCCTTCGTCAAATGCGTCGGCAGCGTGAGCGGATCCAAACGTTTTAGCGAGCTGCGGTACCGTTCCGACGTGGATCGCCTCGACGCGCGTGTCGACCCTAAACCCGATCTGACCCAGCGCGGCTTGATGGACGCCGGCGAAAAGCTTCTCGTCCTTGTTGAACGGGTCGATCGCGATCGGCCGCATCATCGGGAACGCCGGAACGCCGAACGCGGTTTGGTCGGCTGCCGCGTAGTAGACAGCGCCCTGTTCGCGCAATGCCACGACGTAATACATATGAATGTTCTTCAAGCGCCGAAACGCACTAAGACAACGCTCGCCGACACGAGCCCATAGCTCTCCGTTCTCACCTTCCGCCGCGTGAACGACGAAGCAGCAGCCGTCTGCAGGCGGATCCATGGGGGCCTCTTTGGAGAACCAACCAACAGCCAGATTCTCGTTGATGTTCGGTCCCCGGTAGGTCTTTGACGTGCTGAGGGCCCACCACAAAAACCGGCGGACTGTGAGGCTCTTTCGCGGCGAGCGCACCAAGGCAAGCAATCGGCGGGGCCAAGGGTCGATGCCTGGTCCCCGCAGCCAACGGTAGAAGCGCCTGGCGATGTCGTCGGGTAGTGGTGAACCCTGCGAAGTGTTGTGTCCGTTGCTCAAGGAGACCATGAGCACGAGGCCGGGCTCGCGCTGAAAGGGGCCGTAGGCGATACCTTGCCGACCCCAGCCCGGTCGCACAAGCGGCTGAAAGCGCAGGGCACCGTGATCAATCGCGATCTGCCGCTCGACATCGCGGCCGTGCCTGATGCCTCCTGTCGTCGCCGGCGTTCCTATCACCGTGCCGCGCGCGCGATTGTCGATAAAGTCATCGACCAGTATCGCGCTGGGGGAAGCGCCGTTGGCTTCTACCCCTTCAGCCGGCTCCGGCCGGTCGTGCCAATCCAAGAAGATATCCTCACATCGTCATGGGCTGGGCAAGCAAATGCGACACCTGCCAGCCATCGTTGGCATAAGCTAGCGGCAGGGGCGAAACGGTGTATCGGATTGAAGCCAGGAACTGGGCGATCTCACCCATCTTGCGATCTGCACCCTCCTTTGTGGCATCATCGATCTCGCAAATCAGCTTTGGGCGATGCGTGTCCAAGGTCGCCACCATTCCACGAAAGACGTCCATTTCCGCGCCTTCGACATCGATCTTGATCAGGTTCGGCGGCCTCAATCCGTGTTCGGCTATGGAGGCGTCAAGGGTCGTCATCTTGACCTCGAGACGCCCATTCATATCCGGAGGCATGGAAACCGTGGCCAGGGTGGCGCCTCCGAGATGGCGAGCCAGCAACAACTCGACGTGCCCGCTGAGGGCACCAACGGCTTCGGCAAAAACACGAAGCCCGGTCAATCCGTTGGCGTCACGGCTTCGCTCGATAGCGGCAGCATTTCGGGGGACAGGCTCATAGGCATAGACTTGGCCGGTGGCGCCGACCTGGCGCGCTGCAATCAGTGAAAAGAAACCTATGTTGGCGCCGATGTCATAAAAAACATCACCAGCTCTCAGGCGCGATGCAATCGCCTTCTGCACCGGAAGCTCATAGATTCCCTCGGCAAAATCGGGATCGGCACCGCGCGAAAATATCTTCAGGCCGGCGGCTTCTCCCTTGGCAATTGTCGGCATGCCGGACAAGACGTCATGCAGCTTCGTCGCTAGTCGCATCGATCTTCCTCACGAGCTGGCTCAAAGCGAGCACACCTCGAATATCGCAGAACCAGGCGCGGCTTTCGAGTTATACATCAGTTGCTGCGCTCACATCCTTCTGGCGGTACCCCAGCTAATCACCTATCGCATCAGACATGCCGACGTCACGCGTTAAGCTCATAGCGCGTGAACATCTCGTGGTTGCCCAGCAACCGACCGAGGAAGTCGCCGCCACCGATATCCCCCAGCACGGGCCAGCTATCGAGCCCCGCTGGCCGCTCGACCTGAGATCGGTGTGACATCAAGGCGTGGCGTTTTACATCGATCATGTCGCCGACATCGACAACGCAGTTGAACAATCCGATGCCACGCAGGCCGGCAAGGGTCCGCAGCGTTTGACGCAGCGCGGCGCGATGGAGCCCAGGCACTTGGCTGTGCAGGCTAACCCAGGGCCACTGATGCCAATACCAGACGGGATACTCGAAAAGGCTGACATGGCGGCCGTAAATTCGCAGCGCCTGCCTTGTGCCAAGATTGACGGCAACGTGATCGGAAGGCGGCTCCTTCGCGTGCGTGACGAAAACGCTTTGCGGCTGCCAGGCGACAAACAGCGGCGCGAGCGCATTCGCGATCGCTCCCACATGGGTCCTCGCCGCACCGTCCGGAACGCGCAGGAATGTCACACGGTCGGGCGATCCGCCCAGCCGGCGAACGGCCTCGACCGCTTCGCGTTCCCGGACAGTCCTTAGTGCCTGCGGCTCAACATGATTCGAATGGGAGGCCGCACCATCTGTAACGAACACAAATCTCACGTCGACCCCGCGGTGGAGTTTCTTGCTCGCGACACCTCCGCATCCCAAGGTCTCATCATCTGGGTGCGGTGCAACAATGACCGCCGATAACCCCCAGTCCGCTACCTCGAATGGATGAGCCCCCCTTATTATCGCTCTGTCGAGCATAGCGCCAAACGTATGCCTGAAGTTACGCATTCATGTCTTCCCATCATCCCTTCTTCGGTCTGGTTCAACCTGACAAACGCATGCTAGCAAAACCACAGTAAGGGGTGTGAAAATAATGAAGGTGGGAATTCTAGCTGGCGGACTAGGTACGCGCTTGGCGGAAGAGACCGAAATCAAGCCAAAGCCAATGGTCGAGATCGGAGCCAAGCCGATTCTATGGCATATAATGATGCACTATTACGCCTACGGCCACCGCGAATTTGCGATCGCCTTGGGATACAAGGGCGAATACATCAAGCGCTGGTTCAGTGACTATGTCGCATTCGATGGTAGTTTAACGGTCAATGCCGGATTGGGCAGTGTCAAGCGTCACTCCAATTCGCTGCCGGACTGGTCCGTCGATCTGGTGGAAACCGGACTGAACACGCTCACCGGGGGCCGCATAAAGCGGCTTATCGAATGGATGGGCGGCGAGACCGTGATGCTCACATGGGGTGACGGCGTTTCGGATGTAAATCTCGACGAGCTGATCGCCTTCCACAAATCGCATGGCAAGCTGGCCACCATGACGGCGGTGCGACCGCCGGCCCGCTATGGGCACATTGAATTCGATGGCAATCGCGTCGTCGACTTCACGGAAAAGCCGCAGGCCTCCGAGGGCTGGATCAATGGCGCCTTCTTCGTGCTCGAACCGGGGATCGCGGACTACATCGACGGCGACGACGTCATGTTCGAGCATGCGCCCATGCAGAGGCTCGCCAACGACGGGCAGTTGATGGCCTATCGCCACGAATCCTTTTGGCAATGCATGGACACGGTACGCGAAAAGCATCTGCTTCAGAAGCTGTGGGACGGCGGCAACGCCCCCTGGAAGACATGGGATTGATCGATGAAAGTTCTGGTTACGGGTCATCTTGGCTATATTGGCTCTGTCTTGGCGCCGATGCTGCTGCAACGCGGTCACGAGGTTACAGGCCTTGACAGTGATATCTTCCGGGCGTGCACGTTTGTCGGCGCGCTGGCCAACACGCTGACGATCGAGAAAGACATTCGCGACATCGAATCCGATGATGTCGCTGGCTTCGATGCCATCATCCATCTCGCCGGCCTTTCAAACGATCCGTTAGGGGACTACCGGCCGCATCTCACAGAGGACATCAACTGCAACGCCTCGGTAAGGCTCGCCAGGATCGCCAAGGCGGCCGGCGTCCAGCGCTTCCTCTACGCGTCATCGTGCAGCAACTATGGAGCGGCCGGGGACAGCTTCCTGGCCGAAGACGCCTCGTTCAATCCCGTTACGCCCTATGGCGTATCGAAGGCGAATGTGGAGCGCGCCGTCTCACCTATGGCCGACGAAACGTTCAGCCCGACATTCCTGCGCGCGTCCACCGCCTATGGCCTGTCGCCGCGCATCCGCTTCGACCTGGTGGTCAACAACCTGACAGCATGGGCCTATACGACCGGCCTCGTCTACCTCAAAAGCGATGGATCGCCATGGCGCCCAATCGTCCATGTCGAGGACATTGCACTCGCCTACATCGCTGTGCTCGAAGCCGACCGGGACCTTGTCCACAACGAGGCATTCAATGTCGGCTTGACGACGGAAAATTACCAAATCCGTGAGATCGCCGCCCTGGTGCAGGCGATCGTTCCCGGCAGCCGTGTGGAGTTCGCGCCAGACGCCGGGCCGGACAAGCGATGTTATCGCGTCGACTGTTCCTATATCGGACGGCGGCTGCACGGGTTCAAACCGCAATGGACTGCACGGCGCGGTATCGAGCAACTCTACGACACCTTCAAGGCCGCAAGTCTGACGCTGGAAGACTTTGAGGGCGAGCGCTTCAAACGCATCGCCCATGTACAGAAATTGATCCGAGACGGCGAGTTGGATGGCGACCTGCGTCGCAGGCCAATGCTGGCGATGGCAGTTTGACAAAAATGTAGTTGAGGACGATGACCATGATGATCGCTGGTACGGCATCTGTGACCGAACAGACCTGCAGGTCTTGTGGTGGGCCTCACATGGATACGTTCTTGAAGCTCGGCAGGACACCTCTTGCCGACCGGCTTACAACTGATGCCAACCGTGGCGAGGCAGAGCCCGTTTTTCCGCTCAATGTCGCCTTCTGCCAAGACTGCAGTCTGGTGCAAATTACCGAAACGGTGAACCCCAGGATCCTGTTTGCCGATGCCTATCCCTACTACTCGTCATTCTCGCAAGCGTTGTTGGAGCACTCGCGGGAGAACGTTCTGGATCTGATCGAGCGGCGCGGGCTGACCGGCGACAGTTTCGTGATCGAACTGGCGAGCAACGATGGCTATCTTCTGAAGAACTATGTCGAAGCGGATATTCCGGTATTGGGCATCGACCCGGCCGATGGACCTGTCGCTGCGGCAAACAAGATCGGTGTTCCGACAGATCTTGCCTTTTTCACGCTTGAGCTAGCCGAAAAACTTCGTGAGCAAGGCAGACAGGCCGATGTCATTCACGCAAACAATGTCCTTGCCCATGTCGCCGACACCAATGGTTTCGTCGCCGGCGTCGCCAGGCTCCTCAAGGATGACGGCGTCGCGGTCATAGAGGCGCCGTATGTCGAGCCAATGATCGATCATTGTGAATTCGATACGATCTACCACGAACATCTGTGCTATTTCTCAGTGACGGCTTTGGACAATCTGTTTCGCAGGCATGGGCTCTATCTCAACGAGATAAAGCACCTATCGATCCATGGGGGCTCGCTTCGCCTTTATGTCGAGAAGCTGGAGCGTGTCGGAGCGAGCGTAAGCAATCAGCTGGCACACGAGAAATCACGCGGACTGGATGCTGTTGAATATTACCGCGATTTTTCCGCGAAAGTCGACCAGCTGAAGGTGGACCTTCGCAGTCTGCTGCATCGTTTGAAGGCCGATGGCGCCACTATCGCGGCCTATGGGGCCGCGGCCAAGGGGGCCACCTTGATCAACACCGCCGGGATCGGAGGTGATGTCCTCGATTTCGTGGTTGACCGCAACACACACAAGCAGGGCAAATACATGCCAGGCCAGAGAATCCCCATTCGCCCGCCCGAAGCCTTGCTGGATGCCCAGCCAGACTATGTGCTCGTCCTGGCTTGGAACTTTATCGACGAGATCGTGGCGCAGCAGTCGCAATATCGCGCTCGAGGTGGCAAGTTCATCGTGCCGGTGCCGACCCCACGGATCGTATGATCATGGGAATCCAAACCGCGCTCGGTGGCGAACTGCGCAGCGCCGTCCCAAGTCCCGCGCGCCTTCGTGGGGATTGTCCCGTGTGCGCAGGACAGCATTTGCTGCATTCAGTCTCCTTTAAAGCATTGCCGGTTTCGTGCAACTCACTGCACTCGGACGCGAAGTCGGCCGTCGCTGCAGCGATCGGCCACTTCGCCCTCGCCTTCTGCCGTGGCTGCGAACATTTCTTTAACGCGGCATTTGAAGACGATCGCGTCGGATACACCCCAGATTATGAGAATTCGCTGCACTTCTCGCCGCGTTTCGTAAAGTTCGTCGAGGATCTCGCGCACCGCCTATCCAGCACTTACGCGCTCGAGGGAAAACTGGTCGTCGACATTGGTTGCGGCAAGGGGGATTTCCTCAAACGCATTTGTTCGATCAGCGGCGCCAGGGGCATTGGCTTTGACAGGAGTTACGAAGACAATCGGGGCGAAAAAGTCGCCGGCGTAGAGTTCATCAACGACTGGTTCGGCGATGCCTATCCGAACGTCGACCCCGACTTCGTCTCCTGCCGTCACGTTCTGGAACACATGGCCAATCCAATAGCCTTCCTGCAGGGACTTCGCTCTCATCCTGGAGTTGGATCCAAGTCGGTGTTCTACATCGAAGTGCCCAATGCTCTTTATACATTGCGCGACATGGGCATCTGGGATCTGATCTATGAGCACGTATCCTATTTCACGCCGCAATCCTTGCGGGCAGCGATGCAGACGGCCGGTTTCGAGGTGCTGGACGAGGGTTCATCATACGGCGATCAGTACCTCTTTATAGAAGCAAAACCTCTGGCATCTCCGACGGTTATCAGTCTCTCGACGTCCGGGACGATCGACGCGCTGGTCCGCAAGTTCGATCGCACCTACCGCGACAAAGTGGCGTGGTGGCATCAGTACCTTTCAAAACAGGACCCGGCGCAGACCGTTGTGTGGGGTGCGGGATCGAAAGGCATCACTTTCGTCAACGTCGTTCCCGAGGGCGCGCGCATAAGCGCGCTCGTCGACGTCAACCCGCACAAGCAAGGCCGCTTTGCCCCGGGGTCCGGAACCCCGGTGATCGGGCCCGATCACCTGCGTGGCAGGCCTTTGCATTCGATCATCGTGATGAACCCTCTCTATCGCGACGAAGTAGCCCAGGCCGCCCGCCAGCTCGGCCTTGCGTCGGAGATCATCGTGGCATGATCGAACGAGGCGTCCTCTCGCAGTGAAGGCCTGGCTTCTTGATACCGGCGATGTCGATCCGCTGCAGGTTGATCGGCCTTAACCAGCAATGTCGCGTGTAGTCGGTGGCCAGACGCAGGAACTGGGTCCACTTGAGTGGCGTTTTGAACAGCGATCGCAAAAGTGTCAGGGAATTCAGGCCGATCAGAAAGCGGGAGCGAACAAGCTGCCCTCGCCGATTGACGGCCGCGTATGTTACGAACCCACGAAACTCAGCGCCAAATCGCTTCAACACGGCATCGATTTGAACATCATAACGTTCGTTCGCGCCAAAGCCCTGCATGGTTTTTGTCGTTCCCACGGGCCGCGTATGGCGCACGACGACATCGTCAATAATGGCGTACCGCAGCCAGGGTGTGTCAGTCAGGCGGGTCCAGAGCAAATCTATCCCTGTCTCGTAGCCCAGCCCGAACAATCCCAGCGCGGCCCGCAGGCAACGTGCGCTAAACACGGGGCACATCATTTCGACCGTGTTGGTGTATCGCAAGACGTATTGCCTTCCGCTGGTGAGGGTCGACGCATATGAAAAATAACTGTCTGATGACAAAGCCGGTTGAAACAAATCGAGATTGTACGTCTTGCCGATTTCGAAAAGGCGATTGATATCGTCCATGGTGGTGTCGATGTCATCGTCGATCAGCGCGATAAGATCGTAGTTGTCCAAGATCTCTGGGTAGCATTGGAACAGGGCATGATATCCGGCAATCTTGCGGCCGGGGAGGAAGACATTGAGATCGGTCGGTCGATGAGGAACACCAGCCTCATAGGCGGCGACCAGAAGGTCAAAACCGGCCTTGCCCACCCCATTCACCCAGCCGGGATGCAAAGATCTGCGTCCCGCGCGTACGATCACCAGATTCCTCATGCCCGACCCCTTGGGCAATTGTCGCGGGATTGGGAAGGCCGATGCACCCGGTGCCAGCTTGCGGCGATTCATTCAACCTCCGAGCGGATGGTCACCAAAATTGCTCATTTAGCCAGGAGATCGATTGGAAATTGTTTGGATGCGTTTTAGCGCCTCAAGGCCGGCACCGCGCAGTTTCGTGCGCAAGGTGGGAGAAACAACCCCCACGGCTTCAAGGCACAGTCGCGCGACAAGCAGTGGATTAAGGGCCCAGGCAAACAGATGAAAAAGTGTCCGCCCAAACGGTACGATCCCGCGGTGCCGATAGACGATCGCCACCAGATGCCTTAGCCGTGTCGACAGCTCAAAGGCGTTTGCCCTGGAGCCATCCGGATTTTGCCAGGCCAGTCGATCGGAACTCGGCAGTCGAACCGAGCGCATAGGATGGTCACGGCTAAACAGAACGGCCTCAGGAGCGCCCACAAACGTCCCCAGCAGAGCGATCTCGGCCAGAAGGGCACAGTCAGACCCATAGTACGGCTCGTGCAATGTTGTTTTGACCAGGGCGTCTCGCCGCCAAAGGCCAAACATGGCCGCGTCCCATCCGTGCGCCGCAACCATCAGCCGGAAGCGGGACGCCGGCGGCGCTCTTTCCATGCCGGACGGCACACGTTCGACATACCCCGTCAACTGTCCGGCCTCGTCGATGCCCAGCAGGCGGGGGTAGGCAATCACATGCGTGGCGTTCTCGTCGAGTGCACGAACGCACGCCGTGAGAAAACCTCCGTTTACCGTATCGTCGTGCGCGCACCATTTGAAATATTTGCCGGTGCTCAGTTTGAAAGCCTGGTTGAAGTTGCCGGCGGCGCCTAGATTGCGTTCGTTGCGAAAATAGCGGATGCGTCCATCCCGTCGTGCGAATTCCTGACAGATATCCGCGGTCCTGTCGGTGGAGGCGTTGTCGGTTATGACCAGCTCGAAATCGTTGAAGTCCTGATCGAGGATCGAACGGATCGCCTCGGCGAGGAAATTCTGGCCGTTATAGACGGGCAGACCTAGGGACACCTGTGGAGGCATGGGTACTTCCATTTTCAGCTCGCTCCGCGCGAGGTCGCGATCACACCGAGACGACTTCCGGCCGCAAGCCCAAGGCGTCCAGGGACTGGACCACTTCGTTGCGATAAATTGGGTTCATGACGATGACGAGGTCGGGTGGATGATCAACAAGCTCTGTCGGAGCGATCACAGGATGGCCGCTCCCTGGCGTAAATTTGCCTTGCTTGTAGGGATTGATGTCGACAGCAGCAGACACCTCCTCCCCTATCTTCAGTGTCGTCAGGAATGACACCGCCTTGGAGCCGCCGCCCCACAGCACCACGCGCCGGCCAGCGGCATGGGCAGAACGGATACGCTCCAGCCATCGATGTTGCGAAGCCCTTACGCGGATGGGAAACGTTTCGGCCAAGTGGTGCATTTCCTCCAGGTCGCGTTCCAGCGGCAGCCTTGGCATTGATCGGTCTTTTGACGGCCTGGCGTACTGGACGATGTACTGCTTGTCGTAGACGAGTTCCAGATCGATGACGTCGAAGCCTTCCTGCCGAAATAGGCGCGCATGCGCGCCGGCACTGAAATAGGAACAATGCTCGTAATAGATATCCCAAAAGGCACTTTCGGCGAGCACGCGTTTTGCGTCGGGGGTTTCGAAGAAGATCCAATCTTCGGTCCGTTCGCCAACCATCTCGCGGATCAGCCGCACGAATGCGGCAACCGACTTTATGTGCTCGAGCGTGTGTCGGCAAAGGACCGTGTCGGATTGAAGATGCCGATACCGCGTTCCGAAGAAGTCGACGATAAACTCGATGTCGTGGAAGTCTTCGTTGCGTCCCTTGTCGGCGCGATACCCTGGATCGATGCCGACCCCCGTGGCCTTGCCCGACTGGCAGAGTTCTCGCAAGAATTCTCCCTTGCCGCAGCCTATCTCCAGCACCCTCTTGCCCGCTATCTCGCATTTGCGAGCGATCTCATGCGCGAGCTCCTTCGCGAAGTTGTTGAAGGTGCTCGAAAAATGCTGCGATTCCTCGAAATTGGTCGAGTAGACCATAACGCCTTCGTCAAAGGCCTTGTTGAATATGAAGCCACACGCTTCGCAGAATGCCAGATCAATCTGGCGACGGGGAAAGGCTTGAGCTTCCTCAGCCGTGTTCAAGAGGACGCAACTGTGAACCGGGACCGATTCGACGCAATAAATTGATCGACCAACCGCCGCTGAGCAGCACGGACACGCCGTCGTTCGAAGTGCCTGGCCGTTCCTGGCAGCATGCGGGTCAAATGAATTCATGGCAGGGTTGCCTCGGCAAGACTATCGGAAATGTCGCGGGCCGTACTCTCGGCTCCGAGATATGCGTTGTGTCCCATTTCGCGGGCAGACTGAACTGATTGAGCAAGGCCAAGGGCGTCACATATGGCCAAATCAAACCGTTCCTCGGAGAACCGGGCTGCATTCAGGCGGCATGCGTTCGGCGCAATAGAAGTTGTGTTCGCCTCGAACCGCTCAATAGCGGTCGAAAGGGAGCCAAGTGTCTGCTTGTCGAAGAGCACGCCGGTGGGGTGATTGCTGTCGCCAAGCGGCCGAACAATGTCGCGAGCCCCGCCACGGCCGAAAGCGATCAACGGAGTACCGCACGCTTGCGCCTCGGCAAGGGCAATCCCGAAGTCTTCGCATCCGGCGAAAACCATGGCGCGAGCGCGCGCGATCTTGTCGATATAGTCGTGCCGGGGCAGGTACCCGGTAAAGACAATGTTAGGACCGGCGATCGATCTCAGGTGCTTTGATTGCACGTCGTCGCCTACAACGACCAGCCGGCGCGATGGCATTTTGCTGAATGCCTCAATGATGAGGTCCGTGCGCTTGTAAGGAGCGTGAAACGCAGCCGTGACATAGTAGTCGTCCTTGTCAGCGACGAATTCGAGCTCCTGGATGGCCACAGGTGGATGGACCACCCTTGCGTCGCGACCGTAGATCCGCTGGATTCGCGAACGGACGTAGGTCGAGTTCGCCAGCATCAGATCAGGACCATGCGCGGTGCGAACATCCCACATCCTCAGATTGTGAAGCAGATACCGAAACGCCAGGCCCTTCGGCCCGAATCCTAGCCCACCCTGCTGCAGGTAGGAGAATTGCTCGTCCCAGGCATATCGCACCGGACTATGGACATAGCAAAGATGGGGCTGGTCCGGCCTGGTCAGAACGCCTCTGGAAAAGGCTGCAGACGAGGAAATGACGGCATCGTACCCAGTTACATCAAATTGCTCGACCATGAATGGGCAGAGAAAGAAAAGTGACCGGTAATACTTTTTTACAAACGGAAGACGATTCATAGGGGATACGTGGAACATGACACCCCTGAAATAATCTTCTTTTACGTCCTTCGGCAGAAAATCAAACAGCGTAAAGACCTCGGCTCGCGGGAATATCTTGCAAAGACGAGCGAGAACGCGTTCCCCGCCTCGAAAATTCGGGCACCAGTCGTGCACGAGAGCGATGCGGGCGTTACGGTCGATAGCGGCCAATGGCGTCGTGGCAGCGGAACGGGTGCTACTGCCACCAAGACGTTGTGAGTCAGAAGATTTTGCCCGCCGCTCATGACGCATGTGCTTTCCCCCGACCCCTTGCCATCATGCGACAGTGTGTTGTGCGTCCGATCTGCACAAGCTCCCTTTCAGGCTGAGCTGCGTCCCTGACAGAGCATGCATGCATGCATTCCAACGGAGTAAGCCTGCTACTTCGATGTGCCTAAGAGCGGGCATCAGCGCCAACCTATGCACAGGCTGCATCGCTGCGTTTGGCGCGTTAGGATGCATCATGGAGCCTGGCGCGCCTGCATCTGGTTTTGTTTGCCAAAGGAAGAGCTGATCGTCGATGAAAGTGGTCGTGGCCATTGCAACGTTCGGACGTCCTGAACACGTGACCCGACTTCTTGCACAGCTTGAGAAGCAGTCCAGATTACCGGACGCCGTCATCATCTCCGCCCCGGATGCCGGACACATCCCCACCAATATGGCCTCAACGTTCCCCGTCTCGATACTGCTCGGCAAGACCGGCTTGCCCGCTCAGCGAAACGTCGCTCTCGACGCGGTCGTTGACCGGTTCGACATTGTCACCTTTTTCGATGACGACTTCATTCCTGAAGACACCTATCTCGCCGGCGTGTCGAGGGCCTTCGAGCAGCAACCTGACTGGGCGGTCATAACAGGCAACGTGCTTAGGGATGGAGCAAGCTCGGCAGGCCTGACCTGGGATGAGGGTATGCAAGCGCTCGCAGATGCCGGCCCCACCGCGCAAGCGCGCGGCGTGGACAAGCTGTGTGGCTATGGCTGCAACATGTCCATCAGGACGGCATTCATAGGCAATCTGCGCTTTGATGAGCGCCTAGTCCTCTATGGGTGGCAGGAAGACGTCGATTTCACCAGCCAACTGAGAGTCAAAGGGCGGGTTGTTGGCTTGAACTCGGTCCGGGGTGTCCACCTCGGCGTGAAGACCGGCCGCGTTAGTGGTGTTCGCTTCGGTTATTCTCAGGTAGCCAACCCAATATATCTTATCCGCAAAGGCACCGTTCCGTTCATCTTCGCATTGCGGCTGGTGGGCAAGAATCTTCTCGCTAATCTCGCACGCAGCCTCTGGCCGGAGTCCTATGTCGATCGGCGAGGACGCCTCCGTGGCAATCTTCTTGCCATATCACATGTGGCGAGAGGTCGGGTAGAGCCGGAATATATTTTGGAAATCTAGCGCAGAGGTCGTGATGCTGGAAGAGCCAACTCGTTCGATTGACATTGGGTTGACCAATCGCGTGGCGTGCTCACGCAAGCTGTTCAATCGATGGAGGACCGCGCATTTTCTTCGTGTGGCTGTGCTGGCGGGACTTTCAGCCAGCGCAGTTGTTGGCGCTTCATCTGCCAACCCCACAGGGTATGTTCTGGGGGCTCAAGACAAGATTCGCGTGAAGGTCTACGAATGGCGGGCGTCTCGGGACTCGATATTTGCTTGGGATGCGCTCAATGACGTTTATACGGTCGGCCCAGATGGCTCCGTTTCCCTGCCATTGGTCGGAGAAATCAAGGCTGCCGGCTTCACGACCCAGGAGGTCGCGGGCTTCGTCGGCGAAAGCCTGATGCGAAGCATTGGTCTGGCAAGACCACCGGCCGCAGCGGTGGAAATCGTCCAGTTCCGACCGATTTACGTGGTGGGCAAGGTCTCGCAGTCGGGAGAGTTCGCGTATCGGCCGGGGCTGACGGTCTTGAAGGCATTAGGTCTTGCAGGCGGACTGCGAACCCGGGAAGACAAGGACGCAAGGTTCGAACGCGAGGCGATCCAGGCCCGCGGGGATCTTGGTCTGATCAGGTTGAACGAGGTCAATCTGCTCGTGCGGAAAGCACGGCTGGAGGCGGAACTGTCTCATGCCGACGAGATAGCCCTCCCGCCGGAAGTGACGGCCCACATTCAAGATAGTGCGATCGCCATGATCGTCAAGCAGGAGCGCCTGGTGTTTCAGGCGCGGAGCGAAGGGCTGGATACCCAGATCAAGGCACTTCAAAACCTGCGAGAATTCCTTGAAAAAGAACTCACGTCGCTTGAGGAGCAACTGGTTTTCCTGGATACGCAGATCAAGTCCATTCAAAAGGAGCTGAAAAGCGTCTCAGCGCTGGTGGACAAAGGTCTCGCGGTTGCGCCTCGCGAATTCTCCTTGGAACGGACGCTCGCGCAGGCCCAAAGTGAAAGGCTTGCGGCTGAGACCAGCCTGCTGCGGGGCCGCCAGGAAATCAGCAAGACGGACATTTCGATTCTTGAACTCCAGGATGGGAGGAGAAACGAGGTGACGGTCGACTTGCGCCAAACGCAGGCCGAGCTCGATGCCCTCGCGAGCAAGACAGAGACAACACAGCAGCTGTTGTACGATTCCGAAGTCTCCGCCCCAAGCCTGGAAGCCCGCCGGGCCGATACGGAAGCGGCGGCGCCGATCTACACGATTTTCAGGCCATCCGCGGACGGCACGACAGAGAAGTTGGAAGCGAGCGAGACGAGCGCTGTCGAGCCCGGGGATACCATAAAAGTCGACATACCGATGATCTCGGATGACCTGGGTGCGTTCGGCGCAACATCGAAGGGACGCAAGCAGGCGCCCGGTATAGCGCTTCGGGAAGACCCCACCAATACCATCGCTATTCCATAGGCCGCGACCCCGGGCATTCGCAACTTGTCACGCGTGCCCAGGGATCGAAGCCGTTCGACGCTTGCCGGAACGGACTGGATGATCGAACCGCGGCATGGCGGCAACCACGGCGCGATTGTCTTTGACGGGCAAGCGTCGACACACGAGAACGACAGCAAGTGGAATATAGAACACGATGCCTGGGTCGGGGCTGCCACTTGCCAGCGATCCAGCCACCAGTGAGGACAATGCGCAGGCGCGGGCGCTCGAGGCGATGGCGTCCACCTGCGGATCGACATGGCTGCTGCCTCGTAGGCCTCGCATCAGCATCGCCAGTAGAACCATCATGATGACCGTACCGAACAATCCCAATTGAGATAGAAGCGCTATCGGCCAACTTGACGCTCGAGAGCTGCCGAGGCCGACTCCCAACCCCGCCGTATCGAAGAAGGACTGCAGGCTCTTGTAGTTCCAGTAGCTGCGCTCCTGGCCGGAGGTCGACGTGACCTTGTTGATGATGGTGGTGTCGACAAGCTGCACCACCGGATCGAGGAAGTGAGGGTAAAACAAGATGACGCCCATACCCAGGAGCAGCAGGGGCATGAGAAGCGTCAAAAGCAAGGCTTCCCCAGATCTTAGCCGACCTGAAGCCAGGGACGTTGCGATGGATATGACGACCGGCAAGCTGACGATGGTGAGGCCGACATAGGCGGTCGACGATGTCGATAGCAACAGGAGGCCGAACAATACGGATCCCAGGCCGAGCGCAAACTTGGATCCGGTCTTGGTCCAGTAGGTGTAACTGAACGCAAGGCCTGACAGGGATACGCCGCCGAAGGCCGAAGCTTCTGAAAACGCCCCCGCGATGCGAAAGAATCCAGCCTCTGTAACGTCCGTCAACATAGAGTAGTTGGCGGTCCGGATGGGGGCGAGGATGTCGCCGGCACCTGCGACTTTCCCCAACAGATCCAGCATGCCCATCGACACGTGCAAGATGAACCACAAGAAGTAACCGCGTTTGATATCCGTTAACGTGCCTTCGCGCTGAACCAGCACGCAGACCGCCAGAAACGTAAGCCCAGCAAGCACGAAGTATCCGGTCTGAGAAATGTTGGCCGACACCGGCGCCAACGCCGCTTCGTAGACGCCCCTGCCGGTTCGCGACGCAACAAAGGCACTGGTCTGTCCCTCAAACAGCCGTGGGAACAGCAGCGCGCCCAAAGTCACATAGATCATCAGCGCGCACACGATCCATGTTGCACCAATATGTCCGAAGGCTATTCCAATTTCGCGCCATATTCCACGCCGCGCCAACGCTGTCGCGATGAGCAGTATGTTGAAAATCGTGAAGATCAGCGGAGATGATCCTCCTAGGGAGCCTATTGTGCCGATTGCGGTCGCGCCGAAAGCCAGCGAGGCAATAAGGGCGGTGATCATCGACCAGTGCATGTAGGTCACAACTGCAAGAATTCCACAGCATACCAACAGGCCAACGACGGAGATTTGCACTCAAATCCTCCAATAACCGGCGTATGATGCGCAAGCGCATGGACAAATCATCTGCTTCACACGAAGGGCCGACTCTGATCTCCTGCGCACGCTGATCAGATCGACCGTACCAAGCCGACCTGGGGAGATCGTCGTGTTATTTGCCGTCGTCGGCGTTGCAAGCCTGTCCCTGCTGATCGGGCTGAAGTTCCGCGCGCCAGCGATTATTGTGGCTACGCTTGTGGTGATCCTCATGGGCATCATCACCGGCAGTGTTCTCCAGCTTTCGGTTCGAACCACGATCGGCTCTACACTATGCCTGGTTCTCGTTGCGCAGACTTTCTATCTGATCGGCCTTGCGATCGGACTGCTGCGCCACCGTACCCGGTAGCGTTGTAAGCGCGTTGGCCGTGGTTCCAGCGGGTGCCACCTAGGAAGTCTGATCAAATCGCAAGATCGCCGGTATTGTCCTTGCAAGGATTTTGAGGTCGCTTGCGAATGACCATGTCTGGATATACTGAGTGTCGATCGATACACGGGAAGAATATTCGGCCAGGTTTCTGCCGCTCACCTGCCAAAGGCCCGTCAGCCCTGGGCGCGCTTTCAGATATTCCAGCGATGCGGCTCCATAGCGTTCCAGTTCGTCGGCCACGACAGGTCGCGGACCAACGCAGCTCATGTCGCCACGCATGATATTGAACAACTGCGGCAGCTCATCCAAGCTCGATCTCCGCAGCATATGGCCAAAAAACACAACACGTGGATCGCACTTCAGCTTCTGGTTGGCCTCCCACTCTTGAGCGGCGTCAGGATTGGAACTCAAATGTCGTTCCAGCACCTCCTCGGCATTTCGAACCATGGTGCGGAACTTGTAGCAATCGAAGGCCGCTCCGTTGAACCCGATGCGGCGGTGAACGAATAGTACCGGCCCGCCCGTCGTTATTTTTATGACGAGAGGGATGAATATCATAACGGGGCTGACCAGAACGAGCGCGATTGAGGCAACCAGGAGGTCTAGCAGCCGTTTTGCACGACCCCCGATTGGCTGCAGGCGTCGGCTTGGTGCGTTGTCGTTGGCGATTGCCGAAGATTTGTCGGTCCCAGGAGTGATGGCGTTGGGGGCTTGGCTGGCGCTGACTTCTGCTGAACAGACAGAATGTACATGCGGCCTGATGCTTGCGCTGGGCTCCGGCAGGGCAAACAGTGCCACCGGCGCGGCTCGCTTCCCCACCGAAGGGTTCATTCCAAGCTGCTGCAGACTGTTTTCAAACGTGTCGGACATTTGTAGCGACAACTTTCTGTTTCCTTGACATATTCGCAATCGAGCATGCCGGTCAGCAAGCAACGAAAAGGTAGTAGGTCTGCGATTACGCACTTCACCCAACTTACGCCGAAGTTGCTAGAGAACGACCCCTGGTGCCCACCCACATATGCGCACCCGCCAGCGTTTATAGCGAGTGCACCGGCGAGACCTGCGCGTACGACGCAAGCCTTGCCGCAGGCCGCACGGCTATGCCGGCGGGTGTGAGGCGGGCCGATTGGACGGAGCGGCGGCCAGATTGTCTACGAAAGCGAACGAAGCGGGGCGATGGCGTGCAACCTGGCGCCGGCGACGCCCGTCATCAGCATTGCAAGACGCCTATGCATCCAAGCGTCAGGATGCCTGACTGTCATGTCAGCCGAACCAAATCGACGGGGTCAATTCCAAGACGGCAACGCGCCAGGGGGTCATCGTTAGCGTGGAGCTTGAGCTGCGAGCTTACGGTGATCACGCGTCGAAGCTGAATGGACTTTGGTCAGTATTACGCCCAGGACGGTTGAATTGTTGTTCCTGAGGGTCGCCACTAGCTCTGCAAGTTGGTCCATGGAGGTTACGCCCCACTGCGCTACAACAATCACGCCAGCAAGCATCGGGCAGATTGAAAGTGTATCGGATCCCGATGTAAATGGCGGAAGATCTACAAGGGTCATCTTGTAGTATAGGCCGACTTCCTTCAGAACATTCTCCAAATTCTTGGCGATAATCAAATTGCCTGCTCCACTCTCAGAGCTCTTCAAGCAGTAATATCCAGTTTCCTCAATTAACTGGATTTTTCTTACATGCCCTTTTGCATCAACGGATTCCTGGTCGAACACATCGAAATTCGGCGTCTTCAGCAAATCATTGGCCACGGCGGAATTATTGTCGGCATTAACGACCAGAGTTTGAATGCCCGATACTGCATAGAGCGCCGCCAGATTGCTAACGACGGTGGCTTTTCCGTCTCCGGGGGACACTGAAGTGATCCCGATCCGCGCTTGGCTGGGTCCTCTCGCGACGTTGATCGATAATTTGGCACTTTTCAAGCTGGCCGCGAAGACGGATTGAGGCTCCCTGAGCACCTCGTCGAGACGACCGAAACCACCTCGTTTGAAACGAACGTGCGGCAACTCTCCAATACACGCCAGACCCAGTTCCCGGCCGATTTGCTGCGCCGAGCGTACATTGCGATCAAGACTTCGTCGAGCAACGGCAAAGCCGATGCCGGCGACCAGTCCGGCGAGTCCCCCGAAGGCAAGGATCAGTTTCTTGCGTGGCCAGCTTTCCACCTTCGGGCTGGTCGCAGAGGTGATGACCCTGGCATTTGCGATTAGATATGGCTGTTGATCAACCGAATTTGTGTATGCCGCAAGCAGGCTCTCATACATCTTGCGGTAGGTATCCGCGGTAACTTCCAGCTGCTCCAGGGTGGTCTGGCGGTCGCCGCCAGCCACGCCATCCTGGCCGCCGACAGGCGTTTGGTTTTGATCGATACTATAGTCATGCTTTGCCCGAAACTCCTGGGCGATGCGGGTGGCTTCGTTCATCTGGTTGCCGACCTCCTGCATCCTCTTCTCCAACCAAACGATCCCTTCTCCAGCTGCCTGCGTTGTCGTTTGAACCTGCTCGCGCACGAAGGCATCGGCCGTCGCATTTGCAATACGTGCCGACAAAGCCGGCTCCAAGGACTGGAAGGTGATATCGATCGCGTAGGAGACGCCGACACGCTGCACCTCCAGACCCTCATCGAACACCTCAACCGCGACGCGCTCGCGCTCCGATTCCGGTTGCCGAACTTCCGTTTGTTTGTCGTCTGACCACGGGAAATTCTCCAACGCGGCATAGTCGCCATGGTCGTGCAGCGACGCGGCGTCAACGATGCTGGCCCAGGCCCTTCGAATCCGGGCCCCGATGCCAGGCCCATGAATGTCCCTGAAGCTTGGATCGTTCATAAGCCCAAGGTCATCGATTACCATCATCGCGATCTTCTGGGAGCGCAGAACCGCGAGCTGGCTCTCGACCTGGGCGGTGTCGAGAGACAGGTTCACTTCGGCGGGCTGCTGTTGCTGAAGGCCGCGGGGAATCTTCGGCTCGATCAGGATTTGCGTTCGCGCCGAATAGATCGGGTCAGAGGTGATGACATAGAACGTCGATAGCAAGAGACCTGCAACACAAAACGCAGATATGAACACAATATACTGCCTCACAAAGTAGAATACATCGTGAAGACTGATAAATTCGTGCGACATGCCAACTTCTCGCCATGACCTGTCGTTTGTCGCCAGCGACCGTTGTAGCATGCCTGAAATCCATATTTAGGACTGGACCAATTCCAGCAGTTGAGAGATAGGCTGTCGCTCCCGCTGCGAAAACCCGTTCAAATGGTGTACAGTGCCGAGCGGTGTTGCTCCCAATGGTGGTCGGTATCAGCTCATTTTGATGAGGCGCGGCCGGTATGACAGAGGCATTCTAAGCCGAATCCCGAAGCGCCTGATCGAACATATCTCGATCCAAGCCGGGCCTTGATGCATCAGGCGATGCCGATATCGGCCGAACTATCGCACTCTCCGTCTTGTCAAGATACTGCATCAGGGCCGTCACCAGGTGGTAGAATATGCTGGCGGGCGTTTCCGTGGCTAAGGCCCTGCCCTTTTCATCGATCCTGTCGATCCACAGTCCTACGGGGGCTGGGTCGATATGCCAGCGAAACAGGCGCCCGACACGGGTTTCGATCTCCGGCTTCAGGTCTGGCCCGCCGGTTCCATCCAGTGCGATCGCGGCCTTGATCGCCTCCGCCTGGGGCCAGCTCCTCGAGATCATGTCGAGCGGCAAAGCTGAACGCGAGACGGCACCATAGGCCAGGCCGGTCGATCGATTGAGCCCATTGGCTATAGCGGAGGCATAGAGCTTTCTTGCATAGGGCATGAGATCAGTCTGTCCGCTCTTGTCGGCAAACTCGACGAGGAGCGAGGCCCATTCGAAATGGTGGCCGGGCTCAGTCCATTGCCCCTGCTCACCGGCAGCCGGCTTCCATTTGTCGTCGAAATACTCCCCGAGCGTCCAGCTGTCGACATCGAAAAAATGCGTGCGGAAGAGATCGACGATGCGCGCTGCATGGCGAAGATAGCTCCGCTGGCCGGTAGCCGTATGCCACGCCAAGAAGGCTTCCAGCAAATGCATGTGGGGGTTGCTGCGGCGTAGCCCCGTCCCGCTCGACGTTTCGAGAAACCCGTTCAAACGGCCATCTTCAAGATGCGCGGCGACGAAAGCCATGGTTTCTTCGCCGAGCCTGAGCGCATCCGGGTTTTGTGCCTGATGGGCGTATGCCAGGGCCAGAAGAACACAGGCATGATCGTAGGCATCCTCGCACGGATCCGCGACGGCTCCGTCGACATTGAGTGTACGTGCCCAGCCACCTCGACTGGTTCGTCCACGCTTCATGAACTCGATTCCATGCGCGATGATATTGTCGGCGGGTCCGTCCCACCCGCGCAGCTTGGCGACCGAAAACGCATAGACCTGCCGCGCCATTGTTCGCATGCGCTTTTGCTTGGAAAGCGGCTTGCCGTCTAGCGATAATGCCTCGTGGAAGCCTCCGTAGCGTTCGTCCACCCCCACCGTCGACCAGTGCGGCAATGTCTCATTGAAAAGCCAGTGTGCAACACGCTCGCGCCAGGCGCCCGGCAGCAGAACATGATTGTGGGAAGGCGTGAACTTGGTTTCGAGACGGCCCCATTTCTCAAGCCGCTCGACAACCCGCCTAACATGCTGGCTTTCGGCTACAGGGGCCACGAAGGTCGCATCGGCGGTCGAGACAACGGCAACGTTCTTCAGCCCGATTGCCGACAGCAACCTGCCGCGGCTGCGCAGATAGGAATTTTCGCAGTCTATGGCAACGACATCGCCGATCACCACATTTCCGCTCTCATCGGTCACGCTTGAATCCAGCAATGATTGCCAAGAGCCAAGATCGCTCCAAGTGAAGCTTGCAGGTACCAGAGCGATATTGCTGACTTTCTCCATGATGGCGTAGTCAATGGATATCGCCGGGATTGACGCATAGAGATCGAGCGGGAGATAGGTACCAGAGACGTTTGTCGTCGCCGCATCCAGGGCTTTTTCAGCGCGACGCCAAATCTCGGGACGGTGGCGAAGAAAGGCTTCCCGCATGGTGCTCGCGCGGTACAGAAAGATGCCTGTGTTCCAGAAAAATGAATCGGTGCCGATGTACGTCTTTGCCACCTCGAGCTCGGGTTTCTCGATGAACCGAAGCACGTTGCGAATGTCGGTTCCATCCGTGGGCGCCCCGGCCTCAATGTAGCCATATCCAGCTTCAGGGCGACTTGGACGTAGGCCAAACACAACAAGGCTGCCTTCGTCCGCAGCTGGCACGCCTTTCTCGATTGTCTCCCAGAATTCCAGGTTGGTGGAGATCGCATGATCAGAGGGCACGATGAGAACGATCCCATCCCCGTAGCGAGCCATCGTGTGCAGCGTCGCAGTGGCGACGGCAGCAGCAGTGTTGCGTCCGACCGGTTCGAAGACGGCACATCCACCAGAAAGGTCAATTCCGACAAGGTCAGACCGGACCCTATCTGCGTTGCGTTCCGACGCTATCAGATGGATCGGCGTCTCGGCGTTGCAGCGGCTCTTCAGTCGCCTGACGGTTTGGGTCAGCATTGACCCTTCACCAGCGAGATCATGGAACTGCTTCGGGTTGTCCTCCCGAGACAGCGGCCATAGCCGGGCGCCAACTCCGCCACTCAACACAAAACAGGAAATTCGACCAGTCATGATGCTTTCAACCCGCTCAGGCGCGACACAGATCGCCAGTAAGCTTTCCCTTGAGAGCCCGGCAGCCGTAGCCGACGCAAATCTCGAAGCGCCTGTGAACTGGAGTTACAATCTACGCCTGCGTAGCTCGTGAGAGTCGCCGCTGAGAAATCTCTCCAACACAAGGCATGCTAGATCAACACGCAAGAGCGCTTCAACTCGCTCGTACCGACTGATTTGCACCGGGAAACATCTCGTTCAGCATATAGACAGCCTCTGTCCTGTTCGTTGCTTTCAACTTTTTCATGATATTGCGGATATGAACTTTGACCGTACTTTCTCGAAGATTGAGCTCGTGGGCGATTATCTTGTTCGCCTTCCCGCGTCTGAGAGCTTGGACAACGTCCTCTTGCCGCTCGGTAAACACGCTCGCCATAGGTCTTGGCATTTCGACGTCAGCCTCAATGGTCTTGTGCAACCCTGCAAGGCTACTTGCCGGAACAAATGTGCCGCCAGCGATGACGAAGTTTATGGCTTCGACACAAATTTCGAAGCGGAGGGATGAGGGGATATACGCCTTGGCGCCGTAGCCCAGAGCCCTGAGAATCTGCTCCAACTCGTCAGTGTCAGCCAAGATCGCAACTGGAGCGGGATGAGCCTTCCTGACGAGGTCGGCTATAGCGTCTCCTGTCTTTGCATCACTGACCTTCCGGCTTCCCAGGTTTAGCAGAATTGCCGAAGCCGGCGGCATATTCTCGCACAGCTGCCATTCGTCGATCGAGCCGAATGACACGATATCTTTCCCGACACGGTAAGTGGTCAAGCATTGTGCCAAGCATTGCCGGTCAAGCACACGTTCATCGAGCAGAACCAGGCAGGTTTCAGCAGTTGCCTTTCCGTGAAGACGTATTGCCCCTGCCCCGCCTTTTTGACCGACGAGTTCCAGCCCAAGGATGGGTTTGGTATCTGTTTGAATTGCCGTAATCATGCCACTCACCCCTAAACAACACCCACGTTCGAGACCGGCACGAGACGGGGATTTCGGGACAAGCGAAATAGTGCGAACGATTTTCTGTTCGCGTCAAAGATAACAGACTGTGCGTTCCCAGGCCCCCGCCATCGTCACACGTCTAATTTAGTCAGGCTATCAGCGAAACTGCACGCTTTCACTAATATAAGTTAAAGAAGCGTAAAAAAATTGAGTTCATTTGGCGGGAGGAAGATCGCCCGGCATCCGTGCACAACCCTCGGCAAAGGCTCGTGCTGTTGGGGGGCGAAACGCACCCGCACCGGGCCATATAGAGGCGCCCGCCCGTGTAGTTGAAATGGACCGTCTCGGGCATGCAGACCGGGGACATGCGTCAGCTGTCGACATACCTGTCGTCGAACCCTGCAAACTTTGCGATGCCCTCTCGATCCAGGATCCGGACATGGCCCTGACGAAACTCCAGAAGCTTGCGTTCACGCAGTTCTCGCAGCATGCGATTGACGTGAATAGGCGTCAGCCCTAGCGCGTCGGCGAGGTCGTACTGGGTAAGCGGGCAAGAATAACCATTGCGGGCAACACCACCCACGCGCTCCAAGCGCGTCCTAAGCTCGAGGAGCAGGTGTGCGGTGCGCGTCAAGGCACTGCGCCGACCAACATTGGTCAGATGTTGAGCGACAAGCGCCCGCTGATGGACCAAAGTTTCAAGAAATAGGGAAGCTATGCGAGGCGACTTGGCGACTGCAAGCGCGAACGCCTTGGTTGATGTCTCGAATACCGCAAGATCGGTCTGTGCGACAAACGTCTCCGGAGCAGTTCCTGGGAAAGAGTGTGGCAGGACGACGTCGCCTTTCAACGCAAAATCCAGGATCTGACGCTGACCGCCGGCCAGATTGTGTGATATGCATCCCCAGCCAGACTCGATTATGAAGACACGAGCAGCGTGCTGGCCTTGATCGACGATTGCCGTTTCGGCCGGATACCGCCTCAGCGCGAAGCCGAGTGCTTTGATGTAATCCTTGTCATCATCATCAAGTCGGGTCGATGAGGGACGGTTTTCGTTCCCAGTCACAAATGGATGCGATGCAGATACCATTGAACCCCACCAGCCCCTCCTTTTGACATCCCGGGGTTAGTGTATATCAGGCTCGAGTAGATGAGTAGCCTATATTAGCTACACCTATTGGATGAAGAAGCGACGTCGGGGTTACGTTGGCCGCAGCCAATCTGGCGAACAGCGCCCGCCGGGCGCGGATCAGGCTTTGCTTTTCTTGAAACTTTCTCGGATGGCCTCGACCATCTCACTCGCCACCATACAACTTCGGTTGTCCACCTGCGTTGCAGCATTCCGCAGCGTCGTCGCGGCGTCTTTCAGCACCCCCCTGATTTCTCTGGCCGTGAGTATCTCGGATGCTTCCAATTCAAGCAACAGCGCTTCGCTCACATGCAAGGCGGCAAGTGCTATTGCCTTGGGTCTGTTGCCCTGCACAACGGGCAAGTCGCCGCTCGGTCTGCTGCGTGACTTCCTTTTTCCCATCTTTAATCTCTCGATCTCTCCGAACCGGACCAACTTACAACGCACGCCGCTGCAGAATTTGAACCATACTAGTCCTATTCAACAGCCCACCACAGCATATCGTGCCTACCAAGTTAGCTGTAGCTCATTGACAGGCCGAGACCCCAACGGACCTATCGACACCAGGCAGACGTCGCGAGGTTGGCCTTTGGGGAACTGACCCTGCGAAGGAGCCCGCAGCACCATCTCATGGTTGCCAACAAAGACCTGCCGCGGATTTGCCCGTCCCGCATTGCGACCCTTCACATGGCCGCCAGTTTGGCCGCGCCTGAAATGGGACGTGCGAACCTTCCGGTGATGGCGTTCTGGATTTTTTTCTCCAACCAGCTCACGCCAGCACTGACAATCAAGACCGAGGCTACAGACACGACAAACACGGCACTGGCTGAGAGTCCCCTGCGAAACAGAAACCACACAATAACCATTCCAAGCGCATAATGATTTAAGTATACGGTGTAGCTTATCCTCCCAATATACTTCACAGCACCACGGTACATCCCGGATGTTTTACTCATTTTCAGGTCAAAAAAATTTCCAAGCGCCATTGCCGATAACAGAAAAACGTAAATTGAAACCGCTATGTATCTATATTCTCCAGAATTGTCCAAATTGAGCAATATCTCAATTATTCCCATTATCGAGAACGCAACAAACAGAATGGTCATTGGCATATAGCTGGGGCGCGGTCCACGATCTTGGTTGCTGGCAACGAAAAACAACATTCCAGCCGCGAAGAAGACGCCGTGCTGCAACAAGAGTAATTTGAAAGGAAAGCGGGAGAGCACAGCTATTGCACCCTCCGCCCCGGCGGAGGACGGCGCCAAATGAAGGCCGCTCATAACTAGAAGATATGCCGAACTCGACAGACCTATCAATTTTGCCAAGTCATAGAGCGACAGGCGGAATTTGGATATGACGCAAACGGCGACCAGTAAATAGAAAGTCACCTGCACAACGAGCGACCAGACCACACCGTCAATGTATGGTCCCTTGGGAGATAAAACAGCGGATCTGATAGCATCCAATACCAGAACTCGGAAGTCTTCGCCGTAAAAGGCGCGCGCACCCAAACTGACGATTGCCGACAGCCACAAGGCAGGCAGGATGCGCGTAGCCCGGATACGCGCGAACCTCAGAGCCGCGGACACCCCGCCATCGCGAGAGGCGCTCATTGCAATCGCAAAACCCGAAATCACAAACAAGGTGGCGACACCTGCCGCTCCCAAGCCTGCAAAGACAGACAGGAACCCGAAGGCCGCATCCTCTCCGCTGGTGACCGATGCCGACGTCGCGGCATATGTAGCGAAATGGCTTAGGAGCACCAATATGGCGGACACAATCCGCAGGAAGTCCAAGGTGAAGTAGTGCGGCTTGCGGTCCATGGGATGTTATGGGCCTTTGCTCCGGGCGCCACGAAGGCATCGCTTTTTGCTACATCGAAAGGCCTGCCGCGACCACTGCACAGTTTGAAGAGGGCGTCATCCCTTCGGATAATCGGTCGACTGAACATGGCTGCTCAAGGCCCATGCTTTGCGACTCCTGACGTGCTTCCAGGCGCCGCACGGCCACTGCCCCCATCAAGAAATGCGCTAGGCGCCCGCGGCGACCACTCGGACGCGAGTGTCGTCGTCGGCAGGCTTGACCTGCGAAGCCGACGCGGGGGTGTGAAACCAGCTTTTGGCCACACCTTGGATCTTGCCCTCCAGCCACAGGACAGCCAAACTTAAAATCAATACGGTCAGCAAGGAAACTCCAAAGGAAACGGGTGCCGGAAGCCTAAAAGAGTTTACAAACCAAACAATAATCATCCCAGAAGCGTAATGATTGAGATACAGCGGATAGCTCAATCTGCCGCAGAACTTGATCGCCCTGCTATATCCCAGAAGGCGTGAATTCACCGCGTCTTGTGAAACGACGTTTAGAATTATTGCTGCCACGCATGAGGCCCAGATTCCAGCTGCTGCGATTCTGTAGGAATAAGCCCTGTCCACCGAAAACAATACCTCCAGCACACCCATTGCGAGGAAAACATACATCAACGAAGCCATCTGTGTACGACGGAGTCTCTGCAGGCTATCGTTCAAGCCAAACAGCATCATCCCAGCGGCAAAAAAAATGCCGTGCTGAAGAAGCAACACCTTGAAGTGGAAGCCGGACAGGGGCGCAATTACATCAGGTGAGAAGCTATTGGCTGGCATGCTATTGAGAACAAACAGGGCCAGTACATAGACAGAACTGCAGGCGCCTATAACGATTGCCAGTCCATAAAGAGATAGGCGAAATCGAGAGATTATACAGATGAAGATCGTCGCGTAGAATACCGCTTCGACGACTAAAGACCATACGACACCGTCAATGTATGGCCCCTTCGGTGATAGGATAATTGACCTTATAAACGCCATCGGCAGCGATGATACATTCTCTCCGTAGGCAGCTCTAGCTGCAAGACAGATCAGCGCAGATATCCATAAAGCCGGTAATATACGAACGGCGCGGAGTCGCGCGAACCGGAATGCGTGCGACAATCCTCCCTTGCCGGAAGCACTCATGGCGATCACAAAGCCGGAAATTACAAAGAATATTTCGACCCCCACCGCGCCCACGCCGGCGAAAGCCGAAAGGAAGCCGAACGCGGCTTGGTCGAGGTCGACAACCGACGCCGACGCCCCTCCGAAAGTCGCAAAGTGATTCAACAGCACCAGGGTCGCCGCCAAAATGCGCAGCAGGTCTATCGCCAGATAGTGATGGGTAGATTTCATTGCATTCCCGCACTCTGCCTGGCGCTAAAGGCAGGATGATAGACCGAAATGGTCGGTGCGGCTGCTAGTACGTTTGGATGTGGGCAGAAGGCTAGCCGCTGACATTAAACTGAGGATAGATGCGTGCCTGATTGCTTGCTAGTGGTGAAGAATGTTTGTGACCGTCTGCCGGACTGCCGCGTGGCTAACCCTTGTTGCTATCGTCGTCGTGACGATTGTTCCGATCGGGATGCGGCCTATGTCGGGATTTGGACCGGAACCCGAGCGAATAGCCGCTTTTCTAGCCTTTGGCTTGCTGCTCGGGCTCGCGTACCATCGAAATTGGCTTCTGACGCTCTGCCTTGTCGTTGCTGTAGCGTTCGGCATAGAGGCCTTGCAACTGTTAAGCCCAACACGACACCCGGCCGTCGATGACGCTGTCGTTAAGGCTGCTGCGGGTGTTGCCGGGGTCTTGGCGGGTTGTCTAATTGCGAGGAACGGTCAGTCTCGACAGCGCCCATAACCTCTCTTCCTCACGTATTCGCTACGGAGGTTTGGCGATACGGGAAGGATGCACAATCCGTGGACCTGGGGCAAAACCGTTCGGTGCTGAACCGCTTGCCAATTTGAATAGCCCGAACCTTGGGACGACGGGGCTAGTCCCTTTGCATGCCTGCATCATCCAAGTTGTGGAATGGACTGACCGTTCTGCCGGGCTGTAGGCTCAGCAGGGGCAGTGCGCCTTGGGGGGCGATGGTGATACCGTTATCAATCAGAGAGTTGTTGGAACTTGACGCCTACCGGCGAACGATCAAGGCAATTGACCACGCGTATGAACTCACCCTGGGAGAGGCTGGTTCGGACGCAGAGCGCGAGCGGGCACGGTACAAACGTCATTGGGAGACATTGTTGTACTCCGAGCAGATCGAAGCGATTAGGACGCGACGACTGTTGCGGAAAGCAGACAAGTTGGCGATTGACTACGCGGTTGAGGATGGAGCGCTTTGGAAGCGGTCAATCCAGCTTGACTGCTGGATCCTGACGGCAAGCGGATATTCGGAAATCCGGAACGCGGTCCGGGAAGAACGCAAGGAACAATGGCGAGCGGCCATGGCGCGGATGGGCTGGCTCATCGGCATTTTCGGCTCGTTCACAGGTCTCTTGTCCGTGTGGCGCCTTGCGCGGGGACTCTAGCAAATCGGGCTAGGGCCGCCGCCCCCTTCTCACTTCGCGTGACAAGACTATGCCTCACTGCGTACTGTATTCGCACTTTTATCGGCGCCAGCAGCATGGCTTCAGTTGCAGATTGCTCCCGCGCCAACTGCGGTTGAGCAACCGGAGGCGCAGGGCCTTCGATCATCGCAGTGCCGGAGCCGTTGCGGTGATGTCCTCGGCAAAGGCTGCAGGGTATTGCCGAGTGAGGAACGAGGCCCCGCCGTGTTGAAGTCGGCCGCCATTCGATAGTGGCGTTGCGGACGTGGTCGCGGCCGAAGAGCAGGCTCTCCTGCAAGAGTTTTATCACGCATGCGGCCGGAAGGCAGTAAGCCTGCGCCACTGAAGAAGGCGCCGATCAAGCGGATGCCAGATGATATCAAGCGCATACCCGGGCCGGGATTCTCCCACTTGCCACCCGGTCAGGTTGCATGCCGGTTTATCATTTGTTGGAGAATTCAGGCGCATCGTAATTGCGGACATGCCATGTGATTCGTTCATGTCCATAGGCCTCGGCGTCTCACCCATCGCCGAGGCCTATTCGTGCCTAAACTGTTGGCTCGACAAGCCTCGGTCCATTTTGTGTAACCACGAATTTATGGCGTTCGTTCGTCCTCAGCCGGCCGTGTCGGCCCCCAATCGTCAGTTGTCACCGCGCAATTCCGATGTTGATATTTGCGTTGAGCCTATCGCGTCCCTGCCCGAAATATCAGTGCGAAACGATACGCCTTTGGCGGGACTGGTTGGCAGAGCGCACGAGAAAGTGCTTCCGCAGTGCGCTGATCAAGTTCAAGCATGACATTGTCGTAAGTGTCCGTGAGGCCGCAACTGGGGCAAGTCAACCGGTCGGACCCTGGAGACCGAGTGACACCGGTAAGGGGCACTTTGCATCGATTGCAGCCAACCTTAGGATCACTTTCGATCATGTAGGGCGTATCCCGCTTGTCTTTCTGAACAAGCAATTGCGGTGCCAAACGCGGTTGATCCGTTTCGGGACATCCTTACAGCGGCCTCGCCGTGTCCTACACGATCATTGAGACCACGCCTTCGATATGGCTACATGGTCGATCAGCCGGAAGATGGCAGCCTCGACGGCATGATCTGGCTGAACTGGAAACGGCTATCCGGCGCGATGACACCCTAGCTCGCGGCGCTCATGTGGCTTTGATACGCAGACGGCTTAGCCCTCATATTGCGGGTGTGCCTCGAGGAGCGTTGCGGGCAGAGATCGGTAACCGGCTGGTCTTTCCGATCATCCTCAATGAGCCTGGATAGCTGCCATTCAGCGCGTCAGGTGGCGCATTGCCCTTCCATCTGCTGAGCAAGCTTACGAGCGCACCAGGGTCATCATCGCCAGTCTCAGCCAATGTCTCCGGAGACGTCAAGCTGGCCACGTCACTGCTCGGCCGTGCGACCCATTGCGTTGGTGACGCCGAGCTACAGGCCCTAAGCGCAAGCCAGTTGCAGCCTCTCGTGGTTGATATCGTCCGGGCGGAGGGTTGCGACCGGCGGGAACGAGGACGATGGCCACCCTACCATTGTGGAACTCGCGTGGGATCTTTACGAGAAACGTCGCGAGGATCTGTAGCAGCCCACAATCAGCGGCGGTCGCGTTTTCCTACGGGTAGGTCGTGACTTTGCCCCGGCCGGGCTGGGATCTGACGCCAGAACTTCGGTTGCTCGTTTGGGCTCGACTGGGACCAGCGCGGCTTGCCGGGGCCATCCGACCACCAGTCGATGTGAATTTCTGGAAAGATGCGCGCACGGGGGCAAAGCACGAGAATCCTGGTTCCGTCCTTGGGAGCAGATGAAATGTCATCCCATCTTTCATCCCGCGCCCGTGCAGCCGCGATGACCTTCTTCGCGAAGAGCTCGTAGGAGTCGATCGAAGACGGCAATTCACATGCAATCAGGAACTCTTGCGTAAGCGCCTGTGCTAATGTTGCATCGGTCTTATCTGTCATCTGTACCTCCTGAGGTGTAAAAGCGGTCATGCGCGGTGGCCAAGGTCGTTGACTAACTCAGTTCGCATAGTGCGAAAGTCTGTACGAAGTGGGAGCGATTACTCACCACAGATATCCAAACGGTTCCAGCCCCACAATTATTGTTGTTCCCATTCGAAAAAGTGAAACACACCTTTAGGTAAAGACAGCTAGATCGCCCGCCGTTTCATTAACATCGGCACTATCGTGAATCTTATTCCCCTTGAATGCTCTGCGTCTGAAGCATTTTAGCAACGGCTCATATATATCATATGAGCCGCTTGGGTGTCCATCTCGCCATTCTGCAACAAGCTCGCGCGTAAGCCCTAAATTTCGGGTCAGAATGAACAAGATCGGCGGATATCATCCAGCCTTTCCTGGGTCCAGCAAGGCTCTCTCTCGAAATCCCAGAAGGAAGCGGGTTGAACGAACGCTATATACACTGCCTGTGCTCACTAATTCCGGCTAGGAGATGACATCTCGCGGCATTGATTGCCATGGCCCTGCCCCGAGCGAGCATCCTTGCCGAATTCCACCGCGCACCCGACGCGTCGAGGCGCTGGGCGCACTCAACCGTTAGCCCGGCCGCACCGGTATTGCCATCGCAGAATATCTCCGGCAATGGGAACAGAGCTGCACGGAATTGCATGCCTCGCCGCAACTGCCACTCCGCTTGCAGGAGTTATTGCGTACTCCGTAACGGTTGCTGCTCGACGCAGCGGCCGAAGGCTGTGGGTCAGACCCTGCTGATTGTGGGTCGTTGCCGCACGCATCGCTGAGAGGTCTGCTAGCGCGCTCGCCTCCAGCGCCTTAGCGGCCTACCTGCCTGGCTGCTTTCATTCCGGGAATGGAGGTTCTGAGCTACCCGAGCTTTGGCTGGCGGGGCGCGGACGCGACTGTTTCCCTGTCAATCTCGCCAAACCATCAGAGCTGTAGGGCAAAAGACCCCTCCCCTGCCGTCCGGATGAGCGAGAGTGTGTTACCGCCAGGATAGCTGGTCCTTGGGCAACCGACCGCTCGGGTCGAATACAGCTACTTTGTGCGGCAGATCCGGACCCCAGTCCCAAAGTACCAGGTTGCGATCCTCCATCTCGGCGCTCGGCGCGAAACTTGGGACAACGATGCCGGCAATATTTCGAGGCCGCAGCCGGTCGTAGACGGACCAGGACGCCGGGCGCTCCCCATCGCTAAGCGCCGTCGCCCAGGCGCAGCCCATGTCTTCGAGCGCGACAGAAAATTCTCCCCTCGTCCCTTTCGTTGTCAGATCCGCGATGTCGTCGCAGTCAACCTCATACGAACACAGCACGCAGGGGTCGATCCGCTGCGCGAAGCCCTGGTTGGCTTCCTTGATGGCTGTCATTAGGCTCAACGCCAGATAGAGCGCCGGCACACCTTTGGGATTGAATCGGGCCCCTCGGATCGCTGCTCCTTCACCGGAAGTCGGTTTGAATGCCCAACGTGGATCGTGCGCGCGATAGCAGGTTCCGACGAACTTCACGCAAAGCCACCAACGGCCATGTGATCGAGATAATCACGGACCGCGACGGCCTTACCGTCCTTCACCAGCGCCTCAGCCGTGCGTCCGCCGAATGCTGGAAGCGGCTGAGCCCGATACCAGGCCATCGCCTGCTCCTTGCCGCCCGCCCAATCCGTCACGCGACTAATAATCTCGAGCATCTCCCGCAGACGCCCCTGTGTCTTTACCGCAGCGCTGCGCTCTGAGCGATACAGGGTCTCGCGAGCAAGACCAGCGGTTTGGGCCAACTGGCTCTTGGACATGCCAAAACCATCCGCGACCTGTCCGATCGCAATCTTCCCGTTCCGGTCCATATAGGACAGGATGAGAGGTCCGTTCTGTTCGGGGATCTTAAGTGCCTGGGCCACAGAATTCATCCTACCCATAGTGAGAGTCAGATTTCTTGTGCAAAAGATATGGCAGCCTTCGACGACTTTCAAGTCCAGGTCTGAACCATTCAAGCTCGATAGCCTCGGCCTTCAGCGTGCAGTTCAGCGGGAAGCTCGCCAACGCATCGCATCCCGCCTCATTTTCCAAAACATACATCAACCAAAACGCGCTGCTCGTGCGGCGGCACGACGACGACCGCGGCAGCCATCAAGCCGCCGCTGAAGAAGATGCTCAAGGCGCCGGCCAAAGCGTAGCCTGCCGCGTCTGACAGAGACCTAGGCTGCGCCTGAACCAACACGGCGAAGCCCCGCCTCTCGGGAGGCTTCGTATTAAATCGGATCACACCGCGGTGCGGCGGGACCAGATGAGCTGGAAATTGGCCTCGGTGTCGGTCTCGATCAGGCTCGCATAGAGCAACGAAGGCCGATGGTGGGCCCGGAGGGTCACCGTTTCCTATTGGAAATCAATATGTTAGCGGATGGTTCGCCAACCCATTTCCTTCGTATTCTCTCGTATGGTCTGGCGAACCATTGGACCAACAAGACGACTAGTTTCCATACGAGCGGCGCAATGCATGTTGACCATAGCGCTATAAGGGCGGCCGCATTGGGGCCGAAACCGGACTGTCGGGTTTGAGGCGCGGATCGTCAGAAGCGGACTTAACAGGACATCTGTGTGCTGGCCTGAACTGATCCTAACGCGAACGGGGAAATTGAAGAGAATAGGTCGGGTCTCGCCGCTCATGCCAGGGACGCTTTCGATCGGGCGCGTTTAGTGTCATTCCCGAAACGTGGATCGTGACCAACATGGCGCCGCTTCTCGGCAGGGGCCAAGGGGCCAACGCCTCCGCAGCTTCGCCCGCACGGCCATTGGCCAATCCTGATCGTCCTTGGCGCGCTACGCCATGATGAATTCACTGCGCCTTCGCTACGGCCCCATCGACGGCAAACGTCAAGCATCAGCCGCCGGCGCGGAACTCTACCGAACGATACGGTTAGCCTATGTTGAGGATATGGCGCTCTCGATCGGGTTGAGATCGCGCGAGTAAGGCGTATGTTTTCATATTTGGTGGGAACCTACTTGACGGCGACTCCGAACAGGTCAACCCGGCGGGCCCAGACCAGCGGTCGAAATGGCTTCCCCCGTCGCAACGTTTTCCAGGAACGTCGCCGACGGTACGAAGAACAAATTGCCGGTGACTGCACGGCTGAAGTCCAGCAACCGATCGTAGTTGCCTGGCGGACGGCCAATGAACATGTTCTCGAGCATCTGCTCGATTCTGCGCGGCGAACGGGCGTAGCCGATGAAATATGTGCCGAACTCGCCCTTGCCGACGTCGCCAAACGGCATGTTGTCGCGGACGATCTCCAACTGCTCTCCGTCTTCGACGATCGTGGTCAGCGCATTGTGCGCGGAGGTTGGTTTTACATCAACGTCCAGCTCGATGTCTGAGAGTTTTTTTCTGCCAACAATTCCCTCTTGCTTCTCGATCGGGAGCGCGTTCCATGCTTTCAGATCATGCAGGTACTTCTGCACGATTACATAGCTGCCTCCGGCGAATGAGGTGTCCTCCTCGCCAATGATCGCGGCCTTGACGGCGCGATCATCCACCGGGTTTTCAGTGCCATCGACGAAGCCGATCAGGTCGCGGCCATCGAAATAGTTGAAGCCGTGCACCTCATCCGCTGTGGAGACTGCACCATCGAGTTGCGACATGATCTGTGTCGCCAGTTCGAAGCAAAGATCCATACGCGTGGCACGGATGTGAAAGAGGATGTCGCCCGGCGTCGAGACGGCATGATGCTGGCCTTGGATCTCGCGAAATGGATGCAGGTCTTTCGGTCTGGAGGCTCCAAACAAACGGCCCCATGCATCGGAGCCAAACGCCATGACACACGAGAGCCGGCCGTCCAGGTCACGGGAGCCGACTGCGCGCAGAAGCGCGGAAAGATCGCCACATAAGGCGCGCACGGTCGCTTCGTGTTCTGCTCCGGAATTGACCGTCACGACGAGAAATATCGCGGCCCGCGTCAGTTGCGCGACGACGGGTTGGGAAACACGGGATGGCAAAGTCAAGTCCACAATAGATCCTCCTTATCTTGTTCGTAACGCACCTGGTCGATGGGCATCGGGGAACGGCGGAGTTGCGGTTCACCCAATTCGAGGTAGTCTCAGGATCATCTCGGCATCAGCCGGTCACCAGTTTGCCCGATCAGTATTCGCCGACGTCGATGACTGCCTGGGCGAAAGCCTGTGGGGCTTCTTGCGGCAAGTTGTGGCCAATTCCGCCCGTGATGATCCGATGCGCGTATCTGCCTGAAAATTTCTTGGCGTAGGACCTGCTGTCAGGGTGGGGTGCGCCATTGGCATCCCCCTCAAGGGTGATGGTGGGCACCGTGATCACCGGGCTTTCGGCCAGCCGTTTTTCCAGGCCTTCATATTCCGGCTCGCCTCGAACCAGGCCGAGCCTCCAACGGTAATTGTGGATGACGATGCTGACGTGATCCGGGTTGTCGAGGCACGCAGCACTGCGATCGAACGTGGCGTCGTCAAAGTCCCACTTCGGCGAGGCGATCCGCCAGATAAGGTTTGCGAAATCGCGCCGGTACTGTTGATACCCGGCCCGGCCGCGCTCCGTCGTGAAATAGTACTGATACCACCATTGGAGTTCGGCCTTCGGCGGCAGCGGCATTCTGTTTGCTTCGAGACTGCCGATCAGATAACCGCTGACCGAAACGAGCGCATTGCAGCGCTCCGGCCAGAGCGCCGCGATGATGCAGGCTGTGCGTGCGCCCCAGTCATAGCCGGCGACGATCGCGTCGCCGATCTTCAGCGCATCCATCAATTTGATGACATCGACAGCCAGCACCGACTGCTGGCCGTTGCGGACCGTCTGACTGGAGAGAAAGTGCGTCGTGCCATGACCGCGCGAGTACGGAACGATCACGCGATAGCCCGCCATCGCCAACAAGGGAGCGACATCGACAAAGCTGTGGATGTCGTAAGGCCAGCCGTGAAGGAGGATAACGACGGGACCGTTGGATGGACCAGCTTCAGCGTAGCCAACGTTCAGCAAGCCGGCGTCGATTTGCCTGAGCGCAGCGAACGAGGCAGCCGTCGATCGTTCTGTCGTTGCTCCGCCCAGCTCTGAAACGCATTGTGCTTTAGCAGTGCGAACTGTCGTGAACTGGGTAGCAGCCAGACCCATTGCGGCAACGCCGACAAAGGCCCTGCGATAGCGATCAATTTCTCCCGGCGGTCTTGTATTTTCCATTCTTGCAACCTCTTTCGCGGCACCATCGGATGCACCTGTTTTTGGCACAGCACTGGCATCACCTTCATTCATCGGCTTGGCGTTCCCAGCCTGTGTGCCTCGACAACCCCCTTGGACGGCGAGAGGTCGGTGGCTCCACCGACTGAAGTTCATAAATACATTGAGCTGGAATGACGCGATTGCCGGGCAGTGTAGAAAGTTGCGTTTGAACACGCGGGAAGGTCACGCTTTGTGCCGCCTCGCTTTGCATCCTTAGAAATTCGGGGCGTAACCCGTCGCCACGCTTGGCAGCGATCAGGTGGAGGATCTGCAGCAACGGAAGCATGGACAAACTCCTTCGTAATGTGTCGTGGCTCAAGGGTGACACGACACGCGGCCGGTCTCGCACTTAGACAAGGCCCTCACGCTTCATTGCGACGCGAACGGCCGGACGGGCCGCAATTCGGGCGCGCAGCGCTTCTAGAGGAGCCGGAACAGGGACTTGGAAGCGGGCTGCCCAAAGCAGCATCACGAAAAGGTAGAAGTCCGCGACGCTGGGTTTCTCGCCGAACAGATAATCAGTCTTGAGACCGTTCGCGAAGAGATCGAGTTGCGACGTAATCGTCCTGCGCGCCTTGGCCTTTTCAGCATCGCTGCCTTGGTGCCACATGGGTTTGAAGCTTCGGTGTATTTCAGTTGAGACATAGGTCAGCGCTTCGAGAACGCGCGTACGACCCATCGGCCCTTCCACGCCGAGTGCCGGGTATTGCGCCGCTATCCAATCGAGGACGGCGACATTTTCTGTCAGCGTTTCCCCGCTATCCAGCACGAGGGCGGGAACATACCCCTTGCGCGTGACAGTGGTGAAATCATCGCCGGAGCCCGTTCGCTTGGTCTTGAGATTGACCGTTTCGCGCTCGAAGGCTGCACCCGCCTCCTCCAGTGCGATGTGGTCGGCCAGGCTGCAGGCGAGCGGGCTATAATACAGTTTCACGGTTTTTCCCTTGTCTGAATCCGGACGCAGTTCGCAAATTCGTCGGGCGGAAGCCCGCCTAGCTCTGCGCACCGATTATCCTTAGAAACTCCCACTTGCCGGGGAGGAAGGCTACGACACCGACAGGTAGGCGTGCCTATGCCGAGGTATGATCAAGCTAAGCAATCGTCCTGCGATTGCCGCATGCAATGCCGGAATCCCGCTCAGGTGGGGAACGGCGACAGCCAAGAATTCAGAACCACCACGCCTGGCGTCCTCGACACTCCGGTAATCATTCGCTCAGGAACCATAAACGAAAGTATTGGACGCACGTGCCCTTGGCACGATGGCTCACATCCCGCCATGGCCTGCATAGTTCAACTCGAAATGAGCAAACGCGAAAGGCGAGAGGCCGCAGCCGGGTTTCCCAACTGCACGCCGACGCACTGAAGCAGCTTTCCAATTAGAGGAGTCGTCATCATCATGACCGAGCTTTCCCAAACCGAAACAGGCACCGCCGCATTGCCCGCCGAGGCACTGGCCACGGTCGAAGTCGACGTCTCCTCGCTGATGCCGGGAATGTCGCTGGTCGTGCAATGGCGCGGCAAACCCGTCGTCGTTCGCAACCGCACCGAGAAGGAAATTGAGGACGGCAAAGCTGTAAGCTTGGCCGAGCTCAAGGACCCGATCGCCCGTAACGCCAATCTGCCGGCCGATGCGCCGGGAATCGACGCCAACCGTACTGCTCCGGGCAAGGAAGCCTGGATCGTGATGGTCCAGGTCTGCACGCATAGCGGCTGCATCCCGGTTGGTCAGCAAGGCGAGTTCGGGGGCTGGCTCTGCCCGTGCCACGGCTCGCAATACGATACTGCCGGCCGCATCCGCAAAGGCCCAGCGCCCGAGAACATGGCGATACCCGTGTTCCAGTTCATTTCCGACACCAGGATCCGTATCAGCTGAGAGGGGGGCATTTCGATGAGCGACAAACATTCGACCTATACGCCCAAGACCGGTATCGAACGCTGGTTCGACGCCCGCCTGCCGCTGCCGAGGTTGGTGCACGATAGCTTCATCGTCTATCCCGTCCCGCGCAATTTGAACTATGCCTATACGTTCGGCGGCATTCTCACGGTCATGCTGGTTTCGCAGATCCTGACCGGGATCGTGCTGGCCATGCATTATGCTCCGGATACCGGGCTGGCCTTCGATTCAGTCGAGAAGATCATGCGTGACGTGAATTCGGGATGGCTGCTGCGCTCTCTCCATGCGAACGGCGCCTCCTTCTTCTTCATTGCCGCCTACATCCATATCTGCCGCGGGCTCTACTACGGCTCTTACAAGGCGCCGCGTGAGCTGCTGTGGGTGCTCGGTTGCACCAACCTCTTGCTGATGATGGCGATCGCCTTCATGGGCTATGTGCTGCCTTGGGGACAGATGTCGTTCTGGGGAGCCACCGTCATTACCAACTTTTTCACGGCCATCCCATTGGTCGGCGGCTGGTTCCAGCAGCTCCTTCTCGGCGGGTTCGCGGTCGGCAATCCGACGCTGAACCGCTTCTTTGCGCTGCATTACCTGCTGCCGTTCGTGCTTGCAGGCGTGGTGACCTTGCATGTCTGGGCGCTTCACGTCGTCGGGCAGAACAATCCAGCCGGCATTGATGTGAAATCAAAAACCGATGTCGTGGATTTCACACCCTATGCCACCGTCAAGGACGCGTTCGGCATCGTCGTGTTCCTGTTCTTCTTCGCCTATTTCGTCTTCTACCTGCCGAACTATCTCGGCCATCCTGACAACAACACAATCGCCAATCCGCTCAAGACGCCGGCCCATATCGTGCCGGAATGGTACTTCCTGCCCTTCTACGCGATCCTGCGCGCCATCACCTTCAATGTCGGGCCGATCGATTCCAAACTTGGTGGTGTGCTCGCCATGTTCGGCTCGATCGTGGTGCTTTTCGTCGTGCCGTGGCTCGACAGGTCCAAGGTTCGCTCGGCCGTTTACAGGCCCTGGTACAGAGTGTTCTTTTGGCTCTTCGTCGCCAACGGCCTGTTTCTCGGCTGGCTTGGTTCGCGGCCGGCCGAAGGGAACTACGTCGTCATGTCTCAGTTGGCGACGCTTTACTACTTCGCCTTCTTCCTGATCGCACTGCCGGTGCTGGGCTTGATCGAGAAGCCGCGGCGGCTGCCCAACTCGATCACCGAAGCGGTGCTCGAGAAGAACAAGGGGGCCGGCGGCAAAGGCGCGATCGCGGCCGCCGGAGACCAAACGTTGATGAGAAGAGGCGATGATCGTGTCTCGCCAGCCCGCCTCGAAAGTCGCCGATAGCAACACGCGTTGGACGGAGCCGATGCGTCTAGGTGACGAGACAACTTCATGTCGCGCGCTAGGAACCACGCTGCTTCCGAAGCTGAAAACCAGGGATTGCGATCATGGTCGATCTGGGTCCGGCGATGAATTTGTGGAACTCACCGCTAATCTACATCGTGTCGCTCGGCCTCGCCGGAATTGTCGTTTGGAACCTCGTTCCGGCACGCTTCGCCAATGCGAAGTTGGTCGTCCAACTGGTCTTTTTCCTTGCAATGTCGATCCTGGTTCTTGAACTGCGGGTCGTCCCGTACGAGCCCGCACGAGGCGATGAGACAACCAGCGGAGCGATCCTCATCGGATTGGTCAAGCTGCTGTGGTGGGTACATCTTGCTTGGGCGCTAATCGGGTTTGTCCGCATCTATGTCGTGTTCGAGCGAAAGCCGCACGAGGCACGCCTCTTGCAGGATGTCGTGGTCGGCGTCGTTTACACGGGAATGCTCCTTTCGATCCTCGCATTCGTCTTTGCCGTGCCGGTCGGAACGCTCATCGCCACGTCGGGCGTTTTTGCCGTCATGCTGGGTCTGGCGCTCCAGAATACGCTTGGCGACGTATTTTCGGGAATCGCGCTTAACCTCGGCCGCCCTTATGTGCTTGGAAACTGGATCATTCTGAACGACGGAACCGAGGGCCGCGTCGTCGAGACCAATTGGCGCTCGACCCAACTCCTCACCCCGGCCCACAACGTCATCGCGCTTCCGAACAGCCTTGTCGCCAAAATCGGGGTAACAAACCTTAGCGGCCCAGACGAGAGCCATGGACTTGCCGTGACGGTAAAGATGTCTCTGACGAAGACGCCGGCTGTCATCGTAGACACGATGCGCATGGTCCTGCTGAGCTGCAACTCGATCCTCCAGGACCCCTCGCCCGTGGTAGCCATCACAAGCCTGGATGCGGCGGCAATCGAGATCGAGCTGTCATTTCGCGTCGCCAGCCTTGATCAGCGGATTACAGCTCGGAACGAAATTTTCGATCTCGTCTATCGCCATTCAAGGTCGGTCGGGGTGCTGCTGGCAGCGCCACTTTCGGCTTCGATTGCAGTGACCTCCCCGCCAATCGACGGGACGCCGACCTCCCAAGGCTTCGCCGCGATCGACCTGATCAAGGCCATACCGATCTTCTCGACGCTAACGGATGCCGAGCAGGAGGTGCTTGCCGCGACGACCTCGGTTCGCAGTTATCGCAAGGGCGACGTCGTTGCAGAACAAGGAGAGATGCTGCCATCCCTCATGATTGTCCGGAAGGGCATCATCGTCCGGCAACATGGCCAAAGCAATGCTAACGTGCAGGAGATTGGCCGGCTTGCACCTGGCGACTTCTTCGGCGAGACCGGCCTGCTCGCAGGTATTGGCGAGACGTCGACATTGCGGGCAATGACCCACGTCGTGGTCTACGAGATAGACCAGCAGAGCTTCGCGCCGCTCCTACTCGACAGGCCCGAGATGGCCGATGATCTTGCGGCAACCCTGTCGAGGGGGACTTCGGCTTACGGCGAAACCGGCATCCCCGGCCAGCAGCACGATAGCTCCAAATTCGCGCTCCTGAAAGCCATTCAGGCTGTCTTCCACACCGCCCCATCGGAGCACGTTCGAGGACGTGGTCGACCAGGCATTCGAAAGGACAGAGATTCATGACCATCCGCCAAAGCGACATCGTCGGCATCGATCCACTCAGGCAGCCTGCTATGCGTGATTTTGCCGACGGTTTGAAGGTACGGCGCGTATTGCCCTCCTCGAACCGCCTGATGATCGGCCCCTTCATCCTGTTCGACCATTTCGGCCCCGCGGTATTCGACGCGGGTCGTGGTTTCGACATGGACCCGCATCCGCATATCGGGATCGCGACCGTAACCTACCTGTTCGACGGAGAGATCATCCATCGCGACAATCTCGGTGAAGTGCAGGCCATCCGCCCCGGCGAAATCAATTGGACGACGGCCGGGTCGGGCATCGTCCATTCCGAACGTACGTCGCCGCAAGCCCGAGCGCGAGGAAGCAATCTCTTCGGCGTTCAGGCATGGGTGGCGCTCCCCTCCCGGCACGAAGAAGTTGCCGCCCACTTTGCACATTATGGCGCTCCCGAAATCCCACGGATCTGTGCCGATGGGGTCGAGTTCACTTTGATCGCCGGAGTGTCCGACGGGTTGGTCTCTCCGGCAAGGACGTACTCCGACCTGGTCTTTGCCGAAATCGTGCTCACGGGCAGTGCGCGATATCAGGTGAAACCTGGATATCGCGAGCGTGCGATCTATGTTGTCGCCGGCGAGATCGAAGTCATGGGCCAACTTGGCAGTTTCGGTGAAGGCGAATTGATCATGCTGGCGCCCGGGGCTGAGATCGTGCTCCAGGCGCCTGCCTTCCATGCCGCGCGGCTGATGCTGATCGGCGGCGAGCCTCTTTGCGAACCACGTTATATCCATTGGAACTTCGTCTCCTCCTCAGTTGAACGGATTGAGCAGGCAAAGGCGGACTGGCGCGAAGGCCGCTTCCCGGCCGTGCCGGGGGAACACGGGTTGATGCCTCTGCCGCAGGAAGAATCAAAGTGGTGACGGTTTCGGCGGCGGCCACATCCGCGGGTCGCCGGGCGGCGTCATGACACCGAGTAGAGTTTGCGCATCGTGCCCTCGTCGATTTGACCATCGAACCAGACGTCGAAGATGGTCTCGAGCAGGAACTCGTCGTTACTTGCTTCGGAAAACAGCGTGAGGGACGCGTGCAATTTCATTGTATCCTCATCACCGAAGACCGCGCGAGCACTTAGATCGGAAAGTCGTTGCAGTGTGCCGACGCATTCCCGATAACGACCGCCCAGTATCGGCGATTGGAGGTAAGCGCCTGCCTCGTCGAGTGATGTGATCGCGTACGGATCGGCTCCAGTGTCGCTTCGCCCGGTAGCCAACGTCGGGAAGATCAACTCCATGTATGGAGTACACATCATGCCTCGACGCAGCATAGCCAGCGCGTCGCCGTACACCGGATCCTGAGCGCTGACGAACCTCTGCAAATTATATTGGTCGTCCATCTCGACTCAGACCTTTTTTGCAAACAGCTGTATTCGTGCCTGATCACGCTGCAACGACATCGGTGTATTCCGGATGCCTGGCGACGAAGCCGCTCATGAAGGGACACTTCAAGACAGCTTTGCGGCCGGTTTTGCGGAGCAATTCGAAGGTACCTTGCGCCAACCGCGACGCGATCCCCTGTCCGGAAAATTCCGAAGGCACTTCGGTATGTATCAGCGCAACCTTGCCGTCTTGGAGCGTATAGTAGGCCACTGCGAAGGCATGACCGGTGATCGGGAGCTCGAACCTATGCTGCCGAATGTTCTCTGTGACCTTTGCATCCATCTCTATCTCTCGATGTTCGTTGCGTGAGGCTGGACGTAGCTTGCCCGATCGCTATCGCATCGCGGGCAAACGTAGCCTGACGGTGGTGCCTGTCCCGGGCGCGCTCTGAATGTCGATGCTTCCGCCTGACTCTTCGGCAAAGCGCTTCACCATCGGCAGGCCGACGCCGCCGAGGCCCTCCGTTTTTGTGGTGAAGAAGGGATCGAATGCGAAGGCAATCGTCTCGGCGGTCATCCCCACACCGTTGTCGGCGGTGGTGATATCCACCTGAGCGGCTGAGGTGCCATCAAAGACCACTGCGGTATCTATCGAGATCAGGCCCCCATTGGGGGATGCATCGCGCGCGTTGAATACCAGGTTCAGAATCGCGTTCTGCAAACCCAGGCGGTTGCACCTCACTGACGGCAAGTCCGGCCTCACTCGAACCTCGAGACGAATCTTGGGGTCCCACGCGCTTCGAATGAGGGTCTCGATTTCAGCCAGGCAGGCGCCGACATTTGCATATTCGCTTTCTCTGCGGCTCTCTCGGGCGGAACTGATACTCTGGCGGACAAGCGCGCCAGCTCGTTCCAAGGCCGTTCTGGCGCCCGAAATTGCAAGCCCAAGCGTTGGAGCCGCTGAGACGCTCGGGTCACGGGCCAGGTGATTTAAGGCCGACGACGCGACCTGGATGAGATTGCCAAGGTCATGAACGATGCCGGCGGTCGCCATCTGGATGGGCAGGCCATCTCGGGGAATCTCGGGCGCGATGTCGAAGACATCCACTTTCACTTCCGGACGAGACATTATAACCCTCATGTTTGCTCAGGCAGAATTCAGTTGCTTGAATATAGTACAATAGAGGACGGGAGTGGTCGATTAGATCGAGTAAGAAGCCGAACCATACTGCAGTATATGTCCCGCGATCTGCGGACCATCGCCAGTGCGGGACCAACATCTCGCGAGACGGATCTCCCTCTTTCGTGCTCATCGCACCGTCGCGAGATTCTCCTCTATTGGTAGCCAATGCCCCCGATATAGTTGGCGAGCAGCCGCTCCTGGAGTTCTTCCTGTTGGAAGAGCGCCTTCATCGCGTCGCGGATATCAAGGACGCCTATCGGCTTAGCGCCGGCGCCGAGCACCGGTAGGTTCTGGAGCCGCTGTGTTGTCATGGTCTGCCAGACCGAATGCAGGTCGTCATCAGGCCCACAGGATACGAAAGACCGGCTCATCAGCGTGGATACCGGCGCTTCCGCCGGTCCCGAATTCGCCAGATGACGAACAAGGTCGGACTTGCTCAGCACGCCTGCCGCCTCGCCACTGCCATGGCATACGACAACCAGGCCTATGGCCGGCTTGGACAGCCATAGCGCAGCTGCCCGCAGCGACGTGTCGAGGTCGACCGCCGCAAGGCGCGCCGATGTTTCTGGATGTAGACTGTCAATTCGCATGGTGCCCTCCTGAGGCGTCTCGCGGCCGCGGCCGGAGAGATCAGATTCGAGGTTTCGCCTACTCTTCGAAGGAAGCGTTCATCACAAAATCGACGGAAGACGGCGCCTTGTAGCCGGCCACAAAGCGCTCACCGAAATCCCGGGCAAAGTTGTCGTAGGTCGTTTCCGGGTTCACCTTGGCGATGTGGCAAAAGCATCGCGTCATCCGCCGCTTCATTTGAAGACGCGGAAATTCGCCGACGATCCTGGCTATCTCGGCGGAAGAGATGAGACTGTATTGCAGGCCGACGACATCAAGGCAGATGCCGGCTGTGCACAGCGCCACCTCGGCTTCCTTGTAGAGGCCAATCGACGGCGTCGAATTGAGAGCGACGCTGTCCCATGTCAACTGAGCACGACGCTCGTCGAAGCCGCCTTGCCGGACGAAGGCGCGGGCCAGATCGGCGCCTTCCACCTCGAAACGGCGCGGCCCGGCGAAGGTCTCGTTGAGCGTGACGTCGTGCAACAGGGTTCCGACGGCAACAACTTCACCGTCGTGCTCGATGTTCTGGACCTGTGCGATGCGGACGGCGAAAAGCCATGATCGAACCACGTGGTTGAACAAATACGGTTCACATAGCTGGCGGGCATGTTCGATCGCCCGGCCGACAAGCGGCGTATCGGGGACCGAAACCCCTGCAAGCGTGCGCCTGGCGATCGCATCCATGTCAGTGCCTTTCCTTCGCCGATTGTGTGTCGGTTTGACGCCCTTACCTTGGCAAGGGCGTCACCAGTTCATTTCGCGTAGGTCGTCAGGTTGGTCTCGTTGGTATCGACGACGAAGACCGCAAGCAGGCGAGCGCGTTCCGTCTTGCTGGCGTTTTCACTGACGGCGTGATGGTCGCCCGGGAATTCCGAGAAGCTTTCGCCTGCACGGTACGTCTTCACGGGCCCACCGTTGACCTGGCTTCGGATCGCCCCCTCCAGCACCGTGGCATAGATGAACGCGGAACTGGGATGGGTATGCGCCGGCGATGTCCCGCCCGGCCCGTACTCGACGAGCACGGCTTTCAAGCTCTTGCCGGGCACATTTGGAAGGGCGTGGTCGTAGACGAGCTTCACGCTGTCCGCGTCTTTGGCCATTGCTGCGGTGACGGATGCGGCGGCGAGCGCTGCACAGAGGAGTTTCCTGATCATGTCCGATATCCTTGTTGGAATGAGAGCTAGGGAATGCTGGTCTGATGGGTCGCGAAACCGGCGTTCAGTACTTACGCCGGTGGCGTGTATCGGCTGAGCCAGTCGTCGAAGTGGACGGCGCCGATGCGCGCGTTCTCGCCGGGGACAAGCGTTTGATCGTCGATTGCCACTTCACCGTAGTAGAGAGCGCCAGGATCCGAGACGATTTTGCGCGGATCGTTGGTGGCCTTTAGAAAGCGACCGACGAGCTCGCTCATACGAACGCGATCGGGGCCGGCAATTTCGATCGTGCCGTTCACTGGCGCTGCTAGGGCGACGTCCGCCATCGCATCGGCAACGTCGTCGGCTGCCATTGGTTGGAAGTACGCCGGTGACATGTGGACGGTATCCCCTGCGGCGCCGGTGTTTGCGATGGCGGCGGTGAACTCGAAGAACTGTGTGGCGTGCACGATCGTGTAGGGGATAGTGGACTCCTTGATCAGCTTTTCCTGAAGCAGTTTGCCGCGGAAATACCCCATGTCCTGCAGCCGGTCGGTGCCGACCACAGACAGCGCGACGTGATGGCGGACGCCGGCGGCCGCTTCGGCTGCAAGAAGATTACGCCCGGATGCCGCGAAAAATTCGAGCGCGGCCTTTTCCTCGAATGACGGTGAGTTCGCGAGATCGACGACGACCTGTGCCCCGGCAAGAGCGACGGCCAGCCCTTCTCCGGTGACGGTGTTCACTCCCGAATTCGGTGAGGCCGCAAGCACGTCGTGTCCCTTCCTGCGCAGTCTTTCCACAGTCTTGGAGCCGATCAGCCCGGTTCCGCCGATGACGACGATCTTCATTTCCAATCTCCTTTGTTGAGGGTGTTGATTTGCGGGTGTTGGTCGAATGTCGGCTTTCCGGCGAGCTACTCGCTGGCCGATGCGGCGTCCTCGATAAGTGAGGTGACCTCGTCGGGGTGCGAGACCATGAGCGCGTGGGAAGCACCCTCAATGACGACCGTCTTCACGGCGTGCGCGCGCTTGGCCATGAAGCTCATGACGGCTGCCGGGATATTTCGGTCATCGGTGCCGTAGATCATGTAGGACGGCAGCGTTTTCCATGAAGCTACGCCCGAGGGCTCGGCCAGGGCTGCCTGCGCGATCGGGCGTTGGGTGGCGGCCATGAGCGACGACTGCTCTTCGGGAACGTCGGCCGCGAACTGGGCTCGGAATTTGTCCGGCTGGATGAAGAGATCCTGGCCGCCGTTCGGCGACGCGACTGGAGCAAGCGCGCTTGCCAAAGTGCTGCCGGGAAACATGCTGGACAAGGTGGCGCTCGATTCGCCGTTATCCGGCGCGAATCCGGCCACGTATACCAAGGCCTTCACATTGGGATTGCCGTTGGCGGCTTCGGTGATCACGGGTCCGCCGTAGGAATGCCCCACCAGCACGATCGGTCCGGGAACCGACCGGATGATGGCCGAGACCGCCGCGGCATCGCTGGCGACGCTGCGGAGGGGATTGGCTGCCGCCTTCGCCACATAGCCGTCCCTGCCGAGTTTGGTTATGACCGCGTCCCAACTCGACGATTCGGCGAAGGCCCCGTGCACCAGCACGATCGTCGGCTTGGGCTTCGCTCCGGCCGCCTGCGCCGTTGCGCCACCCGCGACGGCAAGCGCGGCGGCCAGCGCCAGGATTCCAGTGACATTTCGCATTTGCTTTCTCCTTTGTCGGCCTTCCGTTTGACCAATGTGGAGAAGGATGCGCCGATCCGGGGCGCCGACCTATTGTGCCGAATGGTCGGTCATACGATGCCAAGGTGCAGGGTGGGTCATCGCTGCGATCAGGTGACCTGGGTATTCCGCACGCGGATCGCCGGCAGCGCAGGAGTTCGTGACCAATACAAATCCATGGAGCTGCTGCCTCCAAACACGGCTGCCGCCCCGGCGTAACGGCAAGCCTCCCACCGCGAACGACATTGCCCCTGACCTTAGGCCTTCACAGCCCATGCTTTCGTATGGATCAAACAGCCACATCGTCTGATCGCTCCGCAATGACGCAGCATTTATATTGTTATTGTGAATACGATCCAAAATTAACCATGGAGTTACCAAAATGAAGAACACATCTCTTGCTGCCGCAATCCTCCTTGTTGCAGCAGGAAACGCCGTCGCCGGAAGCGATCACTACGGATCAAACTCGGTCCAGCAACCCGCAACTTCTTCCGAGAGCATGCACACCTCCTCGATCAGGAAGACGGGCAACGATGCCGGCGTGCAGGAGACCGTGCGCAAGCCGATTGCTCCCAGCAAGGACCCGGGCCAGGGCATCTGGGGTCACTAGCACCCGAAAATTGTAGAACCTTGAAGGACCGGGGCGTCGCCCCGGTCCTCTTCACGCTTTCCAAAGGACCTTGGAAGTGCGTGGGGGCCCTGACACAGGTTCTGAGACCGGGGAGCTATAAAACCACCTTTCACCTGGGATCTGGCCGGGTGGGATGGCGATCGACGCTCGACCGTCAAACGGCAGCGACTTGGCTACCCCAGCTCAAAGCAATGCCATTCCGCCGTCGACCCGCAGATTGACACCGGTGACAAAACTGCTTGCGTCCGATGCCAGGAACAGAGCGGCTTTTGCCAGTTCTTCCGGCTGGCCCATTCGACCAAGGGGAATTGCTTCGGCCATGGACTTCTCGAAGGATGCTCGCATTTCGGCCGGGACACCCAGTTTGTCGAGAATAGCCGTATCCACGGGGCCGGGGCTGAGCACGTTGACGCGTATGCGACGCGATTTCAGTTCTATCGCCCAACTGCGCGCGAAGGCGCCGATGGCTGCCTTGGAGCCTGCATAAACGGCATGGCCTTCCAAGACCTTCTCGCTGGCGATTGATCCCGTCAGTATGACTGCGCCGCCATCGCGCATCAGCGGGATCACTTTCTGCACACCAAAGAAGACGCCGCGCGCATTGATAGAGAACTGCGCATCGTACTCGTCTTCGGAAACTGCCGACGAATGCGTGATGGTGTTCACGCCGGCGTTCGCCATATAGATATCGAACGCCCCAAACCTCTGATGGATCTGTCGCGCGACATCCTCGTGGTGCGCCACGTCGGCTACATCACCCTGAATGCCCAGTGCGCCGGCTCCGATCTCGGAGACTGCCTCCTCGACGGCACGCTGTCTCCGGCCGGTGATTACGACCTGCGCCCCCTCCGACGCGAAAGCTTTCGCGGCGAATAGCCCAATCCCACTGTTTCCCCCGGTGATCAACGCCGTCTTTCCTGAAAGTATACCCATTTGCATTGCCTCTGATGATTTTCACGAGAGCCGCCGCAGTTGCCAACCGCAGTTCTCAGCGTGAACTCGGACGGCTGAGACCAGAAAGCTTCTCCAGGAGCCATCGATGCTGAGTTTTCATAGTCAGGCTGGCCGCACCGGTGTTGTGCGGCCAGCCTGACTGCCGCTTGAGAGCACTAGCCCTTGATGAAGGCGAGCAGATCGGCGTTCACCTGGTCCTGGTGTGTGGCCGTGATCCCGTGGGGCGCGCCGGGGTAATATATGGCCTTTGCGCCCTTGATCAGCCGCTCCGACTTGACTGACGAATCCTTGACCGGGACGATCTGGTCGTCCTCGCCATGCAGGATCAAGGTCGGTATATCGAATTTCTTGAGGTCCTCGGTGAAGTCGGTTTCGGAGAACGCTTTGACGCATTCATATGCATTCACGAGACCGACCTGCATGCTCCAGAGCCAGAACTGATTCAGAACCCCCTGGGAGACCGTGGCGCCTGGCCTGTTTGCACCATAAAACGACTGTGCGAGGTCCAGATAGTGCTGCGAGCGATCCTTGAGGAGGCCAGCCCTTATGCCGTCGAACACTTCGATCGGCAGACCTTCCGGATTGGCCGGCGTTTTCACCATGATCGGCGGAACAGCGGCGATAAGAACAGCCTTGGCCACGCGTTCCGTCCCGTGCCGTCCGATATAGCGGGCGACCTCGCCTCCCCCGGTTGAATGCCCGACCAGCGTGGCGTCCCGGAGATCCAACGCCTCGATCACGGCTGCAAGATCGTCCGCGTAGCCATCCATGTCGTTGCCGGAGGTGGCCTGGCTGGAGCGGCCATGGCCCCGCCGGTCATGAGCAACCACGCGGAAGCCATTATGGGCCAGAAAGAGCATCTGTGCATCCCAGGCGTCGGAATTCAGCGGCCAGCCGTGTGAGAAGGTTATTGGCGGACCCCTACCCCAGTCCTTGTAGTAGATTTCCGTACCGTCCTTGGTTGTGATGGTGCTCATTGTTTTGCGTCCTGATTGAGGGGTGGGAACATGTGGGTTTTGCTGGGCGCCGGATGACGAAGCGACTGGCAGTCCGGCTATGACCGCCGCTGAAAAACTGGCCAACAAGACGTCGCGGCGGGTTGCACCGAGGGTGAAAAGTCCATCCATGCTCATCGTGTCCATCCTTGGTGAGCGGCTTCTCGGGTCGGCTCACCATCACGATCGCCGGGTCGACCTGCACCGTCGCTTTCGGGGGGAGGAGCGGGCGAAGGAGCGGCGACGCCCGATGATCGTGATGGCTTGCGAGGGAGAAGATGCGCCGATCCGCCCCGCGAACCTATTCTACGCAAGCATCTGTCGTACGATGCCAAGGTGCAGGGTAGGTACGCCGAGGTGCTGGAACTGTCGCTGAGATGGGGCAAATGATGCGATGACGTTGGTTGGTGCGCGACGTGCCGCGTGCGGCTGTCACAAACACGACCTATCAAGCCGTATGAGGATTCTTCTCAAAACGAGGAGCGGCTGATCGCGAGCAAGTCACCGCCCGAACGGACCGCGATAGGTTTCGCCTACGTGGTCCTCATGTTGAGTAATCAACTCACCGCCGGCCAGAGCGCAATATGCTTAGGTGTACAACGCGTTATTATAACGACAAAGGCTTTAAAGCTTTCGCCTCATAGAAATTGCACGGCATTTGCCGTTCTTGGAGCACTTTGGACCTCACAACCCCGGAGTGCTTTATGCGCCTTAGCTTTCTTTCTGGTTTCCTCATTGCGGTTCTTGCTGCCGGGCCATCGACTTCTGCCAGCGCACCGCACTCCAGCGTGCCGCACTCCAGCGTGCCGCTCGGGCAATCGACCGACCTGTCGGCACGTATCGTCGACGGCAAGGCCGACGTTAACGGTGTGGCCTATCACTATTTGCTGGCAGCAGGCGGCCCGAAAACCGTGGTGTTGTTGCATGGTTGGGGCACGACCTCATACATGTGGCGCTTTGTAATGCCGCAACTGGTGGCGCGCGGTTACACGGTACTTGCGCCCGATTTGCGCGGTTTGGGGGACACCGCCAAGCCTGCGGCCGGCTACTAAAAGGCGGCGATTGCCGAGGATATTCGAGCACTTGTCAATCAGCTGAACCTTGGTCCGGTCGTCAATCTCGTCGGTCACGATATGGGTGGCATGGTCGCTTATTCCTATGCGGCGCAGCACCCGGGGGCGGGGGAAGTCACCACACTGGCAATCATTGACGTCCCGCTGCCAGGCATCGAACCGTGGAACGAATTGATCCAAGGCCCTCGCACTTGGCATTTTCGCTTCCACTCCGCGACGTGCCGGAAATGCTCATTGCCGGTCGCGAGCTTGAGTATTTAAAGTGGTTTCACAATGCAGAGGGGGTAAATACTCGCGCGTTCGACACCGAAGCCGACGAAGTCTACGGCCGTTCTTATGCCCAGCCTGGCGCATTGCGCGCAGGCTTCGAGTACTACCGGGCTTTTCCGCGTGACGAAGAACAGAACAAAGCCTTTGCAAAACACAAGCTGACGATGCCGGTACTCGGTATAAGCGGTTCGGGTGGCCTGGCATCGATGTACGAAGGCCATCTCCGCCACGTCGCCGAAAACGTACGGGCCGTAGTAGTCGAAGGCTCAGGCCATTGGGTTCCGGAGGAGCAGCCGGCCGCCGTCACAAGGGCCCTGATCGAATTCCTGCCACCAGCATACTAAGCTTCGCGGCTGGCTGAAGCACAACATTAGCGATAGTCGCCGTGATGGAGATACGCCGCTCCAAAGCTTTCCCAATACGCCGCCGTTAGCTGGCGATGCGCGGCAAGAGCTTGGCAGTGTAGCCTCAACACCAGGTTACACGCGCCGATCATCGCTCTAAACTTCATAAAAATTTGTCTGAGTCCGCATCGTCCTAGGCAGGCTACTCTTAATGGAGAAGCGCCAGCCGCTGGGCGATCCTATCGGACGGAGGCGAGGTTCACCCTTTCGAAAGTCCTGGCCGCGCCGGCCTCGCGCATCGCCGGGGGCAGCGTTTCCCAGGCCCGGATCAGCTCTCCGATGGAAGCTGCTTCCATCTTGCGCATGACATTGCCGCGGTGAAGCTTGACGGTCACTTCACTGATGCCGAGGTCGAAAGCGATCTGTTTGTTGAGGCGCCCACGCGCCACTTCATGCAGCACCTCGCGCTCGCGCGGGGTCAGCGTCTCGACACGCTCGATGTTGCGCTTGACGATCACCGCATCCGCCCGCCGCCTGGCATCCACCGCAATGCCCGCGATCACGGCGTCAAGGAGTGTTTGGTCGCGCACCGGTTTGGTGAGAAAATCCACCGCGCCCGCCTTCATCGCCTGGACAGTCATCGGTATGTCGCCATGCCCAGTCAGGAAGATGATGGGCTTGGGATTGCCGTTTGACGCAAGATGGTGCTGTAGATCCAGGCCGCTTGCCCCTGGCATGCGGACGTCGAGGATCAAGCAACCGGGGCTGTCCAAGACGTCAGCGTCGAGCAATTCTCGGGTCGAAGCGAAGCAGACCGGTTCAAAGCCCATCGACAGTATCAACTCCGACAGTGCCTCCCGAACAGACGCATCGTCATCGACAATGATGACGAGCGGCTGCTGCGGCTCGGCGTTCCGCTGCCGTGACACCGGCGTCGATCTCTGCAAGAGCGGTTGGTCAACTCTCATGTTCATCCCTCGGTTCTTGGTTGCGTAAAGCGTCGCTCACAGCCGCAAGCAGGGCCTGGCCATCGAAGGGCTTTCGGAAAAACCCGCTGATGCCTTTGGCGCGGTGCTGATCGGCTATCTCGTGACGACCGGTGATCAGGAACACCGGCAGGTCCGCACGCGTCTTCTTGACCAAGTCACGAAGTTCAAAGCCGTCCGTACCAGGCATCCCGATATCGGTAATGAGCAAGTCCACGTCAGACAGCCCGCTGACGAGCAGTGATCCCGCCGACGAGAAGATGCGGGCAGCATAGCCCGCAGACTCCAAAAGGTTCTCGAGCGACTCAAGCAATCTTGGGTCGTCATCGACAATCGCCACGACAGGTCGCACCTTGCTCACACTCCGTTCCCTCCCGTTCGTCGAGAGTGGCTGATCGGTATCTCCAACCGCTCCGCCATGCGCACGAGATCAGCGAGTGATGCCGCAACCATTTTCTGCATCACGTTCCGTCTATGGATTTGCAGCGTGACCTCGCTGATCCCCAACTCAGCCGCGGCCTGTTTGTTGAGCAGGCCACTCACAACGAGCGGCAGCACCTCGCGTTCTCGCTGCGTGAGCTCTTGATAGCGTTGCCTCAACACGGTGAGTTCGGCGCGCTCTGATCGCCTTTCCCGGTCCTGGGCGATCGCTGCCCGGATCGCGACCATGAGGTCCGTATCGCTGAAAGGCTTTGTCAGGAAGTCCACAGCGCCGTGCTTGATCGCACGCACAGAGGACGGGATGTCGCCATGCCCCGTTATGAAGACGATCGGCGGATGATCGCCCTCGGCGATCTGCTTCTGCAGATCTAGACCGTTGATGTCAGGCAATTCCACATCGAGGATCAGGCAGGCGGGGACGTCCGGCTTGTCGGCAAGGACATAGTCGCCGGCCGATCCGAACGCTACGGCGCGCATGCCATGGGACTCCAGAAGCTCACCAAGCGCTTCCCGAATACGCACGTCGTCATCGACGATGAAGACCATTTGATCGTGGGGCGTCATGCTGCCGCTTTCATTTCAACTGGCATCGTGAAGACGAACGCCGTTCCGTGCGGATCGTTCTTCTCCACCCACAACCGTCCGCCATGGGACTCGACGATCGAACGGCAGATCGCGAGTCCCATGCCCATGCCATGCTCTTTCGTCGTAAAGAACGGCTCGAATATTCGGTCAGGAAACTCAATGCCCGGGCCACAATCGCTGATCTCGATCTGGATCGCGTCCCCTATATGGCCCACGCGAAGTCCAAGAACCTTGTCACCGGTAACAGAGTCCATCGCCTCGATCCCATTGCGGATGAGGTTCACCAGAACCTGCTGGATCTGCACCCGATCGAGCGCGACAATAGGAAGATCGCTTTCGACATCGATATCCAGACGAACACGGCGCCGCACCGCCTCCTCGGCGATGAGGTCGCGCGCTTCCGCGATGACGCTGTCGAGTGCTGTGTAAGCCATCGCGTCTGCCGATTGCTTGAATAAGGCGCGGATACGGCTGACGACATCCGCAGCTGAGTTGGCATCACGGATAATACGCTCCACAGTCTTCTGCGCCCGCTCGATATTTGGCGGATCGGCCGTGAGCCAACGCTGGCAGGCATATGAATTGGCGACAACAGCCGCCAGAGGCTGGTTCACCTCATGCGCTATAGAGGCTGAAAGCTCGGCGAGACTCGCCGCCTGGCTCGCGCGTGCAAGTCTCTCTTGCGCCAGGCGCAGCTCTTCTTGCGTGCGAACTTCACCGTCGATGTCCAGACAGACGACGTTCCACTGAACAATCGCCCCTTCTGCATTGCGCATCGGTGCCGCGCGCGTATCGACCCAGCAATATTCGCCATCGAAGCGACGCAGACGGTGCCTGCGCGCATACGGTTCGCCAGTGGCCAACGAATGAGCATAGTTCGCTTTGACGCCCGCTAGGTCGTCAGGATGAACGCCTTCGTCGAGTGTCCCGGATAGGCGGGATTTTCCCTTACCGTCCAATACCTCCAACTCATATCCGAGGAACTCGCGGAGCTGACGGCTTCGATATATCGGCTCACCATTCGGTGCGGCGCAATCGATCATCACCGGCAGCGTTTCAACCAGCTGCCACAGCGAACGTTCTCTCTCGCGCAGCGCCACCTGTGCGCGCATCTCCTCGTCGATGTCGATGGAGACCTGGTACCAGTGAACGATGGCTCCGTCTCGATCGCGCAGAGGCTCGCAACGCCCTTCTATCCAGCGATAGCTGCCGTCTTTCCAACGCCGGCGATACCGCATGATGAAGGAGTCGCCAGTTTTGAGGCAGGTGGCTGACCTATTGAGCACCTCGAGAGCGTCTTCGGGATGAATCAGATCTCGAGCCACCCTCGTGAAGTCTTCGAAGTTTGCCCCGGAGATGCCGAGTTCCTCCAAAGACCGCCTATTGACGTACGCAAGCTTGCCATCGGGCGTCCAGCTCCAGATGTGGACCGGCAAGGCATCGACAAGCTGCTGAAGCTCGCGCTCTCTTTCGCGCAATGCCTCCTGCGCCCGCATCTCATCTTCAATGTCGATTGAAGCCATATACCATTGAACGATCGCGCCATCGGTATCCCTTAACGGTTGCGCTCGTGCTTCTATCCAGCGGTAGACGCCATCCTTCTCGCGTCGACGAAAGCGGTTCACGAAAGGCTGGCCGGACGCAAAGCCATTCGAAGCCCTCCGAAACATTGTCGGAAAGTCTTCAGGATGGGCCAGGTCCCGGGCCAGGGCATCGAAATCATTGATGTGCGTCGGTGGCGAACCGACCTTCTCCAGGTATCGCTTGCTGGTGTAGGTGATCCTGCCAGAAGGGGCAAAGCTCAGGAGATTCACGGGCACAGCGTCAATCATTTGCTCCAGTTGCCGGTTGGCTTTCCGTAGCTCTTCTTCTGCCCTCACCTGGTCGTCGATGTCGTGCGAAAGACCGTACCATTGGACGACAGTCCCACACTCGTCTCGCATCGGTTCCGCTCGGCCCGACATCCATCGGAAGACGCCGTCAGCACGACGCAGGCGATAGTTCAGGGAGAAGCTTTCCCCGGTGGTGACCGAGTGGTTGATCGCTGCTTCCAGCGTGGCGGCGTCATCGGGATGTACGACAGCCGCAATGGCCGCCTTCAGGCCATTTCCTCTGACATTCTCGTATCCTCCTACGTCAAGGCCGAGATACTCAACCATTCGCTTGCTGAAGAAGACCGGCTCGCCCGACGCAGACAGGCGCCAGAGGAAGCTCGGCACCATGTCGACCAGTTGCGAGAGTTCCCGCTCCCGGTCGCGCAACGCTTCCTGTGCGCGCATCTCGTCGTCGACGTCGATAGAGATCACATACCACTGAACAATCGCGCCGCTGTGATCACGCAGCGGCTCGCCGCGTCCATCCACCCAGCGGTACGCTCCGTCCGCACGGCGCATTCGATACTTCATGGAGTATGGTTCGCCGGTAGCCAGAGAGTGGCGGACGGTCTCCAGGAGGCGTGCCGCATCTTCGGGATAGACGAGGGACTGTATGGCCGCCGCTTGCCGGCTCATCCCCGGCTTGTCCAGATCCGCCACACCGTCGAGACCGAAGAAGTCAAGCAAACGTCTGTTGAAGAAGGTCGGCTCGCCTTCAGGCGTCAGCCGTCTGATCTGGACTGGGACCATGTCGACGAGCTGAGAAAGTTCCCGCTCCCGACCGCGCAGCTCCGCCACGGTTTTCTTGTAGACATCGTTGTCGAGCGCGATTCCGTACCATCCGGTGATACGACCCTGGCTGTCGCGCGCGGGCCGCGCGGCGGTTCGGGCCCATACATAGGTGCCGTTTGCGCGCCGAAAGCGAAACTCGACATTGAAATGATCGCCGGTCCTCAGACAATGGCGCCAGGTAACCGCGATCTGCTCATAGTCGTCTGGATGAAGCAAACGCTTCCAGGCGGTGTACCCCTCGTTCAATGGAGCGTTCAGATCCTCCAGCGTCACCCCGAGGGAGCTCAGCGCGAACGGATGCAGGTAGATCCATCTACCCGCCGCATCGAACGCCCATCCGTTCCCGAATATGCTTTCAACGATTTTCGCCGATCGAATTGGCCCGGCATTGTTCTCAACCAAGAGATCCAGGTCCGCCCCGGAAAGCGGCTCCCCGTCTGTCACCAGATCATCAATGTCCACACTGACACTGTAGCCGGGCTCCGATCGGGTCTCGTTCCAGCGATAACTTCCGTCGGCCTGCAGTTGCCTGTGCCTCGTTACTTGGGGGACACCCGTCCAGAAGGCGCGGGCGATTGCGTGCGCCGCCGCTGTCCGGTCATCCGGATGGACCAGACTCAAAGAATGGAGAGCGTCGGAGGCGGCTTCCTTCTCAAGTGCCGCACTGATCACATCGGCGAATCGCTCTGTGGCTGCGGACGGCGCATCGCCTTCAATCAGTGTGCCATACCATGCAACGGCGTTACCTTCGCTATCGCACAGCGGCTGTCCGGAGCTTCGACTCCAACCGTAAGCACCGCTCGCGCGCAAAATGCGGTGCTCCACATTGTAGTGCTCACCTGTCTGCAGGCAGCGACGCCACTCGGCCACGGCTCGGTCATAGTCGTCTGGATGGATTAGCCGCTTCCAACCCGCGGAGCCATCTTCTGACGAAGTGTTGAACTCCTCCAGCGTCGTGCCGAGAAGCGATAGCGTGCTGGGAGTAACATAGCTGAATCTGCCGGCCGCGTCTGTCGCCCACCCATTGCCGACCACGCTTTCGATGAGCCGAGCCGCCCGCAACGCTTCCGCGTCGGGATCGCCAAGCGAGTTGAACGCTGTCGTCATTGTCTTCTCCTACCGGACAATGAAAGGCGGAGACCTATCAGCGCCTTCTTTAACTCTCATCGTTGACCATCTGGGCTCGCGAATTGGTTCATCATCTTAACCGGACCACGCCGCAGCCGCACCTCATGGAAATCCATGAGATGTGGGTGACCTAACTTTCGGGGTAAGGCACCTAGACGTCCCGATTGAAGCTAAAGCCCCTGAAACAAGGCCTGGTCGGCTCCCCGTATAGCACTTGCTCTCAGCAGCTGGGATCTGGGCTGACGAACCAAAACTCACCATAAGCAGCGCCGCGCCCCAGCCGCATCTCATGGAAAGCCATGAACCGCAGCGCGACGCGGCCGCGACGACCTCGCGTGTTCATCCCAGTCTGGTCTAGTGGACGTGGCTCGCAAGATTCAAGTTGGAAGCTATGACGATAGGGACATCTGTTCCAAAATGTAGGATGCTCATCCAGTTTGATTCCGCCGGAGGACTTTGCGACTGAACAATTGCTTGGCGCCAATCAGGCATGGCGCAGCAACCGCGAACAGCAACACGAGCGCGAAGAAAGCTTCGTCGAACGAGATCGTGGAGGCTTGCCTTTCGAGAGAGCGCTGCAACAATGGGAAAGCGATCTTGGGTGCCGCTAGAATGTCGGCACCGTTCGAAGTGAGAATGTTCGCAGTGGCCCTCAAGCGCTGGTCCAGGGCCGGATCGCCACGGACAAGGTGGGTGGACAACATCGTTCGGTTGAGAGCGTTCTGGTGATCGATATACGTTTGCAAGAGCGCCGTGCCCATCAGACCACCAGCCTGCTTGCCGAGATTGAACAGCCCTATTCCAAACGGCAGAATATCGGCAGCAAGTCCACGCAGCGTAACCAGCGTCAGTGCCACGAACAGAAGACCGAGACCTGATCCTCGCAGAAGCAGGGCCGGGGTCAGGTCGGGGGTGCCGCTACCGCTCGTCGAACCGGACAGGAGCCACATGGCTCCGGAGAAGAGCAGGACTCCAAAAGGAACAAGGGCGATCGGGTGAACGCCGGCCTTTTCGATGAGGAGGCCGGAGAACAGAAGTCCCAGCGCCAGCATGGCTCCGCTGGGCAGCAGAAGCACTCCTGCGGCCGTGGCCGTAAAATCGAGAACGTTGAGGGCAAAAGCCGGGATGAGATAGGTGCTGCCCGAGAGGGCAAAGCCCGCGACGAGGCTGACAAGAAAGCCAAAGCGAAAGTCCGGATCGGCGAAAGGCGCGACCGCCTGAAGTGAGCCTGAGCGGAACCGGGCTTCCCGGACAACCACAAGGCCGGCGGCCGCCACACCGATGGTCGAAAGGCCGGTGATCCCCATGTCGTCCGACCAGTTGAACCTGCTGCCCTGCAGCAGCACGTATGTCAAAAGCGCGGTACTGATGCCGAGCACAATGACCTCGACGACGGGGAGCGTGGTTGCCCGCCAGTATGTCCGATTGCCATCCGCCGCCAGAAGGACAAGGGCGGCGATGCCGAGCGGGACGTTGGCGAGGAATATCCAGTCCCAGGAGAAATGATCGACCAACCAGCCCTGCAGGGCCGGCGTAATCGTCGTTGGAGCCATTACCGCGCCCACGGCAAAAACGGCTTGGACAGTCGGCTGATGTCGAGACGGGAACCGAAAAAACAGCAACGTCTGGCCAGCTACGAGAATTGTGCCGCCAGCCAGCCCCTGGACGACGCGAAAGACACAAATCCAGACAAGATCCACCGAGAGCGTCATTGCCGCGCAACCCAGCAGAAGCATCACGACCCCCGCGCGCAGGCAGGCGGTCGGCCTGGCGGCGGTGACAAGAAGCGGAGCGACAAGGAAGGCCGTCAGCTTGGCCGCGATGAATGCGATGTCGACCATCGCCAGTTCATCCGGCGTTGCGTAGATGTCGCCCAGCATGTCGATCCGGCCGATGGACAGTGCAGTGGATGCCACTGCATCCATGAAGGCGGCCAATACAACGCCAGTTGCTACAAGCCAGGCCGACAGCAGGGTATCGGGATGGCGGAACGCTCCTTTTTCGGATTCGGTGCGGTGCGTCACTGTAGCGAGCGTCCCCTGGCACTCTCCTCGGACTGCATTTCCAACGCCACCGCTGGAACGTCCCCCGCGCGGACGGCGATGGCAACGCGAGCGGAGAGGCCCGGAACAAGGCGGCCAGGCAACGGATTTCGTATCATCCTGATCTTCACCGGCACACGCTGGACAACGCGGATGAAATTTCCGGTGGCATTGTCCGGCGGCAGCAGGCTGAACGCCGCGCCGCTGCCGGGAGCGAAGCTGTCGACAATACCGTCGATTTCTCGATCTGGATATTCATCGACCGTGACGCGTACCCGTTGGCCAATCTCGACCAAGCTGAGCTGCGTTTCCTTGAAGTTGGCGAGGATCCAGACATCGTCAACGGGAACGATGTCCAAGGCCCCATTCCCTGGAGTGACATAACGGCCGACACGGATTTGCCGATTGCCGACGATCCCGTCGACCGGGGCTCTCACGACCGTGTTGTCGAGGTCGAGGATAGCCAGATCGAGAGAGGCCTTCGCCTGTGACAGGGCCGCGTGCGAACCGGACAATTGTGCTTCCAAGACGCCGAGCTTCAGCCTTTGAGCCAGCAGATTGGCTTCTGCGCCGTCCAAGGACGCCTTTGCCTTGTCGTAGCTGGCTTGTGCATCCTGCAGTTTCTGATCGCTGGCAGTGCCGTTCTTCTGCAGTGTGACATAGCGGGTCAGGTTGGCACGGGCGAACTGGAGGTCGGCGGCGGCTGACTGTTTCTGCGCCTCGGCCTGCGCGATCAATGCATCTTGTAGTTTTTGGCTTGCCTCGATGTTGGCGATTTCCGCCCGCCGGGCGTCGACATTGGCCTTCGCCTGCTCCACCTTGGCCTTGTAGTCGCTGTCATCGATGCGAAACAGCACGGCGCCCTTCGAAACGCTAGCATTATCTTCCACGTCGACTTCGACGACATAGCCAGCCAGCTTGGGAGCGATACTGGTGATGTCAGCGCGAAGATAGGCGTTGTCGGTCCTTTCCTCGTACCGACCGATCGTGAACCACTGCCAGCTCCATATAGCTGCCCACGGCATCACCACGAGCGCGACGAAGGCGATTGCGGTCTTGCGAGATGGGCTCATGATTGCTTCTATCTCAATTCGACGCGCCGCTATCGAAGAGGATCGTCGACTTTCCGGGATCAAGATCATCGGCAAGGATGCAAGTCGCGGTTACGCAGTAGGGGTTCACGAGAATGTCTCCGGGCCGCTAACAGAAGTTCCTATAATCGCGGATTTCAGTGCGCCCGCGCCATCACGCGAACGAACACCTCGGCTCGCCCTGATCGGTAGTTCAAACTGACCCTCGGCACAGGGTAGATACCTGGCGCGACCGGACCTCCAAGGTGGCCGCTGCATGTGTCAGCTTTCGGGAAACCCGCAAAGTGGGTTCTGCGTCCAACTTGGGGCGCAAAGCCGCCGTTCACTCCTCGCGGATGCGTCACCTTTGTGCATGTCAACGCTACCGGCGAGAGCCGTGCTCGGTGAGCAGGCTGTAACGGCGTAGCCAGCAGCAGACCAACTGTGGCTTCTTTGCGCTCGTAGCTCAGCAATTCCCCGATGACGACAAGATGTTAACTCTCGTGCGCAACCGTGGCCTTTCCCGGATACGCCTGTTTTTGCCCCAGCGCTGCGGTGGAACCTGCCTGGCCTATTCCGATGGTGGTGCCGAACTATGCGGCACCCGCCTCGCCCCGGCGAAATCAATTGGACTCAGGCGCAAAGCGGCGCCCCTGACAGCTTCGATGGCAGAAAAACGCAACCCGGCCGTGCGTACGACGAAGCCGAGAACAACTGCGGCTACAGTTAAGGCGCCGATGCAGAAGACGCGCGGGCGCCTCCCGACGCTTGGCCTGCTGCGTCTGACAGCATCGTCGGATCTGAACATGCCGGCGCCCCGCCTTGCGGCGGGCTTCGTGCTATGTCGGATCATTTGCGGCGCGTGATAGATAAGCTAGACTAGAAGTCCCGCTCGATGTCGGTCTCGACCACGCTCGCAGGATTAGAGCGGGGAAGCTGGGTGATGGAATGCAGTCGCAGTTCACCGAAGACCACGATCAGCGCTTGAGTGAGCGCCCGAACCGGTCCTCGATCCGCGACTGCACGAACTCAAGTCCCATCGAGAGCAGCCAATAGATCATCGAGGCGGTGATGAGCATCTCGATGTGCCGAAACTCGGTCTGGCCCTGTGTGCGTGCGAGATACATGATCTCCCAGACCCCGACCACCGAAACCAGCGAAGAATCCTTCAACATCGCAATGAACTGGTTGCCGGTCGGCGGCACGATGACGCGCATCGCCTGCGGCAGGATGACCAGGAACATCGTCTGGTTAGCGCTAAGGCCGAGTGCCGTAGCACCCTCGGTCTGGCCGCGTGAGATGCTTTCGATGCCGGCACGGAAGATTTCGGTCATGTACGCGCCGTAGCAGAGCGACAGCGCCATGATACCGGCCGGCACGGCGCCGATGACGTAGCCAATCTGCGGCAGGCCGAGATAGATGATGTAGATTTGCATCAGCAGCGGCAAGCCACGAAATAGAGAGGTATAGAAGGTCGCCAAGCCATAGACCACGCCGTTGCGGGACAGTTTGGCGATCGCGCCGACGAAGGCGATGAGGGTGGCGATGGCGATCGAAATGGCCGAAATGTAGAGCGTCGTCACTACGCCCTTCGAGACGAGGAAGCCGATCTTTTTGGCGATGAACGCGAACGACAGGTCGAAGGAATAGAAAAACAGCATTAACAGCACGAACAGTTCTATCCACACAGCCACGATCTGCTGTTTGCGGCTGAGATACCGCAGCGCGTTCCAGTTCGCCGCCAGGATCGATGCGATCAGCACTGCCGAGACCCCCCGCCCGATCTCAGGGTTGGCGGCCAGCCACTCGACTGCCCCCGGAACAAGCTTGCCGAGCCAACTGGCTTTGATGCCGAGTCCGTACAGGCCGGCGGCGATGGCGGCGAGCACGAAGAACACGCCAACGCGGCGCGCCGCGTCCGGGTGGTTGAGCAACAGTCGGCCGATCACGTCATCGATCTCCCTGTGGTCAGCGGGCGCGCTCGCGCCACCAATCCTGCGCCTGCAGCTTCCAGTAGGTAAGTTGCGCGACCGCAAGTCCGGCCGGGCCGCCCGCCCAGGCAAGCCCAAATGGTGCGAAGAGCCGGTAGCGGGGCGATTCTCCCAGTATGGCTTCGGCGATCAGCTTGCCGGCAATCGCCGTGGTATTGATGCCATGGCCACCAAAAGCCGTGAGGTACCAGACGCCCGGCTGCAACGCGCCGATTTGGGGCATCAGGTGACGGGCATAAGACATGAGCCCGGACCAGGCGAGTTCGGTCTTGAGCTTTTCGAGCTGCGGATAGGTGGTCACCATCTCGCGGCGCAATTGCCTCGCCAACACGCCCGGTGAGGCTGCCCGCGTGGTGATGCGCCCGCCCCAGAGCAGGCGTCTGCCGTCTTCGACAATGCGGTAATAATCGCCAGCGCGACGGTTGTCGCCAACGGCGTCGGTTGTCGTAATCGCCTCGGCGATCATGTCAGGCGCTTCCTCGCTCACCATGACGTAAGTGGCGATCGGCAGGAATGCCCGTTTCAGGCGGCCGACCAGTGGCCCCGTATAGCCGCCGGTGGCAAATACAGCCTGGCGCGCGCGCACGTTGCCACTGCTGGTGCGCACGATCTTTTCCGCGCCGCCAAGATTGGCTTCAATAGCCCCCGATCTTTCGTGAATCCTGCCACCCAGCCGTTCGATCTCGACCGCGACAGCGCGCAGATAGTTGAGCGGATGCATGTGGAAGGCGCTGGGGTCGCGCAAGCCTTGATGGTAGCGCTCGGAATGCAGCACCGCTCGCACCTGTTCGCGCTCGAGATAGTCGAGCCGATAGTTGAAATCCCGCGCCATTTGATCGGCATATCCCTTGAGCGCGGCGCCACCATCGTGGCGAAGCACGCTCAATATACCGGAGCGCGGCTCTGCCGCCTTGATGTCGAGATCACGGATCGTCTGCCGCACGAAATCGACACCTTCGATGGACAGGCGGTGCAGTTTTTGTGCCGCGTCCACGCCAGCCATCGCGGCGATGCTGTCGAGGCCGGTGGCGAAGCCGGGATTGACGAAGCCGCCATTGCGACCGGAAGCGCCGAAGCCGATGCCCTCCGCCTCAAGCACGACAACCTGCTGGCCGGCGCGAGCCAGTTGCAACGCCGTCGTCAGGCCCGCCAGTCCGCCGCCGACAACGACTGTTTCGCACTCGGAAACGCCGCTCAGCGGCGGTCTGATGATGTTGTCGGCAAGCGTGCGTCGGTAATAGGTGTCAGGATATGTCATGATCGGATAATAGGGTGGGGGTGCGAGAGCATTTTGCAGCCAGGCGGAGCCGCCCGGTGTCGTTCAAAATGCGGCTAAAAACTAACGGATGGAGCGGGATGTTCAATTTAGATGCATCCCGCTCACGCTTCGTCCAACCCTACTCAGTCGGCGCTGTAATCCTTGCCGTACCACTTGGTGGTCAGCTTCGTGAGGGTGCCGTCCGTCTTCATCTCGTTGAGAATGCCGCCGATCTTGGTATTCCACTCGGCATCACCTTTTTCCGCGATCACCACCAGTGGCTCACGGAAGGCATAGCCGCCCTCCAGGATACGCAGCGGGTAGCCGTTCTTTATCGCGTTCTGAGCTGTCTGTTCTGGTGCGATGACAGCGTTGAGGCGCACGCCGTCGCCGAGCCTCAAATCATCGAACGGCAGCATTGAATCGGCGAAAGTCCTGATCTCACCGGGCTCCAGTTTGTATTCGATGGGCGGCAGGCCGGGAGCATCGATCTCGAGCTGTCTGCGGATGAAATCCTCCGACGTGGTGGCGGTCTCGACGCCGATGATCTTGCCGTTCAGGTCGGCGACCGATTTGGCCGGGCTGTCCTTGTGAACGACATACACGTAAGGGCTGTAATAATAGACGCCTTCGAAATCGATCACCTTGGCCCGCGCTTTGGTCGGCGTCACTGAGCCGACACCCAGATCGTAGCGCCCTTGCCAATGGCCGCCTGTCATCGTCGCCCAGTCCGGCGTGTCGAAACTGACCTCGACACCGAGGCGTCTTGCGATCTCCTTTGAGACATCAATGTCGAAGCCGACCATCTGATTGCTGTCGTCGAGGAAACTCTGCGGCGGCCAGCCGCTGTTTGTGGCGACCACCATCGCCTTTTTCGAGGTAACCCGGTCCATGGTTTCACCCGCCGACGCCGCAGACGCGAACGCAAGCGTGGTGGTGGCCAACGCCAGCCACGCGATCAATTTCCTCACTTAAACCTCCCTGTTCATCCTCATTCACACAATGCTCCCCAAAGCGCCCTCCCCGTGAGAAAGAGCTAACTTGAGAGCGCCACATGAGATCGATCTCATATCAAATTAGGCACACATATCGGCGGGGGGATCAAGCCCTTTTTTTGCGATTGGAAAGAAACCCAGGCCAGCTTCTTTTTTGCCGGCGCGCCGCGCTAACGATCGGAGCTACAGCGACGCATCGGCGGCATTGTCGTGAAGTTTTCGCGACTTGCATCAAGCGCAGGTCGGCCATCGTGTCCCCATCGGCAGCGTCATGGACAAGACGCTTTGGCCGCCGCCTATTTCTTCCGGCGGCCCGGCTTCAGCCCAGCCAGCAGATTGGTGATCCGGTCCGCCTTGCGGTTGTCGATCTCGGCTTCGTTCTTGCGGCGCACCGCGCCGCGGACGAGCTTGGCGCCGAGGTAGCGGAATGGCTCGGGCGGCAGCGACATGCGTCGCTCGATGCCAACCAGTCCACTGGCGCTCCACCGATCCCTTCGCTCCAGAACCAGACTGGCCAGGATTCGCCCGCCAATCGGCGTCTGCGCGATGCCGGTTCCGTTGAAGCCCATACCGTAGAAGATGTTGGGATATCCGCGCAGATGATCGAACACCGGAACCTGTTCGGGCACACAGTCGATTGGACCTGACCAGTCATACTCGACCGCCACACCACTCAGCGACGGATAGACCCGGTGCAGCTCTTGCACATTATCGCGGCCGTGCTGCGGGCTGCGATTGAAGCTGGCGCCGAAATTCCCCCTGAAGGCAACGGTACCGCTGCCGCGACCGAAGACCACCCTGCCCGGGCTGGTGCGTTGATAATACAGTACCTGCGCCTGCGCATCGCAGATCGATGCGCCGTCGCGCCAGCCAATGCTGTCGAGCAGTTCGGGCACGGCCGCGGTGGCGATGACCTCGCTGCCGACGACGTAGAGATGACGTCGCAGTTCCGGCAAAGCGGAGAGCCATGCATTGGCGGCAAGCACGACCTTCTCCGCCTGCACCGTGCCCTGCGCCGTACGCGCCCTGCATATCCTGGCGGGTTCAATGTCGAGGACGGGGCTGCGCTCGTGAATGATCACGCCGCGTGCCAACGCCAGGTCTCGCAATCCGATTGCCAGCTTTGCCGGATGCACCGTGCCGGCATTGGTCTCCACGACGCCGACATAGGAGGCACACGAACCGGTCCTGCGTTCGATCTCCTCGGCCATCATCGGCTTGAAACGGTTTTCTCCGACCGCCGCCGTCATGGCGACGGCCTTGTCCCAGGCGCCTTCCTGGGCAATTGAGCTCGCCGTCCACAACCATCCATCCAGCCGCAGATCCATGTCGATCGTACCGTCTCGTTGCAGAGTTTTCAGTTCCGCGATCGATGCCACCGTGGCAGCGCAGAGCTGCCGCGCCTCTTCCAGGCCGACGACGGCGCTGATCTGATCGAGTTCAGCGAACCATGAGTGGACCTGGCCACCATTGCGCCCCGAAGCCCCAGATCCGCAAAGGTCGGCTTCAAGCACGACGACCCGCGTTTCCGGCGCAAGCTCACGGATACGCAGCGCCGTCCACAAACCGGTATAACCGCCGCCGACGATCAGCACATCGGCGCGCTCATTGCCCTGTAACGGCTCGGTGACCGCGTCGGCGCCGATGTCCTGCAGCCAGAACGAGCGGTCGGAAGGGAGCGCTACCGCCGGCTGGCGCAAACGAAGTGTCGTCACGGTCAGGCTCCGAAGGCGTTGGTGATGAATCCGGCGTATTTGGCTGGCAGCCAGTCCGGTATGGGACGCGGCTTCTGCGGAAACCCGCCGAGATGCGTGCAGGTCCGCGCCGCCGCCAGCGCAGCGGTGTGCAGCGCTTCGGCTGGCCGCATACCTTCGAACCGGAACGAGGTCAGGAATGTCGCGATGAAACTGTCGCCGGCGCCGCATGTGTCAACCACGTCGACGAGCGTGGCCGGCGCATGCACGACACCCTGGCCGTCGTCGAAATAGGAGCCGCGCCGCCCGCAGGTCACGACAACCTGCCTTGCACCAGCGGCCCTGAGCGCGGTGAGCAACGGCTCGACCGGTCGATCGACCTCATCTGGACCGGAGGCGAAGAGCAGCGGCACTCCCTCGAGCGGCAGCGCCAGGTGCGCCGTCGAGACGTCGATGCTGAACGGGACATCATCCGCGACCAATCGGCGAAGGAGGTCCTTGTTGGCGTTGGTGCCGAGATGCACCCAATCAGCGGCGGCGACAACCGCGTAGCGCTCCGGCGTCGGCATATAGTTTTCACCAACTCCGAAGGATTCGTGGAGAAACTTCCGGTCGCCGGATTCGTCGCGAAGCAAGGTGACGGCCGTGTCGCCGGGTCGCCGTTCGACATCGTCCGGCGACAGGCCAACGCCGGCAAGCCCGGAAAGCACCGCCTCGCCTTCTGGATCCTCGCCGACGGCGCCGAAATACCGTGCCGCCCAGCCATTGTGCCGCCATTGCACCGCCACGTTGAGCGCGTTGCCGCCGACCGTGAGCAGGCCGTTGGTGAGGTAGGCGTCCAGACAATTGTCGCCGACAGCGACCAGCTTCGGCGCAGTCATGCCGGCACCGTTGCGCGATTGAGATAAGGCTCGATAGCGCTGAGGCAGCGGGTCCAGGCACTTATTGGATCCAGTGAGTAGGCGCCGTTGCCAAAGGGCTCGAAGGTGAGCTTTCCCGCATAGCCGAGGCGCGCCAGTTCGCTGACATAGTCGCCGAGCGGCAACGTGCCGTCGCCCCACACCAGATGCCCGCCCGGTGTGCCGTCTACAAGATGGACGTGCGCCAGCCGTGGGCCGAACAGGTCGACATACCCGGCCACGGTGTCCCCGGCGGTGGCCATTGCCACGCAATCCAGCACGATGTCGATGTTGTCCGCGCCCAACGCGTCCAGCATTCGGCGCAGACTTGCCGCATCGTGGACGAGGTTGCTCTCGAAGCGCTGCAAGGGCTCGAGCAGGCAGCGCACACCGACGTGGTCGGCATATCCAGCGATCTCGCCAAGCGCCTCCGCCGAGCGGTCCCAAGCCGGTTTCGCGGCTTCGTCCTCATAGCCTCGGCCGGGCGTCAGGAACAGATAGCGCGCGCCCAGCGCCGCGCAGATCTCGGCGGCGTGGCAGAACCGCTTGATGCTGTCACGGCGCAGATCCGGGTCGCCTGAGGCGATGTTGATCGGATACAGCACCTGCTCAGGAGTGAAGCACCAGGCAGACAGGCCGTTATCGGCTAGCATCCGGCGGACAGAATCGATGCGCGCGTCGGTGGCGTGGAAGAGGTCGAGGTGCTGGGCAATGCCCCATAATTCGATCTCTTTCATGCCGAAGTCGCGGATCAGCTTGATGACCCGATCGAACGGAAAGTGCTGGAAGCTGAAATTGGCTCCGATCCGCTGATGGAATGCAAGCTGCGGCATGAAGGGTCCTTTCGGGAATGGCTACTTGCCGATGCCTTCGGACAGCCCACGAATGAAGTAGCGCTGCGCGGCAAAGAACACGATTACGATGGGCAGGGCCGAGATCGTCATGGCGGCGAACACCACGGCATAGTTAGTCCCGTGCGTTGCCATGATCGACGTGAGGCCGACGGGCAGCGTCTGCACGTCGCTGCCGCTCGTGAAGATCATGGCGAACAGATATTCGTTCCAGGCGAACAGGACATGCAGGATGACGCACGAGATGATGATCGGGCGGCACAATGGCAGGGTGATGCGCCAGAAGATCTGGCCCTCGCTGGCGCCGTCCATCGTCGCCGCCTCGTCGAGATCGCTGGGTAGATCCAGCATGTAGGCGCGGATGAGGAAGGTTGTGAACGGCACCCGGAACGCGGTGTATAGAATGATCAGCGCCCAGTAGGTGTTGTAGAGCCCGAGCGCCTGCAACATCTTTACCAGCGGAATGATCGCCACTGTGGGGCTGAGCATCAGCCCGCCCAGCACGATGGCAATAACCAGCGGCTTTGCCGGCATCCTCGTCCGGGTCAGGCCGAAGGCGGTCCACGCGCTGATCAGCACAGTGCATATGGCCGAAACGACGGTCACCAGCACGGAGACTGTCACATAACCACGTACGCCCTGGTTCCACGCCTGCACATAATTGTTCCACGACCAATGGGCAGGCAGGGCGAAGGGATCGCCGAAGATCTGCGCATTGTCCTTGACGCCGCTAAGCGCCATCCAGATCAGCGGATAGATGACGACGACGCCGAGACAGACGAGGAATGAATAGAGCGATGTCCTGGCAATGACCGACCATAGATTGACATGCCGGGCCCGCCCGACTGCGACCGTCGCACTCATAGCTGCACCCTGCGACGCTTCGTGTACCAGAGCTGTGCCGCGCCGGTGAGCATGGTCAGAACGAAAATGACGGCCGCAATCGCCGCGCCGTAGCCGAAATTGTCCTCGATGAACGCCTTCTGGTAGAGCCATGTGCCCAGCACCTGGCTGCTGTTGCTGGGCCCGCCGGCGGTCATCACCATGACCTCGTTGAAGACCTGGAAAGCGCCGGTGATGGTGACGATGATCATCAGCCCGGTCATTTCCCGGGTCAGTGGAAAGGTGATGCTCCACAAGCGGCGAAGCGGGCCGGCGCCATCAATTGTGGCTGCGTCGTAGAGGTCGCGCGGGATTTTTTGAATGGCGATGGCAAACAGCAGCGTCGAGTAGCCGAAGCCCTGCCATTGACTCATGGCAATGATGGCGTAGATGGCGGTGTGCTCGTTGCCGAGCCAGGGCATGACGAACTGGCTGAGACCGGCGCGGCTCAGAACCGCATCCAGCAGACCGATCTGCGGCTGGTAGATGAAATAGAACAGCAGGCCGGTCACGGTGATCGATATGGCCGAAGGCACGAAGTACACGGCGCGCCACAGACGGCGCCAGCGTTCGCTCCTCAGATCCTCGATGATCGCCGCCAGCAGGAACGCGCCGAAGACCTGGAACACCACGGAGATGATGGCGTAGAGGCAGTTGTTCCAGAGCGCGAGCAGAACGACCGGGTCGTGCAGAAGCCGGTCGTAATTGGCGAGGCCGACATTGGTCACTTCACCGGTATAGATATCCTGATCAGTGGTGCTGACGATAAAGTTGTCAACGATCGGATAATAGACGAACCAGCCGATGAGGATCAGTGCCGCTGCCGCCCATCGAAACGACAACAGGTTGCCGAAGCGCACCCGCAGGCTTCTTGGCCTCTGCGCTCTGGCAGCGCCGTGAACCACGGCGCCGCTCTCTATTGTGTCCGATGTCCTGGCCATGGTCCGCTTATCTGGCTGCGGACGCGGCCTTGCGCACCTCGCCCATCACTTGCTCGGGCGTCATCGAACCGCCCGCCAGTGCCTGCAGGCTGGACAGCCAGACGGCGGCGACGCGCGGCGGATTGGCCGTGTCCAGCCAGGGCATGAGGTACGAGGCCGCGTTGATGTCCTTGAGACCGGCGACCACAGCCGCGCTCATATTCTTTTCCGAGGCGCCGCCGATGGTCGCGCTCGGCTGGCCATAAGGCGGCGCCGACAGGACCTGCGCGTTTTCCTTCGAGGTAACGAACTTCATGAAATCGATCGCCAGCGGGATGTTTTTCGACGCCGCATTGATCATGTAGCCCTCCGGCGCGCCCTCGATCGACTTGAGGTCACCCTTGGCGCCAGCCGGTACGGGCAGTCTGAAAAAGCCGAAATCCGCAGGCTTGAGCGCCGAATCCGACGTGGCGGCCTGATCGAACTCGATGATCTCTTGATAGTACATGGCCGACTGCGCGTTGGTGAACGCCTGGAGAGCCGAGGCATAGGATGTGCCGTTGACGCCAGCGCCGTCAGTGCAACGCTCGACAAGCTGACTGAACTGCTTAAGCGCCGCGACATAGCCCGGATCGGTGTATTCAGCGGTGGTCGGATCGAAGTCGCGTTCCAGCGTTGCCTGCGGCACATTGTAGGCGAGCAGCTGGCCCGCAAAGTGGATCGCTGGCCAGGCCTCCTTGTTACCGAACGAAATCGGTGTCGCGCCGGACTTGCGGATGGCGTCGCAACTGGTCAGCAATTCCTCGAAACTGGCCGGCGCCTTGAGGCCGAGCTTGCCGAATAGCTGCTTGTTGTAACCCATGAACTTGGCGTCCTGATAAAGCGGGATGCCATAGAACTTGCCATTGTATTGGAACGCTTTGACGGCCGCGGGAGAAAGCGTCTTGCCCCACTCGGTATCGGGACCGATGACGGCGCTCAGGTCGACGGCGCGATTGCCCCGCACGAAATTGCCGCCCCAACTGCCAGTCCAGGAGAAATAGACATCTGGTAGCGAGTTCGAAGCGACCAGGGTCTTGGTCTTGCCCTTCACGCTGTCGTCGCTCTCCTGGATGAGTTCGACCTTCACGCCCGGATGGAGCTTTTCGTATTGCTGCGCCAGGTTGACGAAGTAAGGCGACAGTTGCTGCAGCCCGAACTTGGTCAGCACCGAGAGTGTGCCGGTGTACTCCACCTTGGCGCTGGGATCGGCCGCGACCGCAGCCGAAGCGGCGGAACTGCCGCTGATCGAAAAACCGAATGATGATACCGCGGCCACTGTAACCGTCACGACTTGCAGCGAACGTTTCATAAGCAGCTCCTTCAAAGGTGAGAGGGGATCAGTATTCAACGCGTTTGTAGTAGCGACGGGTGGTCAGCGGGTGATTGCGCAGCACTTCGAGATGCGCGCTCAGTCGCTCGAGCAGGGTGGCGAGCAGTACCGGCGAGATCATGCCGCGCACCTCTTGGGAGATGCCCGGCAGCTGGACCGAGGCAGCATCCAGCGTACGGACGCGGTCCGTGTAGCGCCTGGCGAAATTCTCGACCCGGTCGGCTAGTGGGCGAAGGCGATCCTCGCCCTTGAACACGAAGACGCTGACGCCCGGCTCGACCAGTTCGAGCGTGCCGTGGAAAAAGTCGGCGGCATGCACTGGGCGGGTCCGGATCCACTGCATCTCTTCAAGGATGCACATGCCGTAATAGTTGGCTTCCGGCCACACCGAGCCGGCGCCGGTAAAGATGTGGTAGGTCTCGTCCTTGATTGTCGCGGCCAGTTCGGCGGCTTTGTCCTCGAAGGCGGCCTTCGCATTGGCAAGAAGGCCGGGAAGAAGCTGAAGTTCCGCGACAGCAGCGTCGAAACTGTCATATTCGTCGCGCTCGGCCAGCAGTGCCAGGACGATCAGCAGCGTCTGCAGGTAGAATGATTCCGATGAGGTGTCGTCTTCGGCGAAGTTCGTGAAATTGTGGTCTGCTTCCTGTGCGATCGGGGTGTCCGAATGGCCGGTGAGCGAGATCGTGCGCACGCCGCGCTTTTTCAGGAAAGCCATGAGTTCGACGCCCTCTTTGGTCGTGCCTGACAGCGAGGGAATGACAACCGCGGCCTTTTTATCGAGGCCGGCCGGCGGATCGAGCACGACCTGTGCCGGATATTCGGCGCTCACCGGGAACGTGGAGTAGCGTTTCGCCAGTTCGATCGCAGGCAGAGTGAGAAGCTGCACACCGCCGGTGCCCATGAAAAACAGCCTCTCGACGCCGTCCGCAAGCAGCGCGCGCATGAGCGTGCGCGCCTCGCCAGCAATGGAAACGGCCCCGCTCTGTATCCTTACGAAGCGTTCCCTATCGAAATTCAACATGTCGTTCTTCCTTGTACTTGCATTCGGCGGAATCCTACCGGGCCGCCAAAATCGAGGCGCCGTCCAGCCAGCCTTTGATTAACCGTTAGGTTGTGAGATCGATCTCACATCCAAATAATGGCCATGCTTTTTTGGGGTTGGCAAGCCCCCCTGCGAGCAAATGTCTGAAACGGAAGTTCTGTGCCGGTCAGCGCAGGTGTGCGACCGAGCCACGAATGACGAGGCGCGTCGGGAACCGGGTGTGACGCGGCGCAACTTTCTTTCCGGCGAGCCGTTCGAGCAGCAGCTTGGCCGCGAGCGGTCCGATCTCGGAGATGGGCTGGGCTACGACGGTGATCTGCGGATCGGTGAAAGTCGCGAGATTGAAGTCGTCGAAGCCGACCAGTGACACGTCGTTGGGGATTGCGAGCCCCAGTGAGCGCAGGCCGAGAAGGGCGCCTTGGGTCATCATGCTGTCCACCGTGAAAAGCGCTGTAGGACGGTTGCGTCGGCTGAACAGGCGGATGGTGGCTTCGACGGCATGTTCGACCGTGGAGCGCGACACGCTGATCAGCGATTCATCCAGCGCGATGCCATGCGACTGCAGTGAGTTCCGGTATCCGGCAAGACGCTCCTGCGCGGTGAAGATACGGGATTCGTCGCGCAACAGCCCGATCCGTTTGTGACCGTTGGCGACTAGGTAATCCACGGCCTCGCCCGCGCCGCCCTCGTTGTCGACGCCGACGCTGTCGCAGTGCACCTCTTTGACGACGCGGTCGATCAGCACGACCGGTGCGCCGTCACGCACCAGGCGCACGATGTGCTCGCTGTCGGTCGCTGAGGTTGGCGCCAGGATGAAGCCGCGAATGCTCAGTGAGCGCAGACTCTCCAGCAACTCCTTTTCCTGTTCGATATTCTCTTCGCTGCTTGCGATCAGCAGGTTGTGGCGGTGCTTGCGCAATTCTACCTCGATGTCGTGAGCGATGCGCGCGAAGAACGGATTCTGGATGTCGCCGGGCACGAAGCCGACGATCGGCAACTGACCGCTGCGGAGGGCCTGCGCTACGAGATTGGCCCGATAACCCAGTCTTTCAGCCGCCTCCAGCACCCGAAGTGCGGTCTCGTCGCCGACATAACCGTAGCTGTTGAGCGCCCGCGCGGCCGTAGCGCGCGATACATTGGCCGCGGCAGCAACGTCCCTCAAGGTGATCCCCTTCTGCGTCACGGCTACTTGTCCTCCTGCGAACCTGACATTGCTCGGGCGTGTTCCGGCTCGGCGTTGCATTTACCGTTGTGCGGCATATCGGCGAATTCTCAAACTGCCAACACAGCTTGCGCACCCTCTTTCCCCAAAGCGCCTGTGTCATCGATTTTGGAAGACCGAATTTTCGAACTCTGGCCGATCGGCAAATGCCAGGACATCAGCCACAGGCACATGGGGCTTCTGCGGCCCGTTGCCAGTTCGCTGCAGTCCGACGGTCAACACCCTTCGGCCAGGCCGAAATTCCGGTGCACGGCTTCGGCGTCGAAACCCGATGATCGGCATCGAACCCAGGGCAGCGAGCGAGCCGCATAGATGATCACCGCGGAGCCTTGCGTCTCCAGTGTCATAAACAACTCCGGTTATAGGAAGCGCGACAATTTGTTGCCCGCCGGCGACCATCCTGAACGGACCGGCAGCTTTCAGGAAAGATGGCAGCCCGCCTGAACGAGAGTGATGAGGCGCATTGCTGCTATTGGGGAGAAGATAAATGCGGTCAGCGAATGGCTGGATCAGCTTCTTGAATCAATTCGGGCGACCCGCTTCGTAACCCTTTGACCAATAACGATTATCTTACTCTCTGAGGGTCAGCGTTTCCCACACATAATCAATACGTTAGCGGATGGTTCGCCAAGCCGTTTCCTTCGTATTCTCTCGTATGGTCTGGCGAACCTAAGGACGATGAGCGCGACTAATTAGAGGCTTTGAGGCTTAGAAAGGCCGGATATTAGTTCGGCCTTTTCGTTTATCGCGCAGCACCCGGGCAGCATCCGGCGTCATCTATGACACCGCAGATGGACCCGACGGTAATCCTGGCGCCACAGTGATCATCCACTATCTAGCCACTTTGACGGAGCGTTTGCGTTGCCGCAGCCTCCCCAAAATGAATGAGTTGATGGCAGAGCGGACATCAAACCTTCCGTCAGCAACTTTCTGCGCTGCGATTTGGTGCCCGACATGGAGAACTTTAATTTCGTTGCGTCTGGAAGCCACGAAAACATTGATGGCTTCTTCCGGCCTTGTTTCGATCGGCTGTTTCCGTTCCCAAGCGTAATCGTCCCAAATAATTGTCCCCCCATTCTTGAGTAGAGGCCACGCCAGAAGGGAATCGACGTGAACCGCGTCCCGCTCGTGGGCGCCGTCGATATAGATCAGGTCGTAGGATCTTTTTTGGTCCTGCAGGTCGATCAATGCCTTGCTGGAAATCGACTTCAACTTTGTGACGCGCCCGGCATAAGAGGCCGTGTTGGCATCGAAGCGCTGTTCAACTTGGGTAAATCCGCCAGCCGAAGTTACGTATTCGTTCTGCCCTCCAACGAACGGATCGATGCACGTAATCCGCGACAGATGGCAGTACTCAAGGAAAAAGATCGCGGAACGTCCTTCCCAAGATCCGATTTCCAAGATGTTGAGAGGTCGATCCCGCATACTTGCAAGGCAAGCGCTCCAGACACGGAAATTATTAGACGTCCAATCGGAAGAAAATTCTTTCCCTTCGTACCACTTAGCAAAATCGACCACTGCTAACTCCTCTATTCGCGGCGATCTAGCGCGGCTCCCCACGTCGATGCAACCCCGCTGTAAGCGCTGAAGCAGTCTACTGTGACGCCCCTGACGCGGTGGCGCTCGTTACTGCTTTAAACCTCGATCCCGCCTGTGATCCTGGAAAATGAGCCCGCGATCTAACGCGCTGAAGCGACCAAACTCGCTGGTTCAATCGTAAATGAGGACAGGTGTTCCGCCCAAAGTTTGCGGTTCCCGGCCCAGGTGCTCCCCCCAATCGGGTAATCTCCTTCGGGTCCGTCCAGAACTAAGTAGGCCTTGTGTGAGCAGCGCTTTGCGATTTCGTCTGAAAGCTGCCCTGCGATCGCCTCCGACATCGGAACGCCGACGACAAACAGCGTTGACAGTGGATTATCGAGCGCTTCTGTCGTCGCCGCGCACCAGTGGTAATGGAGGAGCCGCGCCTTAGAATAAAGTGCATTCAGTTGTTCCGGTGAGAGGTCAGCGGGAAATTCGTGCTGATGTTCCGTCTGAAAGCGCTCGTTCCAAACGACCCCCTTGCGCAATACTAGATCGCTCCGTTCGAACATGCCCCGGAAGTCCCGCCGCAGATATTCCAGCACCGTTTCAAAAGGTGTGAGCTGCCAATCGAACACATGTCTCCGAGATATACGTTCGCCAAAATGATTCTGGATCTGTCGTTTCGGCCTACAATTGGGGCCTAAACAGACAATCTGCTCAAATGTGGCCCTCGGCCTACCACTGGCGATCATAAACGTCCTGAAACAGTACGAGCCAACCGGTGTGCTGGCGCCTTAGCCCTTCACCCTACTGAAAATCTCAATCTGAACAACCTCCTCCCAAGAAGGTGGAAAGGATTTCGCATGGCTGATTCTCGTGAAAAGCGCAGACTAGCGCGTCCGTTGATCCCGCCTGTTTGGAAAATCCGCGTCTACCGCAATGTAATATGTTCCACCTAAGGGAGGCGGACCACCTGTTGGCGAACCTGTCGGCACCCAATCTCCACCCGGTCTAGTACGGCAACTCGGGGTACTAAAACTCGGACACTCCCCCGCTGGCTCGTCGGCCCCTGACGACGGCTCCGAGCAAGCGCAAAGCGAGTAGGTTCGGGCGCCCCAGTCTCGCCAATGCCCTGCACGATCACGCCATGATGCCGGCTCGGCGAATCGGCCATGTGTAAACTGCGGCGGATCTGATTGTCCGCTTGGCCGGCGTCTTCCCAAAGGGCCCCAATCCGAGTGGGCGCCGGGCATTTTATTGCTTGATGTTATCGCCTGGCCTTAAATGTGACCTCCTCGACGTTCGCCTTGACATCGTCCTTGGACCGTCGTCTGCTCCAGCCGCCAGTCACGGCATCCCAAGCAGCTAGCTCCAACTAGGCCTTCTTGGCGAAGGCCCAAACCATCAGCGGGTATTCCTCGTCGTTGCTCAGATCCCGCCACAGGCCGTAGGCGCGAACCGGCCCACCGATATGGGCCCTGGCGCAGGCCTTGTTGCCCCAACCATGGACCTTGACATTGGCTTCGGGAAAGCCGCCCTCGACCATCAACTGTTTCAAGCCGGCAGGCGTCCATCTGCTATAGTCGTGCGGCCTGGCGTGGACCCTGAACAGGAAGGGCGTCGCCACCATCGCCCAGCCGCCGGGCCGGGTCATGTCATGGATATTGGCCATCGCCGCCAGCGGCCGCTGGACATGCTCCAGCACCTGGTCGGCGATGACGATGGAATATTTCTCGTCGGTGCGATTCCTGCAGATGTCGAAGTCGGGGAAATCGACCGATCTGTAGTTGGGGCACATCGCCCGCCAGTAGCGGTTCCAGCCGGGCGAGATCTCGATCACGTCGGAGGCTTTGCGGTTGCCGGCTTCGAGGAAGAGGGTGAACGCCTCGATCTGGCGGATGCGCAGCCAGTTTCGGGAATCGTAGCCGATGAGTCGTTTGACGGCGCGTTTGCTTTGGTTTTTCAAGGCGGCAAGGCTTGTCGTCGTCACATCGACCTCCTCCAAAGCCCGCCTCAAAAACAAGGTAGTCCAGGCAAGTGGGCAAAAGATGACAATGAGCCCACTTTCGCCACCGCTTAGGGGCGCCGATAGCGCGGACATGAAAAAGGCGGATCCGGGGACGGGATCCGCCTTGCATGTCGACCGGGCTTCGGGGGGAAGACAGGTGTCGGCAAGCGTCCGATAGCAATGTCAGCAGGCGTCTACTGGGCTTCGGATGCCTAGAGTGTGAGCGCGTTTAGCGGCCGACACAATTAGTCCGATGGACGTAGCCTGCCGTACCCATATCGCGGACGAGCGTCGGCCAAGGTCTATTGGGGCGTCAGTAGCCGGCGAACACCGCCCTTCAATAGTTGCCGTTGTAGTAACGGTCATCGCATGGTGCTGTGTAGATCCGCCCGTAACGGTCCTGGTAGCGGCACATCTCATCGCCGCGACGCTGCGGGGTGGTCGCGCTACCTACGACTGCACCCAGCAAGGCGCCGCTGGCCGCGCCGATGACCGTGCTTTTGGTGTTGCCGCCGATGGCCTGGCCGACGAGGGCGCCGCCGGCGCCGCCGATCAGGGCTCCGGTTCCAGCCCTCTGCTGGCCTTCGGTCTGCGCGCAGCCTGCGAGTACAGCGGTCATAAGCACCGCCAGAATGGCCTTCTTCATCATCATATCCAGAGCTCCTTTGTAGCCCCGGGACTGCACATGGGGCGATTTCGCTCAAGTGCGGTCGGATTGCGGCCGAACAGCGGCGTGCCGGCTCACGAAGTGAGTCAGGGTTTCCCGGCAGTTGAACGCCATGGTTTCCAAACAGAAAAGCCCGGCATTCGACGCAAACTGGACAGGAATTTTCAACCAAACCATAGCGCTGTGGTCGCTAACATGACCGATCGGCAGGACAGCGCGAGCGATGGACGAGGTTGCCAAAACCCCAAGAGTTCCTTCAGGCAAACGCATCGTTCGCGCCGCTCAGTACCTGCGCATGTCGAAAGAGCACCAGACCTACTCGATCGACAATCAGAAAGATGCCATCCGCAACTATGCCGAAATCATGGGCTACGACATCGTCGCCACTTACGAGGATGCCGGTCGCAGCGGTCTCAACTTAGGCGGTCGTCCCGGCCTCCAGCGGATGCTGGCCGATGTAGAAAGTGGGCGCGCCGAGTTCGAAACGGTCGTGATTTATGATGTCAGCCGCTGGGGACGTTTCCAGAACATCAATGAAAGCGCCGCCTACGAATACCGTTGCCAGATGGCCGGCGTGCGGATCGAATTTTGCGCCGAGCAATTCGCAAATGACGGCAGCGTCGGCTCCGATGTGCTTATGGCTATCAAACGCAGCATGGCTGCCGAGCACAGCCGCATGCTCTCTCAAAAGACGTTCATAGGCCAGGCGAGGCTGATCCGGCTGGGATTCCGTCAAGGTGGCAAGCCGGGGCTCGGCCTAAGACGCCAGTTGGTGGACCATTCAGGACGTCCCAAATTTATCCTCTGCCCGCACGAACAAAAGAGCCTGCACACCGACAGAATGATCTTGGTGCCCGGGCCGCCAGAAGAAATCGCGACGGTGCGCTGGATCTTCGGTCAGTTCGTCAAAACGCATAAGACAGAGCTTGAGATCGCAAGGCTGTTGAACAAGCGCGGCGTCGTCACAGACCTTGGGCGGCCATGGAAGCGGGAAACGGTGCGCGGAGTTCTGACCAATGAGAAATACATCGGCAACAATGTCTGGAACAGGCGCTCGCGCAAGCTTAAAGCAAAGGCAACGAACAATCCTCCTGAACACTGGGCTCGAGCGGACGGCGCATTCGAGCCCATCATCGACCGCAGGCTGTTCGAACGGGCGCAACTCATCCACCAGACGCTCTATTCGGGCATCAGGGTGAGCAACGAAGAGATACTGCTTGCGTTGAAGAAAGTTCTGGCGCGCCGAGGCTACTTGTCTGCCTCGGTCATTGACGATGCGCCTGATTGCCCCGCGGCTAGCCTGTATTTCCATCGCTTCGGAAGTCTTCTGAAGTGCTACGAATTGATCGGATATCGGTCGCCCAGGCAGTTCATTGCCTCGAAAAGGCGATTGGCGACGGTACGTATACAGGCGATAGAAGGCTTACTGGGCGCGATCGGAAGCGCTGGCGGACAGGCGGCCTATGACAAAGAGAACGAGATCCTGCGGATCAACGACGAGTTCACGGTTGCAATCGAAGTCCTACATTGCACCGCTTCCGACTACGGATATCCCTTCTGGTCCCTGAAAACCCGACGCCAGTCGGTGGCCGACATTTTCATCTTGGTCCGGATGCGCCCAGGTGACCTTGTCATTCGAGACTATCTGATTGCCCCTATTTCTAAAATCGTCGGCAAATCGGAATTGCGCGCTAACAATGGGGCTCAACTGGATACCTACCTTTTCCCCACGCTCACCCCAATTACCAGACTGGCAGCGCGAGCAAGTGTGGAGACCATATTGTGAGTTCGAAGTATCGTATGACCCGCATAGCCGCCTACAAAGCTTTCCAGGATAACGGCCACAGACACGCCCGGAATATTGCCACTGATCAACCGGGATCAAAGGTAAAGCTCTTTGGGCCAGAGCTTTTGGCAACCTATGAAGCTGAGTGCAGACGTAAGCGCCGTTTCATAAAAGAAACAGTGGAAGCAGAACAGCGCTTGGGGCGTATGGTCAAAGCGCTTCGCCTGATCATGAGCGACACGAAATTTCGCTCATTGCTGGTGTCCGAAAGCCTTGCCACCATGCCAAAACCCCTGGCCCAGCGGTTGCAAGGCCTGACGGTCGAATCTCAGACAGCCGCGCATGCCTGCGAGTCCCCTTCTGACAGCAGTGCCCAATCTGTCGGCGGGATTTGCCCCGACGTCCTCAATTTTCTTCAGGACTACCCTGTGAAGGTGAAAATCTTCGGCTTACTGCGGCATGTGCTCCCGGCCAGGCAATTGGAAATTGCCAAGTTGATGGTTGCCATGGAGCGGGTCACGTTCACGTACGAAAAGTTGCTTGTCGCCTTCACGCCGCGTGCGCTGCTGGCCGAGGGTTTCGATCCGACGACGGTTGCCAACGCGTCTAAAGATCAACTGGACGCGATGACGCCAGAACTTGACCGGCTAAGCCGTGAGTTTCTGAGCGCTGTGGAGCGACGTGGTTCGGTGAGCTTGGAACTGTTGGCTGCCGGCCGCTATCTCGATCGGCTGATGAATAACCCTCGGGCCGTGCGGTATCTGGCGCGCAATTTTTCCGGCCATTTTGAAGAGTTCCACAATTTGTCGGTGCCCTACAAATAGGTGGATCGAATGACATACCGGGCCGGCTTGGATAGCCCACGTCCGCGGCCATGCTGCTTGTGCCACTACCGGATTTTTGGCGCGACAGCACCACATGGCTCACTCTATTTTCTGATCAATCGCTTTCTCATCCAAAGATGAATGCCACCACCAGCCATAGCTTAGCCACGACGTTGACGCGGCGGCGCTGACAGTGGTCCCAGCCGAGGCCGGTCCGGCCGTGTTCCCAGCAGTGGTGTGGTTTCGTTCTCGCCGATTGCCGATGTACCGATGACAGGGATTAAGGACGGCCCTCCCGTCTTATCCCGGCGCTTTTTCAGCGCATCGATTTCGTCGTCACGACGGGCGATGCGGCTTTCCAGATTGGCGATGCGCTCGGTTAGAAAATAGCGACCCACGACGAACCCTCCACTCCCGAAAAGAAACGCGAACGTCGCGAAGGCAATAGGATTGGCAATGATCAACGTCGCATTGTCCTGGAAGAACCTGATCAAATCATGCATTCTCAAACCCGCTCAATCCCTTGGCATCCTCTGGATTTCCACCGGACCGACGGTCCCTTCTCTGCTCCTCGCCGGTGGTCGACACCAGAGGTGCTGCTCGCGTCAGACTCGCGAAAAACGTTCGAAATCGCACCACACGACAAGCCAAGCTCGCGTTCCAGTTCTGTCTTCCTCGCGACCCGGGTGCAGCGTCTAGTGCGCTGCCGGGCTGCGGATGCCAATTCCGACAGAGCTCAGCCCGCCGCCCCGTTTAGGGGCTTTGCCATGGACGCTCTCTGGCTTCATGCTGTCACAAATAAGGAATATATTCCTGCCCCGTCAAGACCGCAGCGGCCTATCGTTCTTTTTTTGCTCCGAATGGGAGCGGTACAGACTGCGGGATTTGGGCAGCCCCGGGGAGCCGCTTCGAATTGAGACCGTGAACGCGCATGCCGCCGTCTATCTTCCGATCCCTCTACACGCCCGCTTCGGCCTGAGTTTTTGCCTGCACCGTTGCTTCATCGTGATCCTGGAGATCGTCTACGAACCACTCGTCAGGCCATCGCGGTGATTGGCGGCGTGCGCAGTGCGTCCTGTGAACAACGGCAGATATCCACGAAATGTTGGCTAGGCCAATCGCACAGAACAGCGCACTGTCGCTAACATGGTGGCTGGACATGTTGAAATGGTTCTGTTCGAGCAATCGATGGCCAATGCGGATGGCATTCAGCAGCCGTTTTCCGACAGGGTGATCGACGCTGCGGAGAAAACTGCTGGCGCGGTGCTGTTCGATGTGCGTGTCGACGGTGACGCCAACATTTATAGAATGGCCGCCATCGGATACGGTGACGCAGATACGGCGATAGTCGTGCTCGAGAAGAGTGGCCAATTAAGGTGCGCCTCAGTGAATGGTGCCGCGTCGCCTTTCGTCGCGGCGCTCGCTGCATGGGAGGCTTCCCCATTGAGCGAACACGTGCGAGCTGACTACCATGGCACAGCACTGATCTTGCTGGCAAAGCTTCGCGCGGCTGGTCACCTCAAATGATCAGAACTACGCCATCACTCTGGTAGCATTCTGTCGGCACCATCCGAATCCAATCTTGCAAGTTCGCGGGTCAAACAGGTCAACCGCTTGTATTTGTCCAAGCCGTACACGATCGACGAATTGGCGGAGAAGATCCGGAAGGTGCTGGATAGAAAGTGAAAGGGCAACGGCCGCCGGTGCTCGCTCACCAAACCCTCTCCGCTTCAGCCGCGTCACCGCAGCCCGCGCCTGCCGCGCAATGTGTGCAGCGAAACGGGCCGGAAATCCCAGCTGTCGACACCGACATCATATTGGCGCGTCAACGGCTTCAATTTGCCGTGCGAATGTCCGTGCAGGTTTATCGATTTCTTGCCCATCCGGTTCCACGTCTGGAACGGATAATGGCACAACACGATAAGCTGAGCCTCCTGCACCAGCTCCCTATAGTGCTGGACGATGTGCCACCCGCATCATTGTTGCCGACGATGAGGTTCTTGCGGCCGTTCAGGTGTGCCAGCAGGGCTTCGACGTTCGATTTGCCTAGCCGCGCGAAGTCGCCCAGATGCCAGATTTCATCCTCGGGGCCGACGGTCTCGTTCCACCGGGCAATCAGCTGCATCATGCTCGGCCAGCGATCCGAACGGCCGGCGATCGATCCTGAGAATGCGGGGATCATTGAAATGCGTGTCGGTTTGGGGGGCGACATGCACTAGCGGGGGAGATCCCGACGGTCGCGCGCTTTTTGTGGCTACTCGCAGGTGCGTGCCAACAGTCCTAAATCGTTCCCCTGTACTGGGTTGCCTCAATCCATAGTAAGAGTGCAACAGCTGGCGACCGCCCCTTAACTTCCAAATCCCGACCTCGATAGCCCCCAGCCACGATCCATACCGTCTTTGAACGCTGATATATTTTAATGCCCCGTGCACTCGCCCAAGCGCACAGGTATGCAAAGTCTCGCTTCATGATTTCCCCACACGCGCAAAAATCTGAACGGTCATAACTGCGAAGGTGGAGGTATGTTCCACGACGGGCGATCACATTTTAGCATCTGCTTACGAAACAAACTCGCCTGCTCCGAGTTTGAATCGGCATGGCTAAGGGCAGCATCAGCATAGGCGATGAGGTGGCAATCGTGGCGACAGTCCGGCGGCGCGTCACCGCAGACCGCGTAAGCGTCTCGATCCCCTCTTATGGCTTCCCGCATTCCATCATCGACCGGACTTCCCAAGTGCAGCAGGGCCAGCCGATCGAGCTTATCGGCAGCGTCACTCACATCGATGGGGATCTGGTGACGGTGAACTTTGGCGTGCCTATCACAGTCAAGCTGGACACCCTGCGCCTGGTGAATGCCTACAAGCCGCCGACGCGGCAGACGCCGCTGGTGGACAAACCGGCATGACGAAGCTTTCAAAGCTTGGCCCGCCTATCCCCGGCAAGTTGCACGGCGGCGAAGACTCCCGGAAGAGCGGCATTTCTATCCGTGCCCCAATTTTGGGCAAGAGGTGGACCAGCGGGATTTGCGCCAATGCCGCCACATACGAATACATCTTGGCCGAACCAGGCGACCCGACTCATTCCTCCGAATTCATGCTCTCCGAACTTGGTCCGCCTATTCCCGGCAACAGGCGCGAAGGCGATCCGGCTGACGAACAGGAGGATTTCTAACCCTGCAAGTTTCCCGTCAGCAAGTCGACATCGGGAGCTGTACCAGGTCCTCATACGAGCAGCCAGGCTACAGGCCGTTTCGGATTGGCAGCGGCAGACGACAACTAGGCCGGCGATGCATTTCCGGGGATTTCCGACGGCGGGACGAGCATCCCCGGCCCCCGACTTCGCCGCGTCGCAAAAGCTAGGACAGCAAAGAACCCGCAGACCGGAGCCAGCGGGTGTACGCTCAGGCGATAGGACGCTCCCAGCCGGGCACGTGTTTGCGGCCCTTTTTGGGGCCCGGAGCGGAACGAAAGGGCCAAGTGACGATTTTCTAATGGAAGGCTGATGATCGAGGACGCCGAGGAATGGTTGAACTTTTGAACCTGGAAATGGCGGTCGCCAGGCAACACGCTAGGCGCGGCGAACTCTCCCTCGATCGGCCACAGACAATGAACAACGACAACCACGGGCTTGCGATCAGTCTTGCGCTGTGCAGCCGCATGCGAGCCGGGCAGGCGCGAGCAAAAGCGGCCCGTCGGCGGTTACTCAAAATAGCGCACCCGACAAGCACGCCTTGAGGAGCCAAAACCCATGATGTTGTTCGAACCACTCAATTGGGATGGTCACAAGCGAAGCGAGGTCTACCACGCCGCGCGGTTGTCGATGCTCCATGATCGCGTCCTGAAGCGCATGGATCGACTCGACCACTTGGCCGATGAAGTTGAGCGAGCGGCAGCCATTCTGGTCGACCTCACCCACGCCTCTGCTGCCGAGGCTTTTCAGGACGCGGTTTTCAGGAATCCGTCGGCAGCCTTCCTTCAGCTTGAAGCAGGTCAAACACTAGGGCTCTGATCGGTGAGGCAGGGCGCCACCCCGCCTCACGCTTTTGCCACTGGGAAGATTGCGCCTGTGGCCAAAGTTTGGGTTATGCCGCCCTTCGGCTATCGGGCCTGAAGGGGTTGGCGAGTGTGAAGGCGTCTGGCCTGACACCTCGTTCAACCTGTCTCCATGTGACAGGATGGGAAATGGGGAAGCCCGGCCGCGCTCGCGGAGAAAAAGCCCCGACGGCGGTGTTGCCCCGGCCGTTGCGCAGACAGTCAAGGAAGATGCGGCTCTTTCGGGCCGCCGGGTCGGCTGACAGCAGGTATCGGTCGGGTTCGGCATCGATGAGGCATTGAGCCAGCGATCTGGCCAGTTGCCGGACCTCGTCGTGGGTCATCCTGGAGCCGAGCGGCGTCATCAGGTGGATGCCTTTGCCGCCGGTCACCTTCGGCCAACTCTCCAAGCCAGCCGCTTCCAAGATACGGCGCAGCGACAGCGCGGCCTCAACCAGCGCTTGCCACGGAACGCCTTCACCGGGATCGAGGTCGAGGACGAGCCGGTCAGCATGTTCGATATCGTCAATGGTGGCGTTCCAAGGATGCAGCTCGACGGCGTCCATTTCGACTAAGCCAAGCAGACCGTCCAGATCGTCAATCCACACTCGGACACCTTCGCCACCTTCGCGCTTTTGGACCCGAAGCTGGTGCACCGAAGCCGGTATCGGAGGCAATTGCCCCTTGTGATAGAAGGTGGCGCCGAAGGCGTGGCGGACCAGCTTCAGCGGCCGGCGGCTCAGATGAACCAAAGCCTGATCGGCCACCCGCTCCCAATAGCGCGCGAGCTCTTCCTTGGACGGCGCGATAGCATCGGGCAGAAGCTGCAGAATGTTTTCGCGAGGGACGCCATGCAGGGCTTCCGAGCGCTTGGAGGGAGACGGCGGCTTGGCCGGGATCGCCTGCAGATCTTCCCGCAGCCCCTTGAACACGGCCTCCCGCAAGATGCCGCGATCCGTGACACCGCTGAATTGCACCTCCGCCAGCACGTCGGGCCTGACCCAGGTCGCCTTCGGCTTCTCAACCGGTTCGGACAAGGGGGATTTGCCGACGACCAGCGGATCTAGCCGTTCCCTGACCCTCCGTGCTGCGTCCAGCGTATAACCGCTCTGAGCTTTCCCGGCATAAAGCAGCCGGTCGCCTTTCCACCTGCCGATATACAGCGAGGCGATACGGCGGGGGTGAGCACCAAGCTTCTCGACAAAGGCGACAATCGGGAACGTGTCGCTCTTGATGCATTTCACCTTGAGCCAGCTCGTCTGGATGCCGGAGCGGTACGGCGAATCGGCTCGCTTGGATACGATGCCTTCCAGGCCCATCCGGCACGCGTGGTCGAACACGTCGCGACCGCATGCCTCTAGGTGCTCGGCATAGGTCAGCGTCGGCGCCGTGTCCCTCAGCACCTTCTGGAGGGCGGCCTTGCGTGCAATCAGCGGTTCTCGCCGAAGATCGCGTCCGTTGAGGTGCAGAAGGTCGAATGCAAAGAACATAAGCTTATGCGAGTTCGCATTCCCCAGTTCCCGCTCAAGAGCTTGAAAATCCGGCAGGCCGGTGCTGCCCAGAACAACGGCTTCGCCATCGAGGATCGCGGATTCGACGGGCAGCTGCGCCGCCGCCTGAACAATCCGCTTGTAGCGGTGCGACCAGTCGTAGCCCCGGCGGGTAAATGCGCGTGCCTGCCTGCCCTCGACGACAAGCTCCGTCCGGTAGCCGTCATATTTGATTTCATGCAGCCAGTCGGCCTCCTCGGGCGTGTTTAGAACCAGCGTTGGCGATTGGAACGCGATGAAAGCGAGTTGGCCTTCCGGTTTACGCATGCACTTGCGACTCCCTGACCGGAGTCAAATCGGATAGCAGCAATCGGTTCCTGGAGTTTTAGTAAAAATGAATATGACCTGCTCGGGCGACCAGCATGCCCACCCAAGCCGGCCAGTGCTCGTATGCATTCCAGCGAACTATTCACCCTGTCAGGCCGATCCCCGCCCGGGCAAGTTCGTCTCCTCCTTCACCTGTCGTCCCAAATCTCTGCGGAGGCGTTCGGTTTCGTCGGAGCCGTCCTTGACGTCTGTCCGTTCGAGTTCGCGGTCGATTGTTTCGCGCGACCCTCCACGGGATCCTGTTCTGGAGATCCGTCAGGAGCGTTGTCGACCTTGCCTTTGTTGCCCGGCCCGCTTGGGTAGGAAGATCTCGACATATTCAGTTCCTTTCCGTCTGTCCGCAAAGCCCGAGTACCAGCTCTCAGTGCTTGCCTATCAAACCAGACCGCCAGTGCATTGTTCCATGTCCGGCACCGCCCTGGTGCACTGTCCCGCCTGCGAAGAATGCGACGAACCGGGAGAGTCATCACGCCGCTAGGCCGAGGCTAAAGTGAGCTCCAATACAAGAGGGCTGTTGCCGCCCCGGGCCGTGCTTAGACCGCTTTGCTTCGGGCCGCCCGTCGCCGGCCATCGTCGGGGCTGATGGCGCAAGTCTCATCTGACGTGAGGCGCAAACTTTGGCGATAGCCATCTCGTTAACCAGGTCCATCGACAGGCCAGGCGGCCTCGGACCGACTTGGCAAGAATGCCGACTGGTCGGCGTGCACGATGTTCGCGGCCCGGCAAAGGCCAGATGCCAGGCAAATTCCGCCGCCACACGCGGCCAGGGAACATTTCCTCTTGCTTGACGTTTTGCGCCACCCTCGTACAGCAAGTATGGCCATGCATAGTCGCAAACCGGTGATGGCCGCGCTCGTCAAAGAGATCGACGCGGTCCGCCTCAGCATCTCGCTGCTTCAAATCGATCAATGCAGAGACGCACGACCCGGGAGAAGCGCATGGCGTTCCGGCTATGAGCTGAACGCCCAAAAGGCCCGCCTGGCTCGCCTGGAGACGGTGCTCGCGAGCTATCCGTCGGCACCGGCAGCCCGGAGATTGGAACATCAACAGAGTGAGTGACAAGCAACGCGGCAAAGTTTTTATGGAAAACGGCATGGCAGGCAGGCGCAACCACAAAGTGGAGGTTCTGGGCGACGGGTGCTCAGCTCCTCTCGGCCAGGAAATGTGCTGGCCGATTTTGACCGAGTGCCAGAACCGCATCGCCTGCCACAAGCCCGTTAAGGGTCACCCGAACCCGCATTCGGCGGCCTCAGGCGGAAGCGCGCCTTGTTGCGCCCGTTGTGAGATTCTCGATCTCTTGCTTGGGCACGGGCCTGGACAGCAAGAATCCCTGTAGCTGGTCACAGCCGAGTTTGCGCAGAAAATTGCGTTGGCTGTCCGTCTCCACACCTTCCGCCGTGGTGCTGAGGCCAGTGGCGCGGGCCAGGTCAATTATCGCCTGAACAATAGCCTCGTCTCCATTTGAGTGACCAAAGCCCTGCACAAAGCTTCGGTCGATCTTGATCCGGTCGACTTCCAGGGTCTGCAGGCGTCCAAGTGAGGAGAACCCCGTCCCAAAATCATCAAGAGCAAAGCGTACGCCGATGCTGCGCAATGCTTCGACGTTCTGCTGGCATTCAGTCCGGTGCTGAGACAGCGTGCTTTCGGTGACCTCGAGTTCAAGCCGTCGAGGGTCCATCTGGGTCTCCAGCAGGATGCTCGTGACCTTCATGGCAAAGCTCGGATTGTTCAATTGCAAAGCCGAGACGTTCACCGCCAATGTCTCGATTGGCCAGTGTACCGCATCCAGACACGCCTGACGGAGAACCAGTTCGCCCAATTGTTCAACCAGTCCCATTTCTTCGGCCAACGGTACGAACAAGTCGGGCGCAACCCAACCACGCTCCACATGCGACCAGCGGGCAAGCGCTTCAACACCTGCCATCCGGTTTGTGTCTGCGGTGTATAGCGGCTGGTAGTAGACCTGAATCTGGCCGGGCGCTTGCAAAGCACTGCGCAGGTCCTGTTCGAGACCCTTGCGCATTGCCAGGGTTTGGTCCATCTCGGTTGCGAAGAATGCATAGCTGCTGCGGCCCCGAGCCTTGGCGTGATACAGTGCGACGTCGGCTTTACGCACCAACTCTACCCACTCCAATCCGTCCCTTGGAGCAAACGCTGCGCCAACACTCACCCCCACAAAGACCTGAGCTCCGGCGACCTGGAATGGCCGGCGCGCGGACTCGAGCAAATGTTCGCATAACGTCCTGACCTCATCTTCGCCTGCGACCGAACGCTTGATGATGATGAATTCGTCGCCACCCAGGCGCGCGACCGTGTCTGCCTCGGTGGTTAGCCGCCTCAACCGGTCTGCAAACTCCCTAAGCAGCTCATCGCCGGCCGGGTGACCGAAGGTATCATTTACCTGCTTGAACCTGTCCAGGTCGAGGTAAAGAACTGCCAGTTGCTCGCCCGTCGAAGGCAGCCGCGACAGCGCGTCGGCCAAACGGTCGTTGAATTGCCCGCGATTGGGCAGCGCGGTAAGCAGATCGTTGTGGGCGAGTTGAAAGATTCGATCTTCCGATTCAATTAGCTTCAAAGTTCGCCTGCGCAACGCTCTGAGAGCCACAATGACGCCGCCCAGAACCAGCCCGCACAAGACGACCAGAATTGGAACCAGTTGAAAGAGAACGAAGGTCCCGGGCCGGTATGGCTGCCAGACGAAGAAGCCGATGGTCGAGCCAGATCGGTCGACGAGGGGATAAGATGCCTCTGCCGAGGCGAGCTTGTTGAGCCAGGAGAAACGCGCGCCCTCGAGCAGATAATCCTGGCGCAGCAAGGTAAGCAGACTGCCATCGAGATATCGAATTGCGACGTGCAGGAACTCCTCCCCTGGTATTTGCGCGATGTGGCCACTGTCGGAAACGACCGGCTTTACACTCACAATGGCGGGGTGGCCCGAGATGACGGCCATGTCGGAGGCACCTACCGTGAGCACCTGCTCCGTCACTCCATCGGTGTCCTCACGTTTCAATCTTGCCCTAAGATTGAGGACAAGAGGCGCTGTCATCGGGCTTGCGGAACGGTAGCTGGAGGAAGCGACAATAGAGCCGTCGACGAATGCGTAGACTGGCGCGTCATTGGCGTCGAGAATGTAGACCTGGTCGTGGCCAAAGTAAGTGTGCATCCAGCTGCCGAGATTGGTGTCGATCCATTTTGCGTCGCGGCTCCGCAGCGCGTTGACCGCATCGTCCCAAACCGTGACGCTCTCCTGGTCATGCGCTACTCCGCTCTCCAGGTTGGATACGATCAGCGCAACCAGGCTTTTTTGCCGCGACACGGCAACACGGTCAGTCTGGATAGCCGACCACAGCAAAAGTCCCGCGGTGACGATCGCAACTATCAGCGTCACCACGGTGATGGGCAAAGCCGTTCTCAAGAGGAAGAGACGGCGGGTTGGTTCGCCAAAATGCCGTAGCGGTTTCATGAACCTGCTGTACGCCAGGAAAACTTCTGGACCGTTAAAGGCGCCCGCTGCCAAGGACGGCGGGCAATGAGCAACTGTGCCGTTAAACTCGATGATAGGTGACCTGCCCAGGTGATGGCACCGCGCGAAGAGATCGAGCCAGGAAGGGCACTAAACGTGCCCAGCAAGCCAAGCGGTATTGCCCTCCAATACTCCGACCTCTGCTGCTGCCCCGAGCGTTTCAGGAAATTGGCAACCTACATCCTACACGCGAATATGACGGGCGGGCGCCACTGTCACTTCGATCAGCGATGGGTTGATTAAGCGCGGGAACATTGGTGGGCCAGCGAGGTTCTTGGCGTCAAAGGAGCACCAGCCAGCCGGGACCCGTGACAGGACACGGTGGAATATCCGGGCTCGCAACAGGGGTTTCCGATAGGGCAGCTTATGAAATCAGTACCGCGCCAAGCAGCACTCCTCTTCGACACAATCGCGACCTGATCGAGGAGACCAGCAGTGATGAAGACGCTGCAGCGGAACGCAAGAAAGCTGGAGGGGTGATTGCAAACCAAATCGAGCCCCACCGCTTTCGGGGCTCTCACTGCACAAGCACCGCTCGACTCAGTGGCAGAACCCGCCCTGGTTGTGGGTCGTTGCCGCCGTTGCAGCGCGCATCGCTGAGAGTCTGCTACCGCGCTCGCCCGCAGCGCCTTAGCTCCCTACCTGTCCTGGCTGCTTTCATCCCGGGAGTGGAAGATCTGAGGTACCCGAGATTTGACTTGGCGAGGCACAGACGCGATTGCTTTTGTGTCAACCTCACCAAACTATCAGACCTGTAGGGCGAAAGCCCCCCTGCCGTCCGGATGAGCGAGAGTGCGTTACCGCCAGGATAGTTGGTCCTTGGGCAACCGACCGCTCGGGTCGAATACAGCTACCTTGTGCGGCAGATCCGGACCCCAGTCCCAAAGTACCAGGTTGCGACCCTCCATCTCGGCGCTCGGCGCGAAACTTGGGACAACGATGCCGGCAATATTTCGAGGCCGCAGCCGGTCGTAGACGGACCAGGACGCCGGGCGCTCCCCGTCGCTAAGCGCCGTCGCCCAGGCGCAGCCCATGTCTTCGAGCGCGACAGAAAATTCTCCCCTCGTCTCTTTCGTTGTCAGATCCGCGATGTCGCCGCAGTCGACCTCATACGAACACAGCACGCAGGGGTCGATCCGCTGCGCGAAGCCCTGGTTGGCTTCCTTGATCGCTGTCATCAAGGTTAACGCCAGATAGAGCGCCGGCACACCTTTGGGGTTGAATCGTGCCCCCCTGATCGCTGCTCCTGCACCGGAAGTGGGCTTAAATGCCCAACGTGGATCGTGCGCCCGATAGCAGGTTCCGACGAACTTCACGCAAAGCCACCAACGGCCATGTGATCGAGATAATCACGGACCGCAACGGCCTTGCCGTCCTTCACCAGCGCCTCAGCCGTGCGTCCGCCGAATGCTGGAAGCGGCTGAGCGCGATACCAGGCCATCGCCTGCTCCTTGCCGCCCGCCCAATCCGTCACGCGACTGATAATCTCGAGCATCTCCCGCAGACGCCCCTGTGTTTTTACCGCAGCGCTGCGCTCCGGCCGATACAGGGTCTCGCGAGCAAGACCAGCGGTTTGGGCCAACTGGCTCTTGGACATGCCAAACCCATCCGCCACCTGTCCGATCGCAATTTTCCCGTTCCGGTCCATATAGGACAAGATGAGAGGTCCGTTCCGTTGGGGGATCTTGAGTGCCTTGGCCACAGAATTCATCCTACCCATAGTGAGAGCCAGATTTCTTGTGCAAAGGATATGGCAGTCCTCCACGGCTTTCAAGCCCAGGTCTGAGCCAATTCAAGCCCACAGTCTCGCCCTTCAGCAGAGTGCAGGCAGCAGAAAGCTTGCCAGTGCATCGCATCCCGCCTCATTAAAACGCGCTGCTCGTGCGACGCAATTTACGCCAACAGTTTGGTTAGCGCCGAATTGATTTGCAGCCCCCCACCAAAGACAAAGCGGTGGCGGTCGCGCTGTCGAGAAGATGCAGCACCATGAAGAGCCGACGCCGAACCAGCCAGCGGCGGCAGGTCGCGGCCGCTGGGACGCCGTGGCGTCTGTGAACAGTAGCTGTATTACCTCCGTGACTGAAATTCATGTCATGGCCGATGCTTCGGGCCAGACCGTCGCTTTGCCACGCGACCATAAGCTTGCGTTTGGGTCAGGTTCCGATGCTGGATGAGGCACGCCGCCGCCACCATGAAAACCCGTAAGCGAATATCCAGTTGAAATAAATGAGAGCGATAATCGACCCGGTCAGGGGACCTTGCAGGCGCCAATAACCAAGGAAGTAGCCCGTGCCTTCCGACAGCGTGCCGTATGCCGTGCCCACCAGCACGACGCATGGGGTAACAAGCAGTCCGTTAGCGACATTGAGCGAAGGCACGGTGCGCAGTGCGTTGAGCCAAGCGGCAAATGAGACCGCAGCTAATGGCAGACAACTGAACGCGCCCGCGATCCAGCCGTGGCCGGCGCCGGCCAAGGCGATGAACCCGAACAATAATAGGGCGCCGAACAGCGAGGCGACTACGTATCTCATGGGTCCGAGTTTCCAGCACTCCTGGTCTTAACGACTGCCAATCTGTTCCTCCAGCTAACGGCCCAGCGGTTGCTTTGAAAGCGGCACAAGTTCAGCCTCGTCTTTGACGCCGGCTACGTGTTGGCAATGATCCGGGAGGCAACGGCGTCACGCGCTTCCGGCGCCTACCGTCGGGCCTCAAATGTTGAAAGACCCTGGGCCGAGCAGTCAGGCGGGATGACCCGCATCGCGACCGCCGCCACTCACTCCTGCATGGGTCGCCATCACGTGAGGGCTGAAGCCTTTTTCGGTCGACGTCGGCGATCAACGCAATCTGAGCTATCTGCTGCGGCTCTCCAGCAACCTTTCGATCTCTCGTGAGCATACCGGTTTGCTGAAGTGATAACCCTGCATCTCATCGCAATTGTTTTTGCGTAGAAACGCCACCTGCTCGTCAGTCTCGACTCCTTCCGCAATGACTCTCATTTTCAGTTTTTGACCGAGCGATATGACGGCACTCGCGACCGCCTGATCGTCTTCGTTCGTGGCGACGTCGTCGATAAACGACTTGTCGATTTTTAGCCGTGCGATTGGAAATGTCTTGAGAGCACTCAGGCTTGAATACCCTGTGCCGAAATCGTCGATCGAAATCTGAACCCCTAAGCTTTGGAGTTTGTTCATCGTTGTGACTGCCAGACCGACGTCCTGCATGATCAGGCTTTCTGTGAGTTCAAGTTCGAGATAGCAGCCCTCCAGGTCACTCTCACTGAGCGCGTGAACGACACGTTCAACCAGGTTTTTTTCGCTGAATTGGCGAGCCGAGACATTCACGGAAACGGTGATCGGCTCCAATCCGAGATCTTGCCAAGCCTTGTTCTGCCGACAAGCCTCATGCAGGACCCAATCGCCTATGGGCACGATCAGGCCTGTCTCCTCGGCCGTGGGGATGAAGCCAACTGGGGCCATCGCCCCGTGTGCTGGATGGTTCCAGCGTATCAACGCTTCTACGGCCACGATCTGCACGGATCGGAGATCTATCTGCGGCTGATAGAAGAGCTCGAACTGTGATCGAGCCAGCGCAGTTCGAAGCTCTTCCTGCAATAAGAAGCGTTCATGAGCCCTGGTGTTGAACTCCGGAGCATAGAACTGGAAGTTGTCGCGCCCGACCGCTTTCGCCCGATACATTGCAGCATCGGCATTGGCCACGAGGCTTTCCGGGGCTTTTCCATCTTTTGGGTAAGTTGCGATACCGATGCTTGCTGTCGCCCTTACGCAATGGTCGCCCAATTGAAGTGGCTCCGCTATTGCCGTACGGAGTTTCTGCAGCGTTTCTGCGATGAGGTCGACGTTCTTCGGTTGATCCGAAAGCACAAGGACGAACTCGTCACCACCAAGTCGAACGATAGTATCGGTCGAACTGATGCACCCCACCATCCGTTCGGCGACTGTTTTGAGCAGCCTGTCGCCTGCGTTGTGGCCGAGCGTGTCATTGATGAGCTTGAAATTGTCCAGATCGATGAAGACGACCGAAACCCAGCGATCATATCTTTGGGCGTGTAAAATCGCCTGCGAAAGTCGGTCCTGAAGCAAGGCTCGATTGGGCAGTCCGGTAAGCACATCATGGTTGGCCATGAAGTGGATCTGGTCTTCCGCCTTCTTGCGCTCGATGGCGATGCCGGCGATGCGAGTGGTAAAGTTGATCAGACGGGTCTCGGCCTCCGCGGGCTCACGAACCGTCATGGAGTACATTGCAAAGACACCCAGAACAGCGCCTTGGTGGGAAACTATCGGGGTGGACCAGCAAGAGCGGTAACCGTACCTCTCCGCCAGGTCGCGATAATCGTCCCAGAGAGGATCTCGCATGATGTCGGCAACTACAACCGGTTCGCGTCGAAACACAGCGGTCCCGCAAGATCCGACCTTGGGTCCGATGGCGACTCCATCGATGGCATTTATGTACCCTTCCGCCAAGCTCGGCGCCGCGCCGTGCCGCAGATGCCGGCCCTCCTTGTCGAGGAGCAGCACCGAACCCAGAATCCCCGTGAGTTGTGATTCCATGAGACGCATCAGGCGGTCCAGCACGTCGTCCAGCGGCGCGCCGGTCGCAATCATCTCAAGGATTTCTGCCTGCCCGGTGCGGAGCATGTCTTCCCGCTTGCGGCCTGTTATGTCGTGAGCAATGCCGACCAGGCCAAAGACGTCATTTCGGTCGTTACGCAACGGTACCTTGGTTGAGGAAAGCCATTTGCCCGCCCCTGAACGATCGACAACGAATTCTTCCTCATCGATCATCGGCTGCCCCGTCTGCAGAACACTCAATTCGTCGGCTCGAAATTTGCTCGCAAGCTCGGGGGCGTGAAGATCGAAGTCTGTCAATCCAATCATGTCGCGGGTCGTTTCGCGCCCGCTGTCGGCTGCGAGCGCCCTATTGGCCACAATGAAGCGGCTTTCCGAATCTTTGACCCAAAGGTAATCGGGTACCCAGTCGATCAAGGTCTGCAGCGATATCCGCTCGTCGACTATCTGGCGTGTAGCGATTAGCTCGGTGACATCCTCGTGGGTCGAAACCCAACCGCCGTCCGGCATAGGGTGATGATAGACTTGCACCGTTCGTCCGTCGGCAAGATCGGCAGCCCACGTTCGCGATATCGCACCTGAATTAACTGATCTGGCCAAAGCAAGATATTCGTCGACCGACATTGCGGATGTCCCTGCGGCGACGCGGTGCACCACGATCTCCCGCAGTGTGATGCCCGGGACAAGACGCTCGGGCGGCACCCGGTAAATTTCAGAATACCGAGGGTTCGATAATATCAACCGCTCCTCGGGATCAAATAAACAGATACCTTGGGAGATATTATCAATGACAGTCGCAAACCGTAGGGCCTGGGCTTCGAGACTTTGAAGTTTAGCGTCCAGATCGCACTGGCGGCCCTCGTAGGAAGTCCTTGCCAATTTGGCCAATGCGGCAAGCCCTACCGACTCCGAATCTTCTCCCGCCTTCTTCGCTGGTTTTGATGCCAAGCTGGGCTCCTCCGGTTAGTTGCTCCTCCGAAAGCAACAAAACCAGACTGAGCCTAGCCCGTAAACGTTATTGAAAACTGACTGACCGCAGGTGAATTGGACAGGATTTTGCCGCCGCGTTGCGATCGGTCTCACGGCGCATCAGGCACGCAGACCTGCGCCCTGCGGGGGCAACATGCTTACATCCCGCATCAGCGTCCGCCCGCCGCGGTCGAGGACGAACGTGATCGAGGTCGGTGCGAGAAGCCGTGATCGCCTTCTGCCGGAGGCTCGAGTCGGCTTGTGGCGACACCACAATCTCGAAGCGGTCGCCTGCGACGTCAGCTGTCGGGCAACGGTGAAGCTGATTTATATGGCCGGCATCGTGACGCCGTTTCCCAACATCGTCTATGCGCTCGATCTCTCCTTGCCTGTCGCGCCGGTGAGGTGAAAACACGAGCCCACTCCCGAGCCGGCGGCACAAGGGGTGGCCCTGCTGCGACGCGGTCAACCGAGCGGCGATCTTCGCCGACCGGCGCAATGCATCCTCCTAGGTGTCCTCGATTCCGAGGAATCGAACCAAGCCATGGCGGACTCGACAGTCTCGCTGCCCAGCCCGCCATCGTTCCCGTGGCGCTGGGCATGCCGCCAGGAGTGCTCCACGCGCCTGCTTGGGACCGCATCTCGCAAGCCGCGGCCGACAGTCACCAACCCCAAGCACCTTATGTAGGGTATCTCGTCATGCGACTTGCAAGCGAGCAACCGTGACTGTCTATCCGACCGGCGGAGATGAACTCGTGCTGTTTAGACCTGACAGCGCCGCAATCACTGCAGCGGTGACCTCGGCGGTGCGGGCCATCCCCCCAAGATCCGGACTGAGATGCTCCCCCCGGCCGGTGACGATTTCAATCGCTACCATTAGGCGCCGCGCCGCGGCGTGCTCGCCGAGATGGTCGAGCATCAGGCTTGCCGTCCAGAACGATCCAAGCGGATTGGCGATGCCTTTGCCGGTGATGTCGAATGCGGAGCCATGGATCGGCTCAAACATCGATGGGCGGGTGCGCGACGGTTCAATGTTCGCGGTTGGGCCGATTCCCAGCGAACCCCCAAGCGCCGACGCCAGATCAGACAGGATGTCGGCGTGCAGGTTGGTCGCCAGCACAGTGTCCACGCTGCCGGGCCTGTTGACCATTCTTTGCGTCATGGCGTCGACCAGCATCCAGTCAACGGTCAGCCCTGGGTAGCCGTGGACTACTTCGCGCACGACTTCGTCCCAGAGCACCATGCCATGGCGCTGTGCGTTCGATTTGGTTACGACGGTCAGCAGCTTGCGAGGGCGCGACAAGGCAAGATCGCAGGCAAAACGGGCGATACGCTCAATACCGGCGCGGGTGAAGACAGCAACGTCCATGCCGACTTCGATGGGCAATCCACGATGGGCGCGACCGCCAACCCCCGCATATTCGCCTTCGCTGTTCTCGCGTACGATCACCCAGTCGATCTGTTGGCCGAGGTCGGGCCGCAGCGGGCCTGTCAACCCGGGCAGAAGGCGCGTTGGCCGCACATTTGCATACTGGTCAAACCCCTGGCAGATCGCCAGGCGCAAGCCCCATAGCGTGATGTCGTCGGGGAGCTCCGGGTCGCCAACCGCGCCGAAATAGATCGCGTCGAAATTTTCAAGCCGAGCAAGCCCATCCTGCGGCATCATGCGGCCATTGCGGCGATAATAGTCCGAGCCCCAATCGAAGCGCTTGAACTCGAAGGCAAGACCGAATTCCGCGGCAGCCAAGGTCTCCAGCACCTCGACGCCGGCCTCAACCACCTCGGGGCCGATTCCGTCGCCACCGATCACCGCGATCCTATGCAAGGACATTTTCAGTTTCCTTCTCAGCGGCAGCGACCTTGGCGCTGGTCATTGGTTCGGAGTAGTGGGCACGTATATCGTCAGTCCGCGTCTCTTGCCACGCGAGAGCGGCAACAGTGGTCTTGCCCTGATCAGCGAGGCGGATGGGCGATGCCACGGTAATGGCCGCTCCATCCGTCATCAGCTGCTTCAGTCGCCGCGCAAGGATTTGACGATACTCCAGCGGGCCGGTCACCTTCCACCAACTTGGCCGCAGCCGAGTTCCAAGATGGCGCCCTTCGGCCACGGATTTGGACCATAGACCCGCTGTTCTGCGGTTCCTGCATGCCCGCTTTACAGGCGGATTTGGTAGCGCTACCGTTTCAGAGTCGCGTGACCGGGGATCTGGAGGCAGACGTCGCCGACGCAAGTGGTGGATCGCCGCACTGCCGGCATCCGTTTCAAGCCACGCCTGATACAACGGCTCCTCGCGACGTTTTCGCAGGAACCATCGGGAGGAGTTCGATGGCGGCTGTCGCGATTGGCGATGTCTACAAATCCTTCGGGGCCACTGAGGTTCTGCATGGCGTCAGCGTCGATATCGAAGACGGCGAGTTCGTCACGCTCGTCGGGCCCTCCGGCTGCGGGAAATCCACGCTCCTGCGGATGATTGCCGGTCTGGAAAAGATTTCGCGGGGCCATATCTCGATTGGCAGCCGGATCGTCAATGACGTTGCTCCTAAGGAACGCGACGTGGCCATGGTCTTTCAGAATTACGCGCTCTACCCGCACATGACGGTTGCGGAGAACATGGCGTTCTCGCTGATGCTCAAGGGCGTTCCGAAGGCGGAGAGCGATGCAGGCGTCGGTCGGGCAGCAGAAATCCTTGGGCTTGTTCCGCTTCTGTCGCGGTATCCGCGGCAGCTTTCAGGCGGCCAACGTCAACGCGTCGCCATGGGCCGCGCGATCGTGCGCAATCCGCAGGTGTTCCTGTTTGATGAGCCGCTCAGCAATCTCGATGCCAAGCTCAGGGTGCAAATGCGCGCCGAGATCAAGGAGTTGCACCAGCGGCTGAAGACCACGACGGTGTATGTCACGCACGACCAGATCGAGGCCATGACCATGGCCGACAAGATTGTGGTCATGCACGACGGTATGGTCGAGCAAATCGGGTCGCCGCTGGAGCTCTACGACCGCCCGAACAACCTGTTCGTGGCAAGCTTCATCGGCTCTCCCGCCATGAACATGCTCAAGGGAACAATCCTGACCGAAGGCACGCCGCGTTTTCAGGGCGCGGGAGGGATTTCGGTGCCTTTGGCCGCGCCGTTCTCCATCGGCAATGGCGAGCCTGTCGTGCTGGGGATACGGCCAGAGCATTTGCGGCTCGGCGACAATGGGATTGCGGTCACCGTGGTGGTGATCGAGCCAACCGGCTCGGAAGTACAGATCATAGGCCGGACGGCGGGAGGCGAGGATGTCGTCGCCAATTTTCGGGAACGCCATTCCTTCGCGCCGGGAGAAACCATCCGGCTGTCGGTCGAACCTGGTCTCGTTCATCTCTTTCACGGCGAAACCGGCAAGCGCATGAGCCTCCCGCAGCAGTAGGGCAACACGCAACGAGGAAAACACAGGAGGAAACGAGCATGAGATTCACCAGACGCGACGTGATCCGTACGACGGCCGGCGCCGCCGCCGGCGCGTTGGGGAGCCGGTTCGTCGGCTCTCCGGCCTTCGCCAAGGAGGCTTTGACGTACAAACCGGAGGATGGCGCGAAGCTCAGACTGCTGCGCTGGTCGCCTTTCGTGCAGGGCGACGAGGACCAGTGGCTGAAAAACACCAAACGGTTCACGGAAGCAACGGGGGTGGAGGTCCGCGTCGACAAGGAGAGTTGGGAAGACATTCGGCCCAAGGCTGCGGTCGCCGCCAATGTCGGCTCGGGTCCGGACCTGATGTTCGTCTGGTTCGATGATCCGCACCAGTACCCCGACAAGCTGCTCGATGTGTCGGAACTGGGCGATTATCTCGGCAACAAATATGGCGGCTGGTATGACGGGCCGAAACAATATGCGACGCGCGAGGGTAAGTTCGTGGGCCTGCCTCTGGCCACCATCGGCAACGCCATCGTCTACCGCGAAAGCTGGGTGAAGGAGGCCGGTTTCTCGGAGTTTCCGAAGGACACGGCCGGCTTCCTCGAGCTCTGCAAGGCGCTCAAGGCCAAAGGTCATCCGGCCGGCTTTACCCATGGCCACGGCGTCGGCGACGGCAACAACTATGCGCATTGGCTGCTGTGGAGCCATGGCGGCCAGATGGTCGACGAGAAAGGCAAGGTCACGATCAACAGCCCCGAGACGCTCAAGGCGATCCAGTATGCGCAGGAGCTCTACAAGACCTTCATCCCCGGAACCGAAAGCTGGCTCGACGTCAACAACAACCGGGCCTTCCTCGCCGGCGAAGTGAGCGTCATCGCCAACGGGATTTCCGTCTACAACACCGCCAAGGTCAACAAGGACAATGATCCGAAGCTGACCGACATTGCCAAGGACATGCGCACGACCAACATGCCGATCGGTCCGGTCGGGAAATCCGTCGAGCTGTTCCAGGTGACCACGGCCGTCATTTTCAACTACACGCCCTACCCCAACGCGGCGAAAGCCTATCTGCAGTTCATGTTCGAGGATCCGCAAATGTCGGACTGGATCACCTCCTCGGCATGCTACTGTTGCCAGACGCTCAAAGCCTTCGCCAACAATCCGGTCTGGAAGGCTGATCCGAACAATGCGGCATACGCGAAAGCCTCCGAGACGCTGCGTCCCAACGGCTATGCCGGGCCGCTCGGCTACGCCTCGGCGGCCACCATGGCCGACTATGTTCTGGTCGACATGTTCGCCAAGGCCGTGACAGGCCAGGCCACGCCGCAGGAAGCGATGGAAGAGGCGGAAAAGCGGGCCAACCGCTACTATCGCGTTTGACCCTAGCCGAGCCGGGCCGCGGATCATGCTGCCCGGTCGGTTTCGGACGGCGGCTTGCGTCGCCATGCAACCAGACCTCGTAAGGAGCCGCCCATGGCCGTGACGTCCGCTGCGGTTCGGCCGCGCCCATCAATCCTGTCGCGTCTGGCCGAAAGCCGAAATGTCCTGGGCTTCGGCTTCATGCTGCCGGCGGCGGTGCTGCTGCTGGTCTTCCTGACATACCCGCTGGGGCTTGGTGTCTGGCTCGGTTTCACCGATGCGCGCATCGGCCGCCCTGGCGTCTTCGTAGGTATTGAGAACTATGAGTATCTGTGGAGCGATAGCGTCTTTTGGCTCTCGGTCTTCAACACGCTGCTCTACACCGTCAGCGCTTCGATCCTGAAATTTGCGCTCGGGCTCTGGCTGGCGCTCATCCTCAACGAGAACATTCGCTTCAAGTCCTTTTTTCGTGCAGTGGTGCTTTTGCCCTGGGTGGTGCCGACGGTGCTTTCGGCGATCGCCTTCTGGTGGATCTACGATTCGCAGTTCTCGATCTTGTCATGGGCGCTGCAGCAGATGGGACTGATCGATCATCGCATCAACTTCCTCGGCGACCCGACCAATGCGCGCGCGTCGGTTATTGCCGCCAACGTCTGGCGCGGCATTCCATTCGTCGCCATCACTCTGCTGGCGGGTCTGCAGACCATCCCGCAATCGCTATACGAGGCCGCCACCCTCGACGGCGCCAGTCGGTCGCAGTTGTTCCGCTACGTGACCCTGCCGCTGCTGACGCCGATCATTGCCATCACTATGACCTTCTCAGTGCTGTTCACCTTCACCGATTTCCAACTGATTTATGTGCTCACTCGTGGCGGCCCGGTAAACGCCACTCATCTGATGGCGACATTATCGTTCCAGCGCGGCATTTCCGGAGGCCAACTCGGCGAAGGCGCGGCAATCGCCGTCGCCATGATCCCCTTCCTGCTGGCGGCGATCCTGTTCAGCTATTTCGGCTTGCAACGGCGCAAATGGCAGCAAGGCGGCGGAGACTGACATGGCCGCGATCAAGCAAGCGGAACGCATCAACAACGATGAAGGCGGCATGGGCTATTTGCAAAGCCTGCCCCGTCGGGTTGTGACGGTCTATCTGCCGCTTCTGGTGTTTATGATCGTGCTCCTGTTTCCCTTCTACTGGATGACGATCACGGCAATCAAGCCGAATGCCGAGATGACCGACTACGTGAACTACAACCCGTTCTGGGTTGATCACCCGACATTGCAGCACGTACGTTATCTGCTGTTCGAGACCTCCTATCCTGGTTGGCTGCTCAACACGATCATCATCTCGACCGCCGCCACTTTCCTGTCGCTGTTGGCAGCGGTGCTGGCGGCCTATGCGATCGAACGCCTGAGATTCTCGGGCGCGCGGCAGGTCGGCCTTGCAGTGTTCCTGGCCTATCTTGTGCCGCCTTCGATTCTATTCATCCCGCTATCGCTGATGGTGTTCAACCTCGGCCTCTATGACACCCCGTTCGCGCTGATCCTCACCTACCCCACCTTCCTCGTCCCCTTCTGCACCTGGCTGCTGATGGGCTATTTCCGCTCGATCCCGTTCGAACTGGAAGAATGTGCTCTCATCGACGGTGCGAGCCGCTGGCAGATCCTCACCAAGATCGTGCTGCCGCTGTCAGTCCCTGGCCTGATTTCCGCCGGCATCTTCGCTTTCACGCTATCCTGGAACGAGTTCATCTACGCGTTGACCTTCATTCAATCGTCCGAAAAGAAGACGGTGCCAGTCGGCGTGCTCACCGAGCTGGTTCGCTCCGATGTCTATGAGTGGGGCGCGCTGATGGCCGGCGCGCTGATCGGGTCCTTGCCGGTGGTGGTGCTCTATTCATTCTTCGTCGAGCACTACGTTTCCTCAATGACCGGCGCGGTAAAGGAATAACGCCGTGCGACCGAACGCCGTTGGCAGATTAGCCACGGGAGGCGAGCAATGAAACTCGCTTGGAGATCGAGAAGCTTCTATTTCGGCGAACCGCCCCGTAAATATTAGGATTACGTTGGTCGCTGAGGGCTGCCAATTTCTACCGAAAACGTTAGCGGATGGTTCGCCAAGTCGTTTCCTTCGTATTCTCTCGTATGGTCTGGCGAACCAAAGGACCAAGAAGACGACTGGTTACGAGCTTCGAGATATCGCCAATGTAGCCCCAGGTCGCCAGGAACTCCTGGTAGTGAATGACCGAAATGGGCCGCGAGCGAACGGGCCGCTTTCTGTGGCCAAGGTGGGATAGAACACCATGCGGACCACCCTAGGCGAGCAATTGATAAAACCAGGGTCGACCAAGCCGATACCGTTGCGCGACAGAAGGCAACTACCCGAGGGTTTGGCTTGCTAAGGCATAGGTCCTCAACGAGCTGCCGTAAGGAACAGCGGCAATGCGTTTGCCCAGCGACATGGTCACCACCGTGTCAAATACCGGCATTCCGCTGTGCGACAAAAAGGCGGCGAACTCGCCATTGTCCATATGGGTGTCGATGCGCAGGAAAGACCCCGAATGGTCGGCCACGTGCGGCCGGACGACCGCCAACGCGTCGGCGTCGCTAACCGCCACGACCGGTCCCACGACATGGCCCCGCCCGAACGGCCGGCAGAGCGCGAAAGCGCTCAGCGTATCGCCCTTGAAAAGACCATAGCCGGCCGAGTGTGCGAAAAGCCGTTCGATGAGCGCCGCCCGCCTCACGCCAAACCCGGCCGCGTCGAGCGCGATCACAGCGGCAATGTCATTTTCGCCCAAACTTCGGACATCGCCTCGAATATTTGCCGGCCTGCCCGTCATCTGCAAGCTGGCGATGCCCTGGCATTGATAGACGGTCTTCTCCGGCTGGAAGTCGAGCGAGAGATAGAGCCGCCTTGCCGCGCGCGTTGCATTCAGGCGCAGATCGCGCCCGGCGACCTTCTCGAAGACCCGCTTCATCAGCCATTGCCCCGCCCCCAGCGTCTGCAATCGCGGCGAGGTGATGACCATCCCCACTGTGGCGAAATCGGCACCATGCGCGAACCACATGGCCGAGCCGAGAACGCGGCCGATCTCGTCGAGCGCCACGAACCCGTCTCCCATTTCGCGAAGGAACTGCCAGTCCTCGGCGCGATGCGGCCATCCCACGGCGAGCGAGTGTGCGTGCAAGAGGTCCAGTTCGACGCCTTCGATGTCGCCGATCCGCATCGAGAAAGTGTCGATTTTCAAGCTTCCGGACGGCTTCAAGTCCATGCCCCTACAAGATTGTCCTACCGAGCGCGGCACAACGACAGCCACCCTCTGCCCGCCAACGCTAAACGAGCGGACCGGTACGATCAGCTCGAAAGCCGCGCGGCAACGCAAGATTCAACTGAAACATTTCAGCTTTCGGCACGCAATCGCGAAAGAATGCACACACTCTCTCTGGAAATCTAGCAGCATATGGTCGACGGCTCCGATCCCGGCGAACCCGAACGTTTTGAGGACTGGAATGGACGTCTTCGACATCCTCGATCGTCTCGTCGCTTTTCCAACGGTCGCCGGCAGGCCGAACGGCGATATCGCGGGCTGGATCAAGACCTATCTCGCTGAACACCGAGTTCAGGTCACCGTGCTTCCGGGGCCGGAAGGCGATCGTTCCAATCTTTTCGCGACGATCGGCCCCGCCGATGTCCCCGGCTATATCCTGTCCGGCCATATGGACGTCGTTCCCGCCAGCGAGCCGCAATGGAGTTCGAGCCCTTTCGCACTGCGCAAGGAGGGCGAACGGCTCTATGGACGCGGCACCACGGACATGAAGGGGTTTCTTGCCGCGGCACTCGCGGCCGTGCCCGCGCTGACGGGACTGCGCCTTGCCGGGCCTATCCACCTCGCCTTTTCCTACGACGAGGAGGTCGGATGCCGTGGCGTGCCGCATTTGATCGCCCACCTTCCCGAATTGTGCGCGAAGCCGTTGGGCGTCATCGTCGGCGAGCCGAGCGGCATGCGCGCCGTGCGCGGCCATAAGGGTAAGGCCGCCGCCCGGGTGATCGTCAACGGGCGCTCGGGCCATTCCTCGAGGCCCGATCTCGGGCTCAACGCCGTCCATGCCATGGCCTATGCGCTGAGCGCCGCCGTGAGCGAAGCCGAGCGGCTGACACACGGTCCGTTCGATGCCGCCTTCGAGCCGCCCTACTCCTCGCTGCAGGCGGGCGTCGTGGCAGGCGGACATCAGGTCAACATCATCCCCGACACCTGCACTTTGGACCTGGAGGCACGCGCCATACCTGGTGTCGACCCGGCAAGCCTGCTCGCGCCGGTCAAGGCGCGGGCAGAGGCCCTCGTGGCCGACGGTTTTCGTATCGAGTGGAGGCCGATGAGCGCTTATCCGGCGCTGTCGCTGCCTCAGGATACGGCGCTTGCGGCACTGCTGGGCGAACTGACCGGCGAAGCGCCGCTCGCCGCCGTCAGCTACGGCACGGAGGCCGGACTTTACCAGGCCGCCGGGCTCGATGCGATCATTTGCGGACCCGGCGACATAGACCGCGCCCACAAGCCTAACGAATACATCCTTGCCAGCGAACTCACCGCCTGTCAGCGAGTGATCGAGGCTCTGGGCGTCCGCTGCGCGGCATGAGAGGAACGGAATGACATTCCTGTTCAATTCCGATGCACGCCGCGGCGCGATCTTCTGCGAGGTATTCGCGACAGAACTGCCGGATGTTCCCATCACGATGGATGCCGCGACGGTCGATCCCGACGCCGTGCGCTATCTGATCAGCTGGACCGTGCCGGACAATCTCGTTGTTTATACGAACTTGGAAATCCTGTTTTCCATCGGCGCCGGCGTCGACCAATTTCGCCTCGATGCGGTACCTGCGAACGTGAAGGTCGTGCGCATGATCGAGGAAGGCATCGTGCGCATGATGCAGGAATATGTGACGCTGGCCGTACTCGCGCTCCACCGCAACCTGCCTGGATATCTCGCGCAGCAGCGCGCCGGCGAATGGGCTGACATCGCGCAGCTCCAGGCCGGGGCGCGCCGGATAGGCGTGCTCGGCCTCGGACAGCTTGGCCAAGCCGTCCTCGACCGCCTGAAGCCCTTCGGCTTTCCGCTCGCCGGATGGAGCCGCTCGCCCCGGCGGATCGAGGGCGTGACCTGCCACCATGGCGAGCCCGGGCTGAGCGAGATGCTCGCCGTCAGCGACATATTGATCTGCCTGCTGCCGCTGACCGAGGAGACGCGCGGTTTGCTCGATGCCGGCCTGTTTGCGCAACTGCCTGAGGGGGCGGCAATCGTCCACACCGGCCGCGGGCCGCAGCTCGACGACGAAGCCCTCGTCACCGCGCTCGACAGCGGCCACCTTTCGGCGGCGATGATCGACGTCACCGATCCCGAACCGCTGCCGGCAGGTCATCCGTTCTGGTTGCATCCGAAGGTCATCCTGACCCCGCATGTCGCCAGCGTCACCCAGCCCGCCAGCGCAGCAAAGGCGGTTGTCGAAAACATCAGGCGTTACCGCGCCGGTCTTGATCCCATCGGGCTCGTCGACCGGTCGCGCGGCTACTAAGTGCATCTCACCCGGAAGTGTGCAGCGGTTCTGGGACAAAGACACATCAAGCCAAGATCCTCCAACATGAAAGGCCATCCCTTGTCCCTGCTCAAGACCGTCGATACCAGACCTGTCTTCCAGCCGCGCGAATCCGCGGCGCTGCCCGAACGGCTGATTTCCGGCGACCCTGGCTTCAAAACCTGGGCGCAGGATGTCGCCAAGGGCGACCTCGTCCATACCGGCGTCTGGGAGGCGACGCCCGGCGAAACGCGCTCGATCAAAGGCGAGACTTTCGAGTTCTGCCACATCCTCTCCGGGTTGATCGAAATCACGCCCGACGGCGGCAAGCCGGTGACCTATCGCGCCGGCGACAGCTTCGTGATGAAACCTGGCTTCACCGGGGTTTGGAAGACCATTGAGACGGTACGCAAGATCTACGTGACCGTAGGGTAACGGGAGGGCGGAGGCGCCGGCCTCCGCAACAGATTTTGCCGTCTGTCATCGCCGGCACACAACAATCATCCGCGACCGATCGTCGAACGGCGCATGCTGCGCCAGAGCCCGCGCTAGGCTTCTGCAGAATATTCCAGAGTGGGTACCATGGGCTTGAGCTTCGATCCGGATACCGTCTCGCTTCCCGTCGGTCATTTCATTGGCGGGGAGATGATCGCGGCCGAGAGTGCCATCGAGATGCGCCGTCCGTCGGATGGCAAGGCATATGCCGGCTGCCCCGTGGCCGGCGTCGATATGGTCAATCGTGCGGTGGAAAGCGCCAAGGCGGCGCTGAAGGCCAGCAACTGGGGCGGCGTTCGGCCGCGCGAACGGACGAAGGCGCTCCAGGCCTGGGCCGACCTGATCGAGGCGGAGGCCGAAACGCTGGCCAGGATCGAGGCGCTGTGCTCCACCCGGCCCGTCGGCCAGCTCGTTGCCGGCGATATCGCCATCACCGCCGAGCAGATCCGCTTCTTTGCCGAGTTCGCCGACAAGGAAGGCAGCGAGCTCGTGCCGACCGACGACGCCACTCTCGGCATGATCATGAGCGAGCCCTATGGCGTGGTCGGTGCGATCACGCCCTGGAATTTCCCGATCTCGATGGCCGGATGGAAGCTTGGTCCAGCATTGGCCGCGGGCAATGCGGTCGTTCTGAAGCCGTCGGAAATGACACCCTTCTCGGCAGTCTACATGGCGCAACTCGCCGTGAGGGCGGGCCTGCCGGCAGGGCTCATAAACGTCGTGCTGGGAGACGGCCCGACGACCGGCACGGCACTGACCGGCCATCCCGAGATCGCCAAGGTCTCGTTCACCGGCTCGACCCGCGCCGGCTCAGCGATCATGGAGAACGTCGCTCGCACCGGCGTCAAGCCGATGACGCTGGAACTCGGCGGCAAGAGCCCGCAGATCGTCTTTGCCGATGCCGATATGGAGAAGGCCACGACGGCCATCGCCGGCAGCGTCACCTTCAATGCCGGTCAGGCCTGCGTCGCCGGCACGCGCCTGATCGTCGAGAGGAGCGTGGCCGACAGGTTGACGGCTGCCATCCTGGAGAGGATGAAGGCGGTGCGGCCCGGCCCGACCTGGAACGAGGCGACGCAGTATTCGCCTGTTATCTCGGAACGGCAGCGGGCCCGTGTCGACAGCATCGTGCGGTCCGCGATCGAGGCCGGCGGCGAATGCCTGACCGGTGGCGGCGTCATGGACAGCCCCGGCTATTTCTACCAGCCGACGCTGATCTCTGATGTCGACCAGGCCAATCCGGCGATCGTCGAGGAAATCTTCGGCCCGGTCCTCACCATCCAGACCTTCGAGACCGAGGAAGAGGCGCTGGCGTTGTCCAGCCATCCAACCTACGGGCTGGCTTCCGGCCTGTTCACCGCCGACCTGTCCCGCACGATCCGTCTGGCAGGCAAGCTCGAAGCGGGCACCGTCTGGATCAACCGCTACAGCCGCTCGCGCGACCATATCCTGCCGACCGGCGGCTACAAGCGCTCCGGCATCGGCAAGGATCTCGGCCGCGAGGCCTATCTCGCCAACCGCAGGACCAAGAGCGTCCTGATCAGCCTCTAGAGAGATGCCGATGAAGCCCTACTTGATCGCTTTGATCCCCGGTGACGGCATCGGCCGCGATGTGACCGCCGCCGCCTGGACGGTGCTGGAGACCGCAGCCAAACACGCGGGCTTTGCCTTGACGGGAACCGAGTTCCCTTGGTCCTGCAAATTCTACAAGGATACCGGCCGCATGATGCCCGAAGACGGCATCGAGAGCTTGCGCGGCTTCGACGCCATTCTTCTGGGCGCCGTCGGCTGGCCGGCGGAGGTCCCGGATTCCGTTTCGTTGCACGGCCTGCTGCTGCCGATCCGCAAGGCATTCGTGCAATACGCCAACATCAGGCCGCACCGCCTGCTGCCGGGCGTCAAGGGCCCACTGCGTGCCGAGAGCTTCGACATATTGTGCATCCGCGAGAACACCGAGGGCGAATATTCGGGCGCCGGCGGGCGCGTGCATCAAGGCACTCTGGACGAGGTCGCGGTGGAAACCTCGATCTTCACCCGCGCCGGCGTCGAGCGCATCCTGCGCTTCGGCTTCGAGCAGGCGCGGACACGGCGCGGCAAGCTCGCCTCCGTCACCAAATCCAACGCGCAGACATATTCGATGGTGTTCTGGGACGAGATCACGCGAAAGCTGACTGCGGAGTACTCTGACGTCGATGTCACCAGCTATCATGTCGATGCGCTCGCCGCGCGCATGATCATGGCGCCGGAGAGCCTCGACGTGGTCGTCGCCTCCAACCTGTTCGGCGATATCCTGACCGACATCGGCGCAGCGATCCAGGGTGGGCTCGGCTACGCCGCCTCGGCCAACATTAATCCCGACCGCTCGGCACCATCCATGTTCGAGCCTGTGCACGGGTCGGCGCCCGACATCGCGCATCTGGGCATCGCCAATCCCATCGCCACTATATGGTCCGGCGCCATGATGCTCGACCATCTCGGCGAAGCGGCCGCAGCCGGGCGGGTCATGCAAGCGGTCGAGGCGACAACCGCGCGCGGCATTGGAACCATTCCGGGCAAAGACAGAACGCAGGCCATCACGGCCGCCGTCGTCGCAGCGCTCTCCTGATTGCAAGGTCGTTTTCGATGAAAAATCTCAAAGACAAAAGTCTCTTCCGCGAAGCCGGCCTGATCGACGGCAAATGGGTCGCTGCCGGCTCCGGCAAGACGGTCGATGTTGTCGATCCGGCTGCTCAATGCGCGATCGGCACGGTGCCCGACATGGCCGGTCATGAGACCCGGGCGGCCATCGAGGCCGCGGCGTCCGCTTATGCTGGCTGGAAGAAGAAGACCAACGCCGAGCGCGCTGGCCTCCTGGAGGCCTGGCATGGCCTGATGCTGGCGCATCTGGACGATCTCGCGCTGATCCTGACGACGGAACAGGGCAAGCCGCTGGACGAGGCCAAAGGCGAGATCCGCTACGGGGCGTCCTTCGTCAAATGGTTTGCCGAGGAGGCACGCCGCATCAACGGCCACACCATCCCCTCGCCGACGCCGGACCGGCGTATCATCGTGCTCAAGGAGCCGGTCGGTGTGTGCGGCATCATCACGCCGTGGAACTTCCCCAACGCGATGATCACCCGCAAGGTCGCGCCGGCGCTGGCCGCCGGCTGCACGGTTGTGATCAAGCCATCCGAGTTCACGCCCTATTCGGCGCTGGCGCTCGGCGTGCTTGCCGAACGCGCGGGCATCCCTGCCGGCGTCATCAACATCGTCACCGGCATGCCGGCCGAGATCGGCAACGAGATCATGGCCAACGAGACCGTTCGCAAGATCTCCTTCACCGGCTCGACGCGGGTCGGTTCGCTGCTGATGCGCGGCGCGGCCGATACTGTCAAACGGCTCAGCCTCGAACTCGGCGGCAACGCGCCCCTCATCGTCTTCGACGACGCCGATCTCGATCTCGCCGTCGAGGGCGCGCTTGTCTCGAAATTCCGCAATGGCGGACAGACCTGCGTCTGCGCCAACCGCATCCTCGTCCAGGCCGGTGTCTACGAAGCCTTCGCCGCCAAGCTTTCCGCTCGCGTCAACGCCATGACGGTCGGACCGGGCACTCAAGCCGGTGTCGCCATCGGGCCGATGATCAACATGGCGGCGGTCGAGAAGATCAACCGCCATGTCCAGGACGCGCTCGCCAAGGGTGCTTCGATCATCACAACGAGGCCGGCATTGCCGGACGGTCCTCAATATGTCGCGCCGCTGGTGCTGACCGGCGCCACGAAGGACATGCAGCTTGCCGGTGAGGAAACGTTCGGCCCGGTCGCACCGCTTTTCCGGTTCGAGACGGAAGAGGAGGCGATCACGCTCGCCAACGGCACGCCCTACGGGCTTGCTTCCTACTTCTACACCGAGAACCTGAAACGCGCCTGGCGCGTCGGCGAGGCGCTGGAGTTCGGCATGGTGGGGCTCAACACCGGCTCGGTCTCGATGGAAGTCGCCCCCTTCGGCGGCGTCAAGCAGTCCGGCCTCGGCCGTGAGGGGGCGCAGGTCGGCATCGAGGAATATCTCGAGATGAAGAGCTTCCACATGGGCGGGCTCAGCTGAGGCCATTTGGCTGAGAGCCCAAAGCGGACCGTATCGAAGCTCACTGGATCCGGTCGAGCGCCTTGTAATAGAGGCCGACCATCGGCAGGAACCAGGGCTTGCCGGAATAACCGGGAATGGCAGGCCACTTGAGCCCCTTCATCGGATTGCGGTCTTCGCGGCCGAGCATGGCATCGGCCAGGACCATGCCGAGATGGGTGGAAAGCTGCGCGCCGTGGCCGGAATAGCCCATCGCGTACCAGACCCCGTCATGATAGCCGGCCCGCGGAAAACGGTCCTTGGTCATGTCGACCAGCCCACCCCAACAATAGTCGATCTCGACCTTGGCGAGCTGCGGGAAGATCGCCGCGAGGCCCCCCTGCAATATCTGTCCGCTCTTCGAATCCGAGCGCTGGTCCGAAGTCGCCGAGAAGCGCGCGCGACCGCCGAAGATCAGGCGCCTGTCCGGTGAAAGCCGGAAGTAGTTGCCGATATTCATCGAGGTGACGCATGTCCGGTTGCCGGGCATGGTGGCAGTGATCTCGGCGTCGCTCAACGGCCGCGTGGCGATGATGAAGCTGCCGACGGAGATGATCCTGCGGCGAAAATAGCTGAAATTCGGCGTGGTATAGGCGCCGGTCGCTACCAGCACATTGTCGGCGCTGATGCGGCCGCGGGAGGTCGTCAGCTCATGGATGCCACCGACCTGCTTGCGGTCGGTCACCGCCGCATTCTCGTGGATGATGGCGCCGTGGCGGGCGGCGGCTGTCGCAAGGCCTGCCACATAGCGGCCCATATGCATCATGGCGCTCTTCTTCGACAGCATCGCGCCGTGGAAGGGCGAGCCGATCTCGGATTTGAGGTCGACCGCCGACAGCAGCGCCGTATCCGGATCCACTTCCGCATGGAGGGCTTCGAAATTGCGGGCGATCGCTTGGAAATGCTGCGGCTTGGAGGCGAGCTTCAGCTTGCCGGCGCGGCGGAAATTGCAGTCGATGCCCTCTTCGGCAACCAGCGCCTCAATGGTGTCGACGGAGTCGTCGAGCGTGCGGTAGAGCGCGATCGCGCGTTCCTTGCCGAGTTCCGCCTTGGCAGAGAGGTAGCTGTGAGCGAGGCCGTTGTTCAGGTGCCCGCCATTGCGGCCGGATGCGCCCCAGCCCACGCGCTGCGCCTCCAGCACCGCCACCTTCGCGCCGGCCTTCGCCAGTTGGCGCGCCGCAGCGAGACCGGTGAAGCCGCCACCGACGATGACGGCATCATAGTGCCCCTCGACCGGGCCTTGCGCTCCGCCGGAAAAGACAGGGGCGGTATCGTGCCAGTAGGAGATCAATTTCATCGACGATCCGCCTGTTTCAAAGCCCGACCACTCCCGGGAGACCCGAAATGTCTGATATCTCGACATAGCCATAGTAAGGGTTTGCCGGTTCGTGGCCGCGATTGACCCAGACCTTGTTCGTGATGCCGAGATCATGTGCCGACATCAGGTCGTAGCGGAACGAGGACGAGCAGTGAAGAATATCTTCCGGGCCGCAGCCCAACCTGTCGAACATATATTCGAAGGCCTTGAACCGTGGCTTGTAAGCCTGCGCCTGCTCGGCCGTGTAGACGGCATGGAACGGCGCGCCGAGCTTCTCGACATTGGACATGATCTGCGCGTTCATGGCGTTGGACAGGATGACCAGCGGAATTTCCTTGGCGACCTTAGCTAGGCCGGCTGGGACATCTGCATGGGGCCCCCAGGTCGGGACACGTTCATAGACCATCCTGGCGTCGTCAGGGCTGAAGGCAACACCATTGCGCTTGCAGGCCCGCTCGAGCGCGTTGTGGACAACGTCGGCGTAAGGCTTCCAGTCACCCATGATCTCGTCGAGCCGATAGGCGGCGAAGTTCTTGATGAACTCCTGCATACGCGGTTCGTCGAGCCGGCTGCCGTAAAGGTCTCGCGCCGCTTCCGCCATCTGGAAATTGGTCAACGTACCGTAGCAGTCGAAGGTAATATATTTGGGCCTGAAAGAAGCCATGTCCGTCGATCTCCAGTGGAAGCACATTCGCGTTGGGAAGCATTTCATCATAGGACAGGTGGTGGCGACCCACCTGACCGAAATCGCCCTCCCGAAAGCAGAAAGTTCCGTATCCACCATCCGGTTTGGCACGCTGTGGCATCTGGTGTGTCGAACGCGGCGCCGCGCGTGACGTGAAGCGCCTCCGCCGTGGCGGGCGCCAGCACAAGATGCGGCGCACCGCTTGCGCTACGGCGAAAGATACCGCCGAGGCCGAAGCCTTCAGACGATTTGCGACGCGACAATGGTCGAGACTTGAGGGCAGACGGAAGGATGCCTCATGCAGCAGGGCGAGATCGAGATTCAGGACTTCGGGCCGGACCATATCGAGGGAGCCGTGGCGCTTTCTCGCCAGGAGAATTGGCCGCATCGGCCGCAGGACTGGCAGATGGCGCTGCAGCTCTCGAGCGGCGCGGTCGCGCTCGACGACCAGGGCCGTGTCACCGGAACCATCCTGGTGACACCCTATGGCGCGGACTGCGCCATGATCAACATGGTGATCGTCGACAGGAACGTGCGTGGCAAGGGGCTCGGGCGCCGGCTCATGGATCAGGCCATCGCCCTTGCCGGCGACCGTCCGCTGCGGCTCGTCGCGACGAATGACGGCATGCCTCTCTACCAGAAACTGGGCTTTGTGCCCTCCGGCACGATCCGGCAGCATCAAGGTACGGTTGCAGCGCTCGGCGTGCCGGATGGAGTGGAAGCCGCAAGCATGGACGAGCTGCCGGACATCAAGGCGCTGGACCGCAACGCCTATGGCGCCGACCGGCAAACCCTGATCGATGCGCTGGCCGAGCGCGGCCAATTCGCAATCATCGGCCGCCACGGCGTGATTGAAGCCTATGCCGCAATCCGCCCGTTCGGACGCGGTGAGGTGATCGGACCGGTCATCGCGGAAAGCGCTGACACCGCGAAGGCCCTGATTACCTTCTTCGCCGCGAACCGCCCCGGCGCCTTTCTGCGCGTGGATACCGACAGCAGGACCGGCATTGCCGGTTGGCTCGAGGAAATCGGCCTCACCCATGTCGGCGGAGGCGTGGCCATGGACCGTCCGCCCAAGAGCGTCGCGGAACAGACCAAGCCAAAAGTTTACGCCCTCGCCAACCAGGCGCTCGGCTAGGAGGACAACAATGCTCGCGAATTCCCTGATCGAACTCGATCGCGCCCACCTCATCCATCCGGTCTCATCATACCGCGGCCATGAGGCCCTCGGCGTGCGCGTCTTGAAATCGGCGAAGGGGGCGACCGTGACCGATGCGTCAGGCCGGCAACTCGTTGACGGTTTCGCGGGGCTGTGGTGCGTCAATGCCGGCTATGGCCATGACAGCATCGTCGAGGCTGCGGCCCGGCAGATGCGCGAACTCCCCTACGCCACCGCCTATTTCGACCTCGGCTCGGAGCCGGCCATCCGCCTCGCCTCGGAACTGGCCGAGCGCGCGCCAGGCGACCTCAATCACGTCTATTTCACGCTCGGCGGGTCGGACGCGGTCGACAGCACGATCCGCTTCGTCCGCTACTACTGGAATGCCAAAGGCGAGCCGCAACGCGACCAGTTCATTTCCATCGAGCAGGGCTATCACGGGTCATCGGTGGTCGGCGCGGGCCTGACCGCGCTGCCCGCCTTTCACGCCGGTTTTGGCGTTCCCTTTGAATGGCAGCACAAGATCACCTCCCCCTATCCCTACCGCAACCCGGTGGGCGAGGACGGCAATGCGATCATCGCCGCATCACGCGCCGCGCTGAAGGCCAAGATCGAGGCAATCGGACCGGAGCGGGTCGCTGCCTTTTATGCCGAGCCGATCCAAGGTTCGGGCGGCGTCATCGTCCCGCCGAAAGGCTGGATAAAGGCGATGCGCGAGCTCTGCCGGGAGTACGGCATCCTGTTCATCGCCGACGAGGTGATCACCGGCTTCGGCCGAACCGGACCCTTGTTCGCCTGCACCGATGAGGACATCGTTCCCGATTTCATGACGACCGCGAAGGGGCTGACTTCGGGCTATGTTCCCATGGGCGCCGTGTTCATGGCCGATCATGTCTACGACGTCATCGCCGACGGCGCGGGCAGTTCGGCCGTTGGTCACGGCTACACCTATTCCGCCCACCCCGTCAGCGCCGCCGTCGCGCTTGAAGTGTTGAAGCTCTACGAAGACGGCCTGCTGGAGAACGGCATCAAGGCCGGCGCTCGCCTGATGGCGGGCTTGGAGGGCCTGAGGGACCACCCGCTCGTTGGCGACGTGCGCGGCCGCGGCATGCTTGCCGCGATCGAACTGGTGGTCGACAAACAGAAGAAGACCCCGTTTCCGGCGTCGGCCATGCCGGCGCGGCGCGTCTTCGACAGGGCGTGGGACAACGGCCTGATCATCCGTGCCTTTGCGCATGGGGTTATCGGCTATGCACCACCGCTCTGCTGCACCGACGCCGACATCGACGCGATCATCGAGCGCACGCGCCGGACGCTCGACCAGACACTGGACGATCCCGATGTCCGTCAGGCAATGGCATGACCGCGGACGAATACCCTGCGTTTCGAAATAGCGCCGGGGCAGACGATTTCGCAATTTTGTGCCGCCCCCTCACGTCTTTTCGGCGAATCCAGCGCGGGGGAAGTGCCAGACTGTTGATAAGACAAGGCCAGAAAGCCCGGATTTCCGGGCCTTCGAAAAAGGCCTACGCCCCGGACAGCACGGAATTTTGTTCTGTTCAACACATGCAATTCGGCCGCGTGCAGAGGAGACCCAGTCTTGGCCAGGGGCTTTAGCGAATTCAAATACATGACCTTCGATGTGGTCGGCACGCTGATCGATTTCGAAGGCGGCATCACGACCTGCCTGGCCGGGATTGCCGCCGAGGCCGGCGTTCCGCTCGACGGCGAGGAAGCGCTGAGCCTTTACCGGCAAGCCCGCTACATGCCCGATGCAGGCCTGTTCCCGGACGATCTCGTGCGTGTCTACAGGGTCATCGCACCACGGCTCGGCCTGCCGGCCGAGGAAAGATACGGCATGCGCCTGCGGGACTCCGCCAGCGTCTGGCAAGGCTTCCCCGACAGCGCGGCTGCATTGGCGAAGCTTGCAAAATCGCACAGGCTGATTGCCATGACCAATGCCCGGCGCTGGGCGCTCGATCATTTCGAGAAGCAACTCGGATCGCCCTTTTTCGCCACCTTCACTGCCGACGATACAGGCACGGAAAAACCAGACCCGGCCTTTTTCCAGAAGGTCTTCGATTTCGTCGCCTCAAGGGGCGACAGCAAGGAGGACATCCTGCACGTCGCGCAAAGCCAGTATCACGATATCGGCATATCCCGGGCGCTTGGCATGACCAATTGCTGGATCGAGCGCCGGCACGCCCAGAAGGGCTATGGCGGCACGATCGAGCCCGAGCGCTTCACCACGCCGGACTACCACTTCACGTCAATGGCGGCCCTTGCCGCCGCCGTGCGGGAAAGCCTGAAGCAACGAACCTGAGCCCAACCCGGAAAGCCGCGTCAAGACGAGCAAGCCGGAAAACAAACGAAAAGGGGAATGATATGACCGACAACATCACGAACTGGACCAGCGCAGACGATGCCATGGTCGAAAATGCCATTCGGCGGGGCGCGAGCCGCCGCGAACTCCTCAAGATGCTGTTGGCCGGCGGCGCTGCGGTTGCCGCGGGCAGCGTGGTGCTTGGCCGCGCCACCAATGCCGTCGCCGCCACGCCGGTTTCCGGCGGCAGTTTCAAGGCGGCTGGCTGGTCGTCCTCGACCGCCGACACGCTCGATCCGGCAAAGGCGTCGCTGTCGACCGACTATGTCCGCTGCTGTTCGCTCTACAATCGCCTGACTTTCCTCGACAAGGATGGCGTCACGCAGATGGAGCTGGCCGAAAGCTTCGACAGCAAGGACGCCAAGACCTGGACCGTGAAGCTGCGTAAGGGCGTCACCTTCCACGACGGCAAGGCCCTCACCGCCGACGACGTCGTCTTCTCGATGAAGCGTCATCTCGATCCGGCGGTCGGTTCCAAAGTCGCCAAGATCGCCGCGCAGATGACCGGCTTCAAGGCGGTCGACAAGTCGACCGTGGAAATCACGCTGGCCGATCCGAATGCCGACCTCCCGACCATCCTGGCGCTGCATCACTTCATGATCGTCGCCGATGGCACCACCGACTTCTCCAAGGGCAACGGCACCGGCGCCTTCGTGCTGCAAACGTTCGAACCGGGCGTGCGGTCGGTCGTCACCAAGAACAAGAACTACTGGAAGTCGGGCCAGCCCTATCTCGACTCTTTCGAATTCATCGCCATCAGCGATGACAGCGCCCGCGTGAACGCCCTGCTGTCCGGTGACATCAATTTCGCCGCCTCCATCAATCCGCGCGCGATGAAGCTCATCGGCGGGCAGCAAGGCTTCGAACTGTCGAAAACCACCTCGGGCAACTACACCGACCTCAACATCCGGCTCGACATGGATCCGGGCAACAAGGCCGACTTCGTGGCCGGCATGAAATACCTCGTCAACCGCGAGCAGATCGTCAAATCGGCATTGCGCGGCCTCGGCGAAGTCGGCAACGACCAGCCCGTCTCGCCGGCGAACATCTTCCACAATGCCGACCTCAAGCCGAAGGCGTTCGACCCCGACAAGGCCAAGTTCCACTTCCAGAAGTCGGGCTTGCTCGGCCAGTCCATTCCCGTGATCGCCTCCGACGCCGCGACCTCGTCGATCGACATGGCGGTGATCATCCAGGCCGCCGGCGCCGACATCGGCATGAAGCTCGACGTCCAGCGCGTCCCGTCCGACGGCTATTGGGACAATTACTGGCTCAAGGCGCCGGTCCATTTCGGCAACATCAACCCACGCCCGACGCCGGACATCCTGTTCTCGCTGCTCTACGCCTCCAACGCGCCGTGGAACGAAAGTCAGTATAAGTCGGAGAAGTTCGACAAGCTGATGATCGAGGCGCGCGGCTCGCTCGACCAGGCCAAGCGCAAGGAAATCTACGGCCACATGCAGACCATGGTCTCCGAGGAGGCCGGCACCATCATCCCGGCCTACATTTCCAACGTCGATGCCCTCTCCAGCAAGGTGAAGGGTTTGGAGGCGAACCCGCTCGGTGGCATGATGGGCTACGCAATGGCGGAATATCTCTGGCTCGAAGCCTGAGAGGCGCCTGCCAGGGATCGGACAGCCGGTCCCTGGCACCTTATTGCGCAACATCGCTTGGCCGAACGCAACCGCAGGAGCGCTTTCATGACGTCTGGGGTTCTAAACCTCGTGTTAAAGCGGCTGGCAATCGCGGTGATCACACTTCTGATCGTCCTGTTCGCCGTTTTTTTCGCCACTAGCATGCTGCCCGGCGACACCGCGTCGATCCTGCTCGGCCAGGCGGCGACACCCGAAGCGGTCGCCGGCCTGCGCGAGGCCATGCATCTCAACGATCCGGCAATGCTTCGCTTCCTGCGCTGGCTTCTCGGCCTGCTCCACGGCGATCTCGGCACTTCCTATGCCAACGAGATGCCGGTCGCGGCGCTGATCGGCGGGCGCTTCGTCAACACCATGGAACTCGCCGGCATCACCACGCTGCTCTCGGTCCCCCTGGCCCTGACGCTGGGCATCACCGCCGCCATGCTGCGCGGCTCCCTCTACGATCGCACCGTCACCATACTTTCGATCGGCGTCATCTCGGTGCCGGAGTTCATGGTGGCGACTCTGGCGGTCCTGCTTTTCGCCGTCTATCTCAAATGGCTGCCGGCGCTGTCCTCGGTCAATGAGGCGCATACGCTGACCGACCTCGTACGCATTTATGCAATGCCGGTGATCACGCTGACCTTCGTCATCTCCGCACAGATGATCCGCATGACCCGCGCCGCGGTGATCGAGACACTGTCCACGCCTTATGTCGAGATGGCGCTTCTCAAAGGCGCCTCACGCGGCCGCATGGTGCTCAAGCACGCGCTTCCCAATGCGCTCGGGCCGATCGTCAACGCGGTTGCGCTGTCGCTGTCCTATCTGGTCGGCGGCGTCATCATCGTGGAGACGATCTTCAACTATCCCGGCATCGCCAAGCTGATGGTCGATGCGGTCGCGACCCGCGACCTGCCGCTGATCCAGAGCTGCGCGATGATCTTCTGCCTCGGCTACCTCTTGCTCATCACCGTCGCCGACATCATCGCCATCATGTCCAACCCGAGGCTCAGGTGACGATGGCGCGCGTGGCAGCTTCGCGACGGTCCTTCCTGGGCCGCAGCTACAATCTCGTGGGCGTGGTGGCCGCGCTGGTCATCCTGGCGTGGACGCTGATCGCCATCTTCGCGCCCTATATCATTCCCCATTCGATCGGCGACATCGTCGACGATGATTATTTCGGCCCGATGCGACAGGGCCTATGGCTCGGCTCGGATTATCTGGGCCGCGACATGCTCTCGCGGGTGCTGATGGGGGCGCGCTACACCGTCGGCATATCGCTCGCCGCCGTGGCCATCGCCTGCTTCTGCGGCGTGGTGCTGGGGATGATCGCGGCCGTCACCGGCGGCTGGCTCGACACCTGCCTTAGCCGTTTTCTCGATGCGATGAACTCCATCCCCAGCAAGCTGTTCGGCCTTGTCGTCGTCGCCGCGGTCGGCTCGTCGATCCCGGCGCTGATCATGACGCTCGCCGTCATCTATATCCCCGGCGCCTACCGTTTCGCGCGGGCGCTCGCCGTCAACATCAACAGCATGGACTTCATGACCGTCGCTCGCGTCCGTGGCGAAAGCACCGCCTATCTCATCGGATCCGAGATCCTGCCCAACATCATCCGCCCGGTGCTGGCCGATTTCGGCCTGCGCTTCGTCTTCATCGTGCTCTTGCTCTCCGGCCTGTCCTTCCTCGGGCTCGGTCTGCAGCCGCCGCTCGCCGACTGGGGCGCGCTGGTGCGCGAGAACATAGGCGGCCTGCCCTTCGCCGCGCCCGCCGTCATCGTTCCCTCGCTGGCGATCGCCAGCCTCACCATCAGCGTCAACCTGCTGATCGACAACCTGCCGCAGAAGATCAGGGACAGGGACGCATGAGCAATCTCGTCGAAGTCAGGAACCTGAGGATCGAGGCGACGACGGACTCGGGTCGTGTCGTCGAAATCATCAAGGGCGTCAGCCTCGACATCGCCGATGGCGAGATCGTCGCTCTGATCGGCGAGAGCGGTTCCGGCAAGACGACGATCGCACTCTCGCTGATGGGCCATGCGCGGCCTGGCTGCCGGATCGCCGGCGGCCAGATCAATGTCAACGGCAAGAACATGGCGGCACTTTCCGAAAAGCAGCGCGCAAGGATGCGCGGCACCGACATTGCCTATGTACCGCAAAGTGCTGCCGCCTCCTTCAACCCCTCGTCCACCATCATCGAGCAGGTGATCGAGGTTACGCGCATCCACGGGCTGATGTCCCCCGAGCAGGCGCGAAAGCGCGCGGTCGAGCTGTTCCGGGCCTTGTCGCTGCCGGATCCGGAAGGGATCGGCGCGCGCTACCCGCACCAGGTTTCGGGTGGGCAATTGCAGCGGCTCTCGGCGGCCATGGCGCTCATCGGCGATCCCAAGCTGATGATCTTCGACGAGCCGACGACGGCACTCGACGTGACGACGCAGATCGACGTGCTGAAGGCATTCAAGTCGGTCATGCGGGCGGGCGGAATAGCGGGGGTCTACGTTTCCCACGACCTCGCGGTCGTCGCCCAGATCGCCGACCGCATTGTGGTGCTGAAGGGCGGCGAAGTGCAGGAGGCCGGCACCACGGCTCAGATACTTTCGGCTGCCCAGCATCCCTATACACGCGAACTGCTGGCTGCCTTCGAGCCGAAACCGCGGCAAGCGCATGCGGACGCCGATGCCGGCGCGAAGCCGTTGCTGCGCATCGACAATGTGACAGCCGGCTATGGCGCGATACGGGCTGACGGACTGCCGCTTATCCGCGCTGTCAATACCGTCAGCCTGATCGTCGAGAAGGGGCGCAATCTCGGTGTCATCGGCGAATCCGGCTGCGGAAAATCGACGCTGGCGCGCGTCATCGCCGGCATCCATCCGGCAGCGGCCGGCGACATCGTCTTCGACGGCAGGGAGCTGGAGCGCACCGCCAGGAAACGCAGCCAGGACCAGCTGCGCGAGATGCAGATCGTGTTCCAGTATGCCGACACAGCGCTCAATCCGGCCAAGCCCGTGGAGGACATCATTGCCCGGCCGCTGGCGTTCTATCACGGGCTCGACAGGCAGGCGCGCTCGAAGCGCGTCGACGAACTGCTCGACATGGTTCGCCTGCCGAGAACGCTGCGCTACCGCCGCCCGTCGGAACTCTCGGGCGGCCAGAAGCAGCGCGTGAACTTCGCGCGCGCCCTGGCGGCCGGCCCCAAGCTCATCATCTGCGACGAAATCACTTCGGCGCTCGACACGGTGGTGGCGGCCGCGGTGATCGAACTGCTCAAGGAACTGCAGCGCGAGTTGGGCCTTTCCTACATTTTCATCAGCCACGACCTCTCCGTCGTCGAAGCGATCTGCGACGAGATCATGGTCATGTACAATGGCGAGCGGGTGGAGCAGATCACGCCCGACAGGCTGCAGGCGCCCACCCACCCCTATTCCAAGCTTCTGTTCTCCTCGGTGCCGAAGCTCGATCCGACCTGGCTCGATGGCCTCGTCCGCGACCCCGAGCTGGTCAGCCAATACGGCCATCGCTAGAGCGGCTCAGCATTTTACGGGAACGGTGAGCCGCTTCGACTACATCGGAAACAGGCTGGGCAGCGGCATGTGGGCCTTGACGATAGGTGACTTCAGCACCACGAAGCTGAAATACTTGTCGATGCCGATATCCATGTCGCTCAGCCGCTCCATGATCTCCTGGTACTCGCCGATGCCGGCGGCGACAAATTTCGTCAGATAGTCGTAGCGGGCGGAAACGCGGTGGCATTCGACGGCCGCATCGACCTTGTCAATGGCGGCAAGGAAACGCGAGAAGTCGATCTGGCGATGGTTCTTGAGCGTAATTTCCGTGAAGACGGTGAGCGTCCGCCCCAGCTTTGCGATGTCGATCTGCGCCGAATAGCGTACGATATAGCCTTCAGCATGCAGCTTCTTCACCCGCATCAGGCATGGGCTGGGGGAGAGATTGACCCGTTCCGCCAGCTCCACATTTGTGATGCGGCCGTTCTTCTGCAGCTCGTAGAGAATCTTGATGTCGATTCGATCGAGTTTCACGGCCCATCTACAATTGCGAGCAGAGCCGGTAGGCCTCATAGATCGACGAGTAGATGTCCCGGCTGGCAACCGCGTCTCCAATGCGGTGCAAGACGAATGATCCGGCAGCTTGCGGACCATTGTCCCGCCTGGTTTCCGTGCCCGTGATCAGGGCTATGTCGGTGACGCCGTTGTTGGCTGAGCGCGCCCGCAAGTCCTGATAGGTATCCTCCATGGGCACCGTGCCGCGCTCGACAATGAGTTGGGCTGCGGTCATTTCCGTTTCCGCACCGGTGAGCTCGTGCCGGAACGTGGCGGCGATGCCGTTGCCTTGGCGCGCGGCCTTGACCAGGCGCACATCGCTGACGACGCGGATGCCGCTTTCCGCGGCGCGTTTGCGAAAACTCACCCTGTCCGGATAGGGCGTCTCGATCGCCAACGTGTCGTCCGCTATGGCCAGGCTGATCACGCGCCCCGGACGGGCAAGATGCAGGCCGCAGGAAACTGCGGCCTGGCGTCCGGTCTCGTCGTAGATGAGCACATCGTCTTTCGCCGGCACGACCCCGGTCAGGACGTCCCAGACGCTGTCACAATGTTCGGCGCCCTCCAGCCTTTCCATATCGGGAACGCCGCCGGTGGCGACGATGACCGCATCCGGTTGGTCGGCAAGGACGATTTCTGCGTCCGCATAGGTGTTGAGACGGACTTCCACGCCAAGGCGCGCGAGTTCGTCGACGCGCCAGTCGACTATGCCGATGAGATCCTTGCGATCGGATGCCGAGGCCGCGACGAGCACCTGCCCGCCAAGGCGCGCTCCGGCTTCGAGCAGGCTCACTCGGTGGCCGCGCTCGGCAGCAACCCTTGCCGCTTCCATCCCACCCGGACCACCGCCGACCACGACCACCCGTTTCGGCGTTTCAGCCCGCACGATGGTATGGCTGATGATCGTTTCATGGCCGCTGGCCGGGTTGTGAATGCACTGCACCTTCTTGTATAGGCAGTAGGACGCCCCGACACACGGGCGAATGCGTTCTTCTTCGCCGCGCATCATCTTGTTGACGATATCGGGGTCGGCAATATGCGCCCGAGTCATGCCGACCAGGTCGACAAGGTTTTCGCGGATGGCATGCCGCGCTGTCGCTATATCCCGGATCGCTGCGGCATGGATCACGGGCAGTCTGGTTTCCCGTTTGAACTGCCCGACCAGCGGCAAAAACGGAGCGCTCGGGCTAAACATGCCGGGCATGTTCTGCTCAGCCAGCGACAGGTCGGTGTCCATGCGGCCAAAAATGCAATTGAAGAAGTCGAGATGACCTTCCCGTTCGAAGAGCCTGGCAAAAGCAAGGCATTCGTCGAAATCGGATCCGTCCTTGGCCGCCTCGTCGATCACGAACCGGATGCCGACGGCGAAATCGTCGCCCACCGCGCGGCGGATCGCCTCGTGAACCATCAGGCCGAAGCGCGCGCGGTTTTCCAGCGAACCGCCGAATCCATCCGTGCGCCTGTTGGTTCTGAGCGAGAGGAATTGACCGATCAGATGGCCGCCGGTGACGGTTTCGACGCCATCCAGACCGCCGTCCAGGCAGCGCCTTGCGGCACTGGCGTAATCCTTGATGATCCTGTCGACGTCCGCGGCGTCCATCTCCTTCGGAAAATTCCGGTTTCTCGTCTCGCGAACGCGTGACGGCGCCACCGGCGGCAACCAGTTTCCTGCATAGGCGGTGGCACGCCGGCCAAGGTGTGAGACCTGGCACATGACGGCGGCGCCGTGGCGATGCACCCGCTGCGATAGCGATTGGAGATGAGGCACGATGCGGTCGGTGGAAAGGTCCAACTGACCGCCGCCCCAGCTCGAATCGGGCGACGTCATGGCCGAGCCGCCCACCATGGTCATCGCAAGGCCGCCGCGCGCTTTCTCCTCATGGTAGCGCTGATAGCGCTCGAGCGGCAGGCCGCCATCGTCCAGCATCGAGGCATGGCTGGTGCTGACGACACGGTTGCGCAGCGTCAGACCCTTGAGCCGAAACGGCTGAAGCAGAGGATCGCTGGATGTGCTGCCCGCTTGGGATGCCGCTGTCTTCATGTTCTGCTCCGGCCATTCATCAGGGTTATAGTTCGCCATTTCCGAGCTCATAGAAAGCTTGAAAATGGTTGGGGTGCCTATACGCTGGACGCATGGCTGGTTTTGCAAAACTCGTTCCCTCCGCGCGCGGACTGCTTGTCTTCGAAGCTGCCGTCCGGTCGGGTAGCTTCACGGCCGCGGCGCGCGAGTTCAACGTCACGCAACCATCGATCAGCCGCAGCATTGCCCAACTCGAGGCCGATTTTGGTGTGCCTCTTTTCACACGAGGCCCAACGGGATTGACCCCGACCCCGGACGGACGTGTGCTCTATTCGGCCGTGCGGGAGGGATTTGACGGCATCGCGGAAGTGATCCGCAGGATCAAGCAGAACAGCGCTGCAAAGCCGGTGGTCACCCTTTCCCTTTCGAGTTCTCTGGCAACCTATTGGTTCGTTCCCAGGTTAGGGGCTTTCAACACGAGGTTTCCCGACGTCGATCTGAGGTTCGAACTGACCGCGGGCGTTCTGCGAGGACCCGCCGAGAATGTCGACCTGGCCACGAGAATCCTGACCGATGACGACCCCCACTATCACCACTGGGCATTCTCGCCTGAGATCATCGTTCCGGTGTGCAGCCCATCCTATTTGTCGGCCCACGGTCGGCTGATCCATGCCGGAACCGGGGAAGGTCATGCCCTGCTTCACCTGACCGACGCCAAGGAGCAATGGCTGGACGCCTGGGGCAGTGTGGCGGACCGCAAGACCAGCAGGGCAAAGTGGCTCGAATTCTCGGACTACGCCGTCGTGCTTCAAGCCGCGATGAACGGGGAAGGCGTGGCGCTCGGCTGGCTCAGCAACGTTTCAAGGGCATTGCTTCAGGGAACCCTTGTCCCGGCCTCGGACAGGCAGATCAAGACGGGCCGGATCCATCGGCTGATTGCCCCGCGCTCAAGGCCGCTACGACCTGTCGTGTCCGACATCTGCGCCTGGATGATCGCCGAGATGCAAATCGAATTGAAGGCACTGCACCCGATATTGGGGCCGGACATCTTGTAGCGGGCTGCAGGCGACAAATGCAGCGCGCGCAAGGCCATCGCTGACTACCTCGGAAACAGGCTGGGCAGCGGCATGTGCGCCTTGATGATGGGCGACTTCAGCACCACGAAGCTGAAATACTTGTCGATGCCGATATCCATGTCGGTCAACCGCTCCATGATAGTTTGGTACTCGGCTATGCCGGCGGTCACGAATTTCATCAAATAGTCGTAGCCGCCCGACACGAGGTGGCACTCGATGACCTGGTCGATCTTCTCCACCACGGCGAGAAAGCGGGCAAAGTCCACCTGGCGATGGTTCTTCAAGGTGATTTCGGTGAACACGGTCAGCGTCTGGCCGAGCTTGCCGATATTGACCTGCGCGGAATAGCCTTCGATGTAGCCTTCCGACTGGAGCTTCTTGACCCGCATCAGGCATGGGCTTGGCGACAGATGCACCAGATCAGCCAGTTCCACATTCGTGATGCGGCCGTTCTTCTGCAACTCGTACAGAATCTTGATATCGATCCGATCCAGTTTCACGGTCGTCTCCGCAGAACGCAGGCCGTAGCACAAAATGCTGCCTTGCTCATTGGCATTGACACTACCACAGCCCGTAGGCCTGTCCATCCAAGCGGACAGCGCTTGAAACGCAGCGGCTCCCGATTTCGCCCAGGCTGCCGGAATAAAATTCTGCTTCAGCGTCAACTGCGGCACCGGCTGCCTGCACAACACGGTAGATTGGCGCGTCAAGGCAGAGAGACCATGCGCGCACCACTGCAGCAAATCGAGACATCCGGCGAACTGCCACGGACCGCGGACGCGGTGGTGATCGGCGGCGGCATCGTCGGCATCTTCGCGGCCTATTACCTGGCCAGGCGCGGCATGAAGGTCGCGCTTGTCGAAAAGGGACGCGTCGGCGCCGAGCAGTCCTCAAGGAACTGGGGGTGGTGCCGCCAGCAGAACCGTGACGCGCGCGAGTTGCCCATGGCGACGCGCAGCCTCGATCTGTGGCAGCGCTTTGCCCCAGAGACAGATGAAGACACCGGCTTTCGGCGGTGCGGCTTGCTCTATCTCAGCAATGACGATGCGGAACTGGCTGGCTGGGTGCGTTGGCGTGACTTCGCCAGGACGGCCGGCGTCACCACGCACATGCTCGACAGCGCCGAGGCCAGCGAGCGGGGCCGCGCCACGGGCCGGACCTGGAAGGGCGGCGTGTTCTCGCCGACCGACGGCACCGCGGATCCGTCGCGGGCCGCGCCCGCGGTTGCCCGGGCCATCCTCAAGCTCGGGGGCTCCGTGCACCAGAATTGCGCCGCGCGCGGTATCGAGACCGAAGGCGGACGACTGAGTGGTGTGGTCACCGAAAGCGGAACGATCCGCACCAAGGTGGCGGTGCTGGCCGGCGGCGCCTGGGCCTCTTCCTTTTGCCGGCAGTTCGGTTTCCGTTTTCCGCAGGCGTCGATCCGCTCCTCCATCCTCTCCGTCTCGCCAGGCGCCGAGGGTCTGCCTGATGCGCTGCATACGGCAGGGGTCTCGGTCACGCGTCGCGGCGACGGCGGTTACACGCTCGCCATAAGTGGACGCGGCCGTGTGGACGTGACGCCGCAGCAGTTGCGCTTCTCCTCCCAGTTCCTGGCCATGTTCCTGAAGCGGTGGCGCAGCCTCGCGCCGGGCGGCCTGCAAGGCATGCGCTCGGGCCACGAAACGCTCCGACACTGGCGGCTCGATCAGCCGACGCCGATGGAGCGGATGCGCATCCTCGATCCGGTTCCGGACCAGGCGACCATCCGCCTGGCCCACGCCCGGGCGCTCGAACTGCTGCCGGCACTGCGCCAGACCAGGATCAGCGCAAGCTGGGCCGGCTACATCGACAGCACGCCCGACGGCGTGCCTGCCATCGGCGAGATCAACACTGTTCCGGGTTTCTTCCTGGCTGCCGGGTTCTCGGGGCATGGCTTCGGCATCGGACCCGGCGCCGGGCATCTCGTCGCCGATCTGATGACTGGTTCCAAACCGATCGTCGATCCGCAATCCTACGATCCCAGGCGCTTCGACGCTTCAGCCTGGGGGAAAGTTGCCGACTTCTAAGGCACGATACATTGCGACATCTAGACATGGTCTCCGCGACGCCATGAGCCGTCCTGCAGAAAGGCACCGACAGGCGCCGGGCGGACAGGCGCCTGCCCGCGAAACCGGCCGACAGCGCCAGGCGTGCAGCCGGTCTGCGCCGCGATGAGTTCGACGGCGGCCAACTGACAATAGCGCCCCTGGCATCGTCCCATGCCGACGCGCGACAGCGCTTTGACCCTGTTGGCTTCGCTGCCGCCGAAATCGGAGCTCTGGCGCACGGCCGCGGCGGTCACGTTTTCACAGCGGCAGACGACCGCGTCGTCCGGGAGTGCCCGCGCCATCGCCGCCGGCCAGGGAAAGGCGCGAACCAGGCCACGGGCAAAGCGTTCGAGCCGCGCGAGCTTGCGCAGATCGGCACCGAGGGAAGGCGCCGGCAATCCGAGATCGGCAAGGCACGCCGCCGCGGCAAGGCGTCCCGCGATCTCCGCGCCATCTGCTCCCAGAAGACGAACTCCATCGCCCGCAAGATAGACTCCGCCGCCGGCGCGGCCCATCCGGTCGGTCTTTGGCAGCCATTGCCGCCACTGCTCGTCATAAATGAAGGCGCATCCCGCCAAGTCTGCGAGATGCGTCTCCGCCCGCAAATGCCAGCCCATGCCTATCGTGTCGCATGACGTGAGGTGTTGCCTTCCGCCGGCGTCGCGCCAGCACATCGCTGAGACCCCCTTTCCGTCGGCGACGATCCGTTCGAGCTTCACGCCCGCATGGTAGCGGCCGCCGAGCCTCGCCCGCAGGGCCAGACCGCGCAGCGCGACCAACGGCCGGGCGGCAAGGTCCCAGAGCCCCCGCATCTGCTGGCGCCAGGGGGAGGTGTCGAGCACCGCCGCCACATCCGCTCCAGCCTTGATGAGCTGAGTGCCGACCAGCGTCAGCAAAGGCCCCGATCCGACGAGCACGATGCGCCGCCCGAGCGCGACGCCCTGCGCCTTCAGCGCGATCTGCGCCGCGCCAAGGCTGTAGACGCCGGCGCTCTGCCAGCCGGGGACCGGAGCGACACGATCGGATGCGCCGGTGGCAAGGATCAGACGATCATAGCTGACTAGCTGCACGCCGCCCTCCCCCAGCATCTGCAGCCGACCTTCATGCACTGCTATGACCGAGCTGTCCGCGCAATGGGTAAGCCGCCCGTCTGCCACCAACCGATCGAAGAGCGCATGCAGCGCGCGCGCCTTCGCCGCCTCCGACCCATAGAGCTGCTCGGGCGTGCGGACGAACCCATCAGGTGGCCGGCGATAGATCTGGCCGCCGGCGCGATTGCCTTCGTCGATCACCACCGGATGAAGTCCCGCCTCGACCAGCGTCGCGGCCGCCCTTATGCCGGCCGGACCGGCGCCCACGATCACGATCCGCGGCGACGAGGTCTCGCTCACGGCCAGCTCTCCGGTGGCGTCGTGCGCAACCGCATGCCTTGACTGACAAGTGACGAGCACGCCCGCATGCGCGGTCCCTCGTCCTGCCATACCCAGCAATCCTGGCAGGCTCCCATCAGGCAGAAGCCGGCACGCGGCTCGGGTCCGAACTCGGATTTTCGCAATGCATGTCCTGATGCAAGCATGGCGGTCAGCACGGTGTCACCCGCAAGGGCGCCGCGCATCTCACCGTCGAGAAAGAAATGCACCACTGCGCGGTCGCGCTCGGCCAGCCGGACGATGCGGCCGGCGGTGATCATTCCGCTGCCTCTCGCACGGTGCGAGGACTGGGCAGTTCGGGGAACCGTTCGCAGACCGCATCGAACGCAGCCTGGACGCCTTCCTGTCCCGAGCGCCCTTTCATGCGACGGAATATCTCCGTCTTGGCGAAAAACCGCCAGTGGATCGGCAAGTCCCGCAGTATGGCGGTCAGCAGGTCATAGGCCGCGGGCGTCCACTGCGCTTCGTAGCCATCGCGCTCCGGACCGAAATGAAAATGGCCGACGGCTGGTCCCTGCCGCGCACGCAGTCTTTCCGTCGCCTGCACGTCGACCTCGCCGTCACGGATGACGACCCCATAGTCGCGCTCGGCAGCCGTTCGCGTGACATAGCCACGCCGCACATCCTGCGCGACGCGCCAGGGCTCGCGCTCACGCGGATCGCCGCGCCCGCCGCCTCCGGCGGAGCGGATATCGAGCACGTCACCAGGCTGCAGCACCGCAGTGTCGATGTTGCCCAGCCGCCGCTCGTGCTCGGTCCCTGGGTTGACGATCATGTCCGATAGGCCGGCTGCCTTGCCGCCCAGCACGCCCCACGGACGAAAGAAGCTGCGGTCGCGGTTGCGCGCCGTGATCCTGGAGTCGGGGGCGAAGACACGGAAAGCCATCTCGGTCGCCAGGCCGCCGCGCCAGCGCCCTGCACCGCCACTGTCCCTCGCGAGCCCGTATTTCACGAATTCGACCGGGGTCTCGGTCTCGGTGATCTCGATCGGCGTGTTCTTGAGATAGGCGGCATCCGCGCCCGATCCATTGGTCCCGTCGCGATGCGGCATCGCGCCGCCGCCGCCCACTACGGGATTCACCGCCGTGATGACAGTCTTGCTGGTCCGCTCGTCCGTCGTCATGACATTGACGATGCAGTTGTTGCCGGCAGGTGCTGCGGGCAGGCGCTCCGGCACCGCTTGCGAGAAGGCGCCGAAGATGACCGACCGCAGCCGGGCGCAGGTGAGCGAGCGCATGCCCACAGCAGCGGGATGGACCGGATTGAGCACCGAACCTTCGGGCGTGATGCAGGTAAACGGCCTGGTGAGGCCCGTATTGAGCAGTATCTTCGGGTTGAGCGTGTAAAGCACGTAATAGACGCCCACCAGCAGCATGGTGTGTCGCGGGTCGCCGCCTGAAGGCACGTTGAGCGAGGAGCCGAGCTGCGGATCGGAGCCGGTGAAGTCGAGCACCGCCTCGTCGCCTTTGATCGTCAGCGTCAGCTTCAGCCTGCAAGGATTGGCTTCGACCGAATCCTCGTCGGCATAATCGGCGAACTGCCATGTGCCGTCCGGCATGGCGCGCAGCACGTCGCGCGCCTGCGCCTCCGCATGGTCGAGAAGCGCGGAAACGCCCTCGATGAAGCCGGCCTTGCCGAACTTCTTCACCATCGCCTGGATCTTGCGCTCGCCGGTGTTGAGCGCGCCGACCAGCGCCTTGATGTCGCCGATGTTGAGGTCGGGCTTGCGCACATTGGTGCTCATGATCCGCAGGATCGTCTCATCGAAGACGCCTTCGTTCACCAGCTTCATGGGTGGAAAGCGGATACCTTCCTGATGGATTTCGGTCAGCGCCCTGCTGAGCGAAGCCGGCACCGCGCCGCCCATGTCGGTGTTGTGGATATGCCCTCCGGTCCAGGCGACGATCTCGCCGTCGACGAAGACCGGCTTCCACAGATGCGTGTCGGGCGCGTGCGTGGCGACGTGGCCGGAATAGGGATCGTTGGTGAACGCAACGTCCCCCGGCCGGTAGTCGTCGACCATCGCGATCGCGCGGTGATATGAAAGCCCCGGATACCAGGTGGCCCCAAGTTCCATCGGCACGGCGAAGGTCGCGCCTGAACGGTCCATCAGCATCACTGTAAAATCCTGCGTCTCCTTGACGAAGGCGGAGTGCGCGGTGCGGTGCAGCGTATGGGCCATGTTCTCGGCGGCCGCGCGGGCGTGGTTGGCCAGAACCTGAAGGTTCGTGCGGTCAAACATGGCTTTACTCCGGGAACGTCAGCAAAAGGTTGAGGTGACGGTCGACCCTTGCCTGCGCTCCCGCGGGAATGGCAAAAGTGGTGTCTTCCTGCACGACCACGGCAGGACCGTGGAATTTGCTGCCGGCTACGAGGGCCTGCCGCTCGTAGAGGTCGACGGTCTCGACGTTCAGGCCCGTATAGACCGGGAGCCGGCGCGCCGGGATGGCCGCAACTTCCACTTCTTCGGCCTCCGGGAGGGAGAGTTTCGGCCCCGCGCCTATGGCGGACAGCCGGACATTCACAAGTTCTATCTCGCCGTCCGGGTCGTGGAAATCGTAGAGCTGTTCATGGGTGAGGTGGAAGCCCTGTGCGATGGCGACCGCATTCCCGTCCGTCAGCCATTGCGGCTGAAGGACGACCTCGATCTCATAACTTTGTCCGACATAGCGCATGTCGCAGGAGAGGTTGAGCTCCGCCTCCCCGTCATGACCTTGCGCCGCAAGCCAGTCGCGCCCCTCACGCGCCAGAGCCTCGAAGGCCTCGCCAATTCCGGCAAGCGACATGTCCGACAGCGGGCTGAAGATGGTGCGAATGAAGTCTCCGCGCAGATCAGCAACCAGCCCGCCCAGCGCCGACACCACGCCGGGCCGGCGGGGCGCCATGACGCGTTTCATCCCGAGTTCGCGGGCAAGGAAGGCGCCGAGCATCGGGCCGCCGCCGCCGAACGGCATCAGCGTGAAATCGCGCAAGTCGACGCCGGCGCGCGAGGCAAGCTTCTCGACCTCGACGAACATCTCCGACACGGCAATGTCGAGGATCGCCTGCGCCGTCTGCTCGATCGGGCGGCCGAGCCGGGCGGCAAGCTCGCCGACCGCGCGATGCGCCAGTCCGGTATCGATGCGGAGCTGGCCATAGGCCATCTCGCTGTGACCGAGCCATCCGCACACCACCATGGCGTCGGTCACCGTCGCCCGCTGGCCGCCGCGGCCGTAGCATGCCGGTCCCGGAGTCGAACCGGCCGACTCAGGCCCAACCCGCAGCACCCCTTGCGCGTCGACGCTGGCGATCGAGCCGCCGCCAACGCCGATCGAGCTCACCGATACCGAGGGGATATGGAGCGGAAACTCGCCGATCAGTTCGCCGGTGCCGAACTGCGCCTCGCCACCGATGATGAGCGCGAAGTCGGCCGAGGTCCCGCCGATGTCGAGGGTAAGAACCTGGTCTTCGCCGGCCTGACGCGCCAGCCATGAGGCACCGATGACGCCGGAGGCCGTTCCCGACAAAAGCATGTTCACGCAGGCGCGCTTGCCTTCGGCGGCGTTCATCAGCCCGCCGTTCGACTTCGTCAGCATCGGGCGGGCCGGCACGCTGCGGTCCTTCAGCCGCTCTTCCAGCGCCGTCAAATAGCCCGAGACGCGCGGATGGACATAACCATTGAGAATGGCGGTCGAGCCGCGCTCGTATTCGCGGATGACCGGCCACACCTCGGCCGAAGAGAAGACGAAGAGGTCGGGAGCGTGACGCGCGATCGTCGCCTTGACGGCAGCCTCCTGCGCGGCGTTGCGCCAGGAATGGAGGAAGGAGACGATGATCCCCTGCGCCCCATCCGCTTTCGCCGCGGCCACCGCGCTGGCCACCACCGCCATGTCCGGTGCCTGGGATTCACTTCCGTCGGCGCGCATGCGGGCCGGAATGCCGAACACCATGTCGCGCGAGATCAGCGGGTCCGGCCGCGAGCAAAACAGCGAATACATGTCCGGCATTCGCAATCGCGCCAGTTCGATGACGTCCTCGAAGCCGGCATTGGTGAACAGCGCCAGCGGTGCGCCCTTGCGCTGGATGATGGTGTTGATGCCGACCGTTGTCCCATGCACGAAGCGCGTCATGCGTTTGGGATCAAAGCCTTCGCGTTCGGCCAGAAGGGTGAGGCCCGTCATCAGTTCGGCGCCCGGATCTTCTGGCGTCGTCAGAACTTTCAGCGAGGCCACGCGCCCAGAATTTGCTTCCAGCGCGCAGAAATCGATGAATGTGCCGCCGATATCGACGCCGACCTTCCAGTCGGCTTCGTTCCGCGCCTCGTCCGCCGCGATGGCACCATCCATGATGCGTCCCTTCCTGTCTGCCAACCAAAGCTGACACGACAGGATGGCCAGGGTCCAAGACGTATGATGAGCAAGGATATAAGCCTTGCTTATGCTTTCGAGCGACGCTAACCCAGCACGGCGGCACAGGCCGCGCGGATCTGGTCGCGCATCAGCTCATCGGCCCGCGAAAGTGCCCGTGTGCGAGACGTGAGCAGCGCAATCGGAAATTCCGGCCCATTTGCGAGCAGCCTGACCGCAAGCCCGGCAAACTGATGCCAAGGCAGCAGCGCGTCGACCAGGGCGATGCCCAGACCGGCCTGGACAAAACCGACCGCGGAGATGGATACGTCGATCTCGAGCGACGGCGAAAGCGTCACACCTTGCGCGCGTGCAGCGTGGGCCAGTTCGTCGGCAGGACGGGTGTTGCCCCGATACGATATCAATTCCTCGCCTGCGAGATCGGCGAGTGTCAGCTCGGTTTTCCCGGCCAACACATGCCCGGTCGGCAGCAGGCAAGCAAAACCGACGCTGCCGATCACTTCCGCCTCAATATCCGGAGGGAGCCGGTCGTCCATGGCCACGCCGAGGCTGGCGTCGCCCGCTCGCAGCATGTCGACGATGGCGGCGATCGGCGCGCTATGAGCGCGCAACATTATGTTGGGATGCTGGGCCCGGAATTTGGTGAACGCGCGCGGCAAGATCGCCATGGCCGGCGGCGGTGAGGCGGCGACCCGCACCAGCCCTGCCCGGCCCAGACGCAGATCGGTGGTTTTGCGGCGCAAGCCTTCAAGCCCCGCCGACAACCTCTCGGCATCAGGGAAGATCTCGAGCGCCTCCGGGGTCGGCCGCAGCCGGCCCTTAACCCGCTCGAACAGCGTGAAGCCGAGTTCGTCTTCGGTGTGGAGCAGGATCTGGCTCAAAGCGGGCTGGGAGATGTTCAGCATCCGCGCCGCGGCGGTCACGGTGCCCGCGCGCATGACGGCGATGAACACTTCGAGCTGCCGGGCCCGCATTGCCACTCCATAGGTAAAGCTTATGGGTCCTGTCCAAACCCATCTTTGACGCAATGCCACGGCGCGGACAAGATCAGTCAAAGGATAGAGTGCTGTTTTGCAAGAGGCCGCGCCATGGATGTGATCGTGCTGGGCGGCGGACTGATGGGAACGGCTTCTGCCTATTTCCTGGCCCGGCGCGGCGCGCGCGTTACCTTGATCGAGCGCAATCGGATCGGCACAGGAGCAACGGTTGCCTCCTTCGGCAACATTCGGCGCACGGGGCGTGATCTGTCCCAGCTTCCGCTGGCCCATCGCTCGCTCAGGCTGTGGGGCGAGGCCGAAAAAATGCTTGGCCGCGACGTGGAATTCCGCGCTACCGGTCATATCCGGCTGATCTTCGATGAAGATAGCCTCGCCGACATGCGGGCCTATGCCGAGGCGGCGCGGCCCTGGGGGCTGGACCTCGAGGAGCTCGGCCCACCCGAGATCCGTGCCCGCTTTCCCGGTCTCGGTGCCGAGGCGATCGCGGCGTCGTTCTCGCCGCAGGACGGCAGCGGCAATCCGAGGCTGATCGCACCGGCATTCGCCGAGGCCGCCCGCAAACTGGGCGCGGAAATCGCCGAGGCGACTGAGGTCGAGACGATCCGGCACACAGGCTCCAGCTTCCTTGTAGCCAGTTCAAAAGGTGCATTCGCCGCCGAGTGTCTGCTCAACACCGCTGGTGCTTGGGGCGCGCGCATCGCCGCGCAGTTCGGCGAAGCGGTTCCGCTCGACGCCCGTGGCCCGCAGATGGGCGTGACCGAGCCGCTGCCGCATCGTATCTTGCCGGTGGTCGGCATCTGGACGCGCAACAAGGACCATGGCGCCTATCTGCGTCAGGTCGAGCGAGGCAACATCGTCTTCGGCGGAGCGGCCGAAAGGGTGGCAGTTAACCTGGATCCTGGCCATGCAAACGCGGATCCCATACGCCTGCCGACGCAGTTGCGCGCCGTCGCACGGTTGCTGCCGGGAATCGCGCGGGTCGCGGTCATCCGCACGTGGTCCGGCTGCGAGGGTTATGTCAGAGACATGCTGCCGATCATGGGACGCTCGGCGACGACGCCACGCCTGTTCCACGCCTTCGGCTTCAGCGGACATGGCTTCCAGCTCGGTCCGGGCGTGGGCGATGCCATGGCCGAGCTCATCATGACCGACCGTTGCGAAACACCGCTCGACGATTTCAGGGTCGATCGCTTCGCCCGCACAGCCTGAAGAAAGCAACCGGTGACATCCGCGCAGCCGCTGCCGCCTCGATAGCAATACGGGTGTTTTCCGGGTCGAAAATTCCCCATGATAGGGGGCTAATCTCCGGCTAGCGGAAACTCGTTGGCGATGGTGACGTGGTGGTGGATGCGGCCCTCGAAATATCTGCCCAGCACCGCCTCGGTCGCGGCGCGGGATTCGGCGCGGACGGGGCTGGCAAGGGCCGCGTCGACGGCCGCCATGTCGGGGTAATTGATGGCCAGGATCATTGGAAATTCCGGCGCGCCGTCGTCGCGCTTCTCGGCAAAGCTGACGCGCACGTGTAGCGCACCGGGGAAGGCCTTCCATTTCGGCAGGACAGTCTCGATCACGTCCCGGCGGAACGCCTCCGTCTGGCCATCCTTCACCTTGCCTTCAAACAGTGCGTAGCGCGTGATCATTTGCCGTCCTCGTCCTTGCGTTGGAAAAATTCCATCAATGCGGCCTGATCCTCGCCGCCCAGTCCGGCGGCTGTCAGCAGCCTGTGCACCTCGGCGCAGACGGCCGTCAGCGGCATCGCCGTGTGTGTCCGCCGCGCCAGATCCTGCGCGGCATTGAGGTCCTTCACCATATTGTCGATGCGGCCGGTGCGGCGGTAATCGCGGGTGGCGAAGCGCGGCAGGTATTCCTGCAGGATGGCGCTGTCGGCGCGGCCGCCCCTCAGCGCCTGCGGGATCTTCAGCACGTCGACGCCGGCATCCAGCGCCAGCCGCGTCGCCTCCGCCACCGCCATGAAGTTCAGCGCGCACAGCACCTGGTTGATCAGCTTGGTCGTCTGGCCGGCGCCCGCCGGACCCATATGGGTGTAGTTGGCCGCAACATCGCGCAGCACATTGTGGGCATCCTCGACGTCATCCTCTTCGCCGCCGGCCATCAGTGTCAACTCGCCGGTCAGCGCCTTCGGCGCACCGCCCGAGAGCGGGCTGTCGACCCAGCGAAAACCCTTCTCGCATGCGTCCGCGGCGAGCTGGCGCGTCGCATCGGGCTCGATGGACGACATGTCGATGATCAGCGTGCCAGGCTTGGCTCCAGTCGCCACGCCGCCGTCGCCGAACACCGCGCGGCGCACGATCGCCGCCGAATTGAGGCTGAGGATGACATAGTCGGACGCGCCAGCGGCCTCGGCCGCACTTGTCATGGGGGTCGCGCCTCTGGCGACCAGCGCCTGGACCTTGACCTTGTCGAGATCGAAGACGGCGAGGCGATTGCCGGTGGCAAGCAGGCGCTCACCGATCGCCCCGCCCATGGCACCGGCGCCGATCAGTGCGACTTTGTTGGTCATGACGGCCACTCCTCGAATTTCGTTGTTATCTCCGCGACAATCTCCTTGAGCGGCGCGTCGATCGCCACCCTGATCGCGTTCTCGTCCTTGCCTGGTATCTCCAGTGTCGCGAACTGGCTGTCGAGCAAGCTGGTCGGCATGAAGTGGCCGGTGCGTTCCCGCATTCGACGGGAAATCAGTTCGCGCGAACCGTCGAGATAGATGAACAGCACCGGCGCGCCGGCCCGTTCGGTGATGAAATCGCGATAGGCGCGCTTCAACGCCGAGCAGCCGACGATGACGGGCATTGTGCCTGGCCTCAGGGTTTCGCCGACCTTTGCCAACCACGGCCACCGGTCGCTGTCGGCAAGCGGAATGCCGGCGCTCATCTTGGCGATGTTGGCCTCCGGATGCAGCTGGTCACCATCCAGATAGGTCGCCGAGATCGCGCGGGCGAGTGCCTCGCCGATCGTTGTCTTGCCCGACCCCGCAACGCCCATGATGACCATGCGGCGGGGCTGATCAGATCGACGCTGTGATGCCGCCATCGACATAGAGGACATGTCCGTTGACAAAGGATGACGCGTCGGAGGCGAGGAAGACACAGGCCCCGACCAGCTCCTCGACCTTGCCCCAGCGACCGGCCGGCGTGCGCTTTTCAAGCCATGCGCTGAATGCCGGATCGGCGACCAGTGCGGCATTCAGCGGCGTGTCGAAATAGCCGGGCGCGATGGCGTTGCATTGCAGGCCGAACCTGGCCCAGTCGGTCGCCATGCCCTTGGTCAAATTACCGACCGCGCCTTTGGTCGCTGTGTAGGGCGCGATGCCGGGGCGGGCAAGCGCCGTCTGGACGCTGGCGATGTTGATGATCTTGCCGCGCCCACGACGGATCATGTGCCGGGCGACGGCCTGGCCGACATGGAAGACGCTGGCGACATTGGTCTGCAGCAGGCGTTCGAACGCGTCGGCGGGAAAGTCCTCGAGCGGCGTGCGGAATTGCATGCCGGCATTGTTCACCAATATGTCGATCGGCCCGCCGGACAGCTCGAAACTGTCGATGGCGGAGCGGACCGCGTCATGGTCGGTGGCGTCGAAGGCGAGTGTCTCCGCCCCTTTTATCCGCGCCGCAGCCTCGGCGAGCTTTGCCCCGTCGCGGCCATTGAGGACCACTTTGGCGCCGGCTTCGGCCAGTCCCCTGGCCAAAGCGAACCCGATGCCTTGCGAGGAGCCGGTAACGAGCGCCGCGCGCCCGGTGAGATCGAACAGTGTGGACGACATTTTCCGATTGCCTCTCGTCGTTGAATGTTGTTATGTTATCGATAACATTGTTGTCAAGTCAGTTGGAGCGAAAACCGATGCAGCGGCCTCACATCCTTCAGGTTGGACCCTACCCCGCATGGGACGAGGAGCCGCTCAATGAAGCCTTTACAGTGCACCGCTATTTCGCGGCTGATGACAAGCAGGCTTTCCTCGCCGAGATCGGACCGCAGGTGCGCGGCATAGCCACGCGTGGCGAGCTCGGCGCGAACCGCGCCATGATCGAGGCCTGCCCTTCGCTTGAGGTTGTTTCCGTCTACGGCGTCGGTTTCGATGCGGTCGATCTCGCGGCATGCCGGGAGCGAGGCGTGCGCGTCACCAACACGCCGGACGTGCTGACCAACGACGTCGCCGATCTCGGCATCGCCATGATGCTGTGCCTGTCGCGCGGCGTGATCGGCGCCGAACGCTGGGTGCGCGACGGCAGCTGGGCGGCGAAGGGCCTCTACCCGCTCAAGCGCCGCGTCTGGGGCCGGCGGGCCGGCGTGCTCGGTCTTGGGCGCATCGGCTACGAGGTGGCCAAGCGTCTCGCGGGCTTCGGCATGGACATCGCCTACAGCGACGTCGCGCCGAAGGACTTCGCCCCGGATTGGACGTTCGTCGCCGATCCGGTCGAGCTGGCGAGGCGTTCGGACTTCCTGTTCGTGACGCTTGCCGCGTCGGCCGCGACGCGCCACGTCGTCAACAAGGATGTGCTTGCGGCACTCGGCGAGGACGGCATGCTGATCAACATTTCGCGCGCATCCAACATCGACGAGGATGCGCTGCTCGACACGCTCGAGGCAAAGGTGCTCGGATCCGCCGCGCTCGATGTGTTCGAGGGCGAACCGAAGCTCAATCCGCGCTTCCTGGCGCTCGACAATGTGTTGCTGCAGCCGCACCATGCGTCGGGCACCATCGAAACGCGCAAGGCCATGGGCAAACTGGTGCGCGACAATCTTGCCGCCCATTTCGCCGGCCAGCCGCTGCTCACGCCGGTGCTTTAGGCTTGTCTTACGCGGATTCGGACGGAAAACCGCTGCACATTTTTCCTGGAATTGCCCGAGGAGTCTACTGACCATGAAGTCGATCGTCATCCACGCCGCGAAGGACCTGCGCATCGAGGACCGGCCGGTCGAGGCGCCGGGTCAGGGACAGGTGCTGCTGCGTCTCGCCGCCGGCGGCATATGCGGCAGCGACCTGCACTACTACAATCATGGCGGCTTCGGAACGGTGCGCCTCAAAGAGCCGATGATTCTCGGCCATGAGGTCTCCGGCGTCATCGAAAAGCTCGGCCCCGGCGTCGACGGACTGCGGCCAGGCCAGCTGGTCGCGGTCTCGCCGTCGCGGCCCTGCTACAGCTGCCGGTACTGCCGGGAAGGGATGCACAACCAGTGTCTCAACATGCGCTTCTATGGCAGCGCCATGCCGTTCCCGCATATCCAGGGCGCGTTCCGCGAAATGCTTGTGGCGGACGCACCGCAATGCGTGCCGGCCAATGGGTTGAGTGCTGCCGAAGCGGCGATGGCCGAGCCGCTGGCGGTCTGTCTCCACGCGACGCGCAGGGCCGGTGAGATGCTGGGCAAGCGTGTGCTGGTGACTGGCTGTGGGCCGATCGGCCTGTTGTCGATCCTCAGCGCGCGCCGCGCGGGCGCCGCCGAGATCGTCGCCGTCGACATCACTGATTTTACCCTGTCCATGGCCACGCGTGCCGGCGCCGACAGCACGATCAACACACGAACCGATCCGGATGGGCTAGCGCCTTATTTCGCCGACAAGGGCACGTTCGACATTCTCTATGAATGTTCAGGAGCCGCCGCTGCTTTGGCGCTGGGCATCGCGGCGCTGCGGCCGCGCGGCACGATCGTTCAGCTCGGCCTTGGTGGTGCGGAGATGGCACTGCCGATGTCGGTGGTCACCGCCAAGGAACTGTCCATCAACGGGTCGTTCCGCTTCCATCCGGAGTTCGCCGTGGGCGTCGAATTGATGCGCAAGGGGCTCATCGACGTGAAGCCTCTGATCACCCACACCGTGGCATTCGCCGAGGCGCTGTCAGGCTTCGAAATCGCCAACGACCGCAGCCAGGCGATGAAGGTTCAGATCGCCTTCTCGTAACCCGCGACGGTGCGTTGCATTCAGCAGTGATATCGATAACGTATGGCCATGCAGCCTTCGCCAAAACGTCCGACCATGGCCGATGTCGCGCGTAGCGCCAACGTCTCGACGATGACCGTGTCGCGCGCCTTCAAGAGTGATACCTCCATCAGCGCGGACACGCGCGACCGTATCATACGGGCCGCGGACGAACTCGGCTATGTCTTCGACAGCATCGCCGCCAACCTGTCGTCGCGCCGGTCCGGTTTTGTGGCGGTGACGATACCTTCGATCAACAACGCCAATTTCGCCGACACGGTGCGCGGCATGACCGAGGGCCTGCGCGACAGCGGGCTGGAGATCCTGCTCGGCTTCACCGACTACAATGTCGAGGAGGAAGAGCGCCTGGTCGGCCAGTTGCTGCGGCGGCGGCCGGAGGCGATCATCGTCACCGGCGGACGGCACACGCCACGCTGCCGCAAGATGCTCGAGAATGCCGGCGTCCCGGTGGTGGAGACCTGGGACCTGCCGGCCGATCCGATCGGTCATGTCGTCGGCTTTTCCAACGCCGAGGCCGGACGGCTGATGGTCGACCACTTTGTCGCACGTGGCTATTCAAGGCTCGGCTTCATCGGCGGTGACACATCGCGCGACACGCGTGGCCTCGATCGCCGGCGCGGCTTCGTCGCGGCACTGCAGGAACGCGGTCTCGATGGCTCGCGCATCATTGCCTCCGGCGTGCCGCCGATATCGATGCGCGAGGGCGCCACCGCCATGGTCGAGATGATTTCGCGCTGGCCGGACACGCAGGCGGTGATGTGCGTTTCGGATCTTTCCGCTTTCGGTGCGCTTATGGAATGCCTGCGGCGCGGGATCCGCGTCCCCGAGGATGTCGCGATCGCCGGCTTCGGCGCCTATGACCTCGCCGAGCAGTCGGTGCCGTCGATCACCACGATCGATGTCGAGGCGCACGAGATCGGCATCCGTGTCGCCGATCTCGTGCTCGACCTGCTCAACGGGCGCCGGGCGCCTGACGACCGGGTGGTCGTCGGCATGACGCCGAAGGTGATCGCGCGTCATACAGCCTGAACCCAGGCGAAACACAACGGCCGGCGGGTTGACCGCCGGCCGTTGACCGTCCTGCCCGTTTGCAGAGGTACTCATCGGCGCCTATTTGCCCCAGATCTTCTTGTACTGGTCGCGGTAGCCGTTGCCCGGATCGAAGCGGTTATCCGGCCCGCCGTCGAATTCGACATTGTCCGACGTCACAACATGCAGCGGCGAGATGTAGCCCGACCATTTCTCGCCGGCCATGGCGCGGTTGAGCTCGTCGACGAGCTGCCAGCCCTGCAGGTTCAGCGGTTCGGCAACCGTCACCTTCTGGAACTGGCCGGAGCGGATGCGCTGGTAGGCCGATTCGGAACCGTCGCCCGCCGCCACGTTTATCGGCGCGTCGGTGCCCGACTTTCCGGCCGCCGCCAGTGACGGTCCCATGAAGTCGAAATAGAGATCGTTGATCGCCAGTGAGTGAGTCCATTGGTCGCCGTATTTCTGCAGCAGCGAGGTGGTGAGCTGCGGCATGCGCTGCGAGGTCTCGGCGATGGGCGTGTCGACATATTCGAGCACCTTGCCGCCGAGATCCTCGATTTCCTTCTTCATGCGGTCGGCCTTGGCGATGGCGATCTGGTAGGTCGAGTCGGTGAAGATGATGACGCCGGGCTTGCCCTTGGCGTTCACGAAAGCCCAGTCGGCGGCAGCCTTCGACACTTCCATCGGATCGGTCGAGACGTTGGCGATGATGCCGAGATCGTCGATCGGGCCGACCGTCGGAGCGGCATGCCATGCCGCCATCGGAATCTTGGCTGCCCTGGCCTGCTCCAGCGCCGGCTTCTGCTCCACGGCATCGAAGCCGTTGATGATGATGCCGTCGGGGTTGAGTGCCAGCGCCTGGCCGAAGGCCGCGGTGCGACCGCCGATGGAACCGGCGCCGTCAAGTGTCTTGACGGTCCAGCCAAGGGCCGCGGCTGCTTCCTCGACGCCCTTGGTGACGCCAAGGATGCCGCCGTTCTTCATATCGGCGCCAAGCACCACGATCGTCTTGCCGGCCGCACCTTTCGGTCCGGCCGTCGGGCCATCCCATTTGTCGACCTTGCTGGCATATTTGTCGACCACCGCCTTGGCGTCGGCCATCGGGTCGGCCAGCGCGTTGGAGCCAATGCCAAGCGCCAGGCAGGCGACGCCGAGCTGAAGGACTGTTCTGCGATGCATGTTTCTTCTCCCATTAAGCATTGTCATTTGTCTTTGTTGGTTGGCTGGCGGCTGGTGGAGGCGGCACGACAGCGCCCCGGCGCCGCTGCGCGTAGCCGGCAATGCCGATCGCGACGAGCAAGGTGACGCCGTTGAAGAGCGGCTCCACCCAGAACGAGCCACCGAATTGCTGGATACCGGAAATGCCGGCGGCGAGGATGACGACGCCGATGATCGTGCCCCAGACATTGACGCGGCCGGGTTTGATGGTGGTCGATCCGAGGAAGGCACCGACGAGCGCCGGCAGCAAATATTCGAGGCCGACGCTGGCTTGGCCGATGCGAAGCTTGGAGGCGAGCAGCACGCCGCCAAGCGCCGTCATCGCGCCGGAGGCGACGAAGGCGCCCATGACGAATTTCTGCACCGGTATGCCGTTGAGCGCGGCGGCCTTGGGATTGGCGCCGATGGCGTAGAGGTAGCGCCCGATCGGCATGTATTCGAGCACAAGCCACATCACCAGCGCCAGGACGATGACGTAGTAGCCGGTGATCGGCAGGCCGAACAGCATCGTGCCGTTGAGGGCGAGAAAGCCTTCGGGAAGCACGCCGACGACTTGGCGCCCGCCCGTGTACCACATGGCCAAAGCATAAAGCACGGTGCCGGTGCCGAGCGTGGCGATGAAGGAATCGATGCGCGCCACCTCGACCAGCAGGCCGTTGATAAAGCCGGTGACGACGCCGAGCAGCAGGACGATCAGCACCGCGATCGGCCACGGGATGCCGAAGGCGGTCTGCAGGCTAATGGCCAGGATATGCCAGAGCACGATGCCGTAGCCGACCGTCAGGTCGATGCGGCCCGAAGCCATGGGGATCATCGCCGCCAGCGACAGCAAGGCGATGATCGCCTTGTCGGAGACGATGGAACGCAAATTCAGCAGCGTCGGGAAGGTGCGCGGCAGGAGCAGCGAGAACAGCAGGATGAGCAGCAGCGTCAGGATCGGCAGGCCGTAGACCGGCAGATAGCGTGCCGCCTTCTGGCCAAAGCTGAGCCCGGAGAGTTCCGAGCGGGTCGGCTCCAGCGCCGTCGATTTGATCGAGTTCATGGATACTCCTCAGGCGGCTTCGGACACGGAGGCGGCATGGATAAGCGCCGCAGTCGTCAAGGCATCGCCGGCCAGTTCTCGCACGATGCGGTTGTGCGAGAAGACCAGCGCGCGATGGCAGATATGGGCGACTTCCTCGAAATCGGTGGAAACGACGACGACCGCCAGCCCGGCTTCGACGGCTGCCGCGATCAGCCGATAGATTTCGGCCTTGGCGCCGACATCGACACCCGCCGTCGGATCCTCGGCGATCAGCAGCTTGCGCCCTGTCGCCAGCCAGCGGCCGACGACCACCTTCTGCTGGTTGCCGCCTGACAGCGCCTCTATCGGCAGATGCGGATCGTTGGGCCGCAGCCCGAGCCGGGTACCGAGTTCCTGCGTCAGTTCGCTTTCCCGCGCCGGCGTCATGAAGGAGAAAAGCCCGCGGCCGGCGGCGGACGGGTTGAGATACATGTTTTCGCGCACGGACAGCGACAGCGCCACCGACTCCTCGGTGCGGTCGCGCGCAATCAAGCCGACACCGGCGGCAAGGGCTGCACCGACCGAGGACAGGTCGAGGCGTTTGCCGTCGAGCGATATAGTGCCGACGAAAGGCTCGGCGCCGAACAGCGCGCGGCCGACGGCCTCCTGTCCAGCACCACGCAGGCCAACCAATCCGAGAAGTTCGCCGGACCGCGCCTCGAAGTGGACGGGTCCGATACTGCCGCAGCGCAGGTCCTCGACTTTCAGCCGCTCGGGTCCGTCCTGCCAGCGCGACTTGGCGAACATCTGGTGCGCCGGGCGGCCGACGATGAGATCGACCAGTTCCTGCGGCGTCGTCTCGGCGACCGGCTCGACCGCCACCATGCGGCCGTCCCGCATCACGGCGACCCGGTCGGCGATGCGGAACACTTCATCCAGGCGGTGCGAGACATAGATCATGCCAACGCCGCGCTCGCGCAACGGTCGCAGTGCCTGGAACAGGCGTTCGACCTCATCCGCGGGCAAGCTTGCCGTCGGCTCGTCCAGCACCAGCACGTCGGCTTCGGTAGCGAGCGCGCGGGCGATGGCCACCAGCGATTTCTCGGTGCGGGAAAGATCCTGGACGCGCGTCGCCGGATCGAAGGCGCAGCCGACCAGGGCCAGGGCGCTCTCGGCGCGACGCTCTGTGTCGCGCCAGTCGATCAGGCCAGAGCGGCGCGAGAAGCCTTGCGCCATGCCGACATTCTCGGCCACTGTCATCCATTCGATGAGGCCGAGATCCTGATGGATGAAGGCGACCTTCTGCGGCTGGTTCGGGCCCGGCGGGCGGTGGTGGTAGTCCTCGCCGCGAAACCGGATTGTTCCCTGGTCGCGCTTGTAGATGCCGGCCAGCGTCTTGATCAGCGTTGACTTGCCGGCGCCGTTCTCGCCCAGCAGCGCAACGATCTCACCCTCGTGGATATCGAGCGAGACCGACTTCAACGCCAGGGTGCCGCCGAAGCGCTTGGAGATGTCGATGAATTCTATGAGCTTGGGCCGCATCCATGGCCCTCCCAAGCCAAAATAAACGGACTGAATTGGGACCGATGTTATCGCTAACATTTTTGCAGGTCAAGTCTTGAAAATGCCTGGCAGCGAAGGCTAACGATAGGCCGGTTTCATGGAGGACAAGGCATGTTCGGAGATATCGAGGGCGCTGGTTTCGAGGTTTTCGACGAGCGGTTCGAGAGTTGCCTCGTCGGCCACGTGGCGGTCGAGCGGCTGTGGACCGGAGGGCGCTGGCTGGAGGGTCCGGCCTGGTTCGCGGCTGGGCGATATCTGGTGTTTTCGGACATCCCAAATGACCGCATGATGCGCTACGACGACACCAATGGAGCCGTCTCGGTGTTCCGGGCGCCGTCCAGCAACGCCAACGGCAATACAGTCGACACCGAAGGGCGGCTGGTGACCTGCGAGCACCGGGCGCGGCGCGTCACCCGCACCGAGCATGACGGGTCGATGACGGTGATCGCTGATCGTTTCGAGGGCAAGCGGCTGAATTCGCCCAACGATGTGGTGGTACGATCGGACGGCACGGTGTGGTTTTCCGATCCACCCTACGGCATCACGACGGATTATGAGGGCGACCGCGCCGAGCAGGAGATCGAGGGCTCCCACGTCTACCGTGCCGACCCTGCAAGGGGCGCGGTGGCACGCGTCGTCTCGACGATGGCGAAGCCCAACGGTCTCGCCTTCTCGCCGGATGAGACGATCCTTTATGTCGGTGACACCGGCGTCACGCATCAGAAGGACGGGCCGCGGCACATCCGCAAGTTCGCCGTCGAGGACGCCGCGCTCAAGGAACTCGGCGTTTTCGCGACCTGCACGGCTGGCCTGTTCGACGGCTTCCGGGTGGATACGTTTGGCCGCGTCTGGGCAGGCACTGGCGATGGCGTCCATTGCTTCGACCCCGACGGCACGTTGATCGGCAAGATCCACATTCCGGAGACGGTTGCGAACCTCACCTTCGGCGGCCCGAAGCGCAACCGCCTGTTCATCACGGCACGGCAGTCGCTCTATTCGGTCTTCATCGTGGCGAATGCGGCTGCGCGATCTTGAGTCCTCGGAAGGCCCATAAACTGGCTGAAGAAAATCGGGAACTCGCTCAGAAATCTCTGCCGACCCGGTGCTCCCAGCTGCTGGAATGGTCGAACTCTCGTGCCTATGAGACGGCAGTTTGTCCCAAGCGGACTGTTCCGACAGGAGGTTCGAGTCCACGTTGTGAGCCATTTACAAAAAGCGCAATAAAATCAGAGCTCTAAAGGTTAGTTCTGGTGGGCCCGGAGGCTCATCATCCAGTTTCCATGCAAGCGCTGAGTCAGTTATAGAAGGGTCAATCTACATTTTGCGCTACGAGCGCGGCCGCAATGGCGCCGGAAGCAGACCAGCAGCTTCCGACCGGGAAACATCGATGCGGCATCCAGCTTAGCGTGGGCGTGGTGCTCCGGCGCTAGTACCGCAGTCGCGTAAGCCTTCTAGGTCGAGATCGTCGCTGATTACCCATTAATCGCAATACGCGAGCACCGACATGACGCCATCGTAGGAAGGCTAGCTTTCGTGAATGCTTCTCCCGGTGGCAGAACTCGAAGACGGTCATCAAGCTGCAGTCACTTGCACGATGAGGTTGGTCTTAGCCGTTGAGCAAGTCGTGACGGCGTCGCGATCCAAAGCTTATGGACTGTCGCTGCTGCAGATCGGTGTCAGCTCTCCATATCAGGATCGTTTGAGCTTTCCACGACGATGCGACCCCAGTCGTCGGGCATTACATCAGCTATCGACTGCGAAAAGGTCCAATTGTGGCCGGCGAGGTCACGGCAGGAATATTGACGCTCGCCATAGGGATGGCTCGTTGGGCCGCTGAGAATAACTGCGCCATGCCTCGCGGCTCGGCTCTGGTGCGCGTCGACATCCTCGACGCGTACCATCACTGCGAATGGCCCACCTGTCCGCGTCAGTCCGCCAGACTTCAATTCTGTGACAACGACGGCGCCGTCTCCGAAGCCGAGCTGGGCACGGTGATTGCCGATCATCAGCCGTATTTCGAACCCGAAGGCCCCGCAAAGCCAATGGCTGGCCGTCTCGACATCGGGATACGAAAGCACCGGTATGACCGTGCTCGTGGGCATCGAGCGGTTGTCGATCATGGTCATCTCCTATGCTGCCTTGAAAGGGTTGAAGGCTCTCAGCGAAGAGCCCTCAACTATAGGGCGACCAACATTGTTGGCGAGGACCGTTATAGGGCTGGTAGCTGTTGTCCCAGGCGCGGTAGGAGACGTAGCGCTCGAAACACCAGCGCACATGCGCTGCTTCCAATCGGATCTTCGGACTTGGTGCTACCGGTGCGACGGTCGCCGCCGCGACACCGGCGGCAAAGGCGGCTGCCGGGAACCAGTAGCCATTGTAGTAGCGATAGCCTGGCCGCACGCGGACATAGCCGCGATAGCCATTGTAGTAGTATCCGCCGCCAACGACGTAGAAGCCACGCCGAAACCAGACTGGCGTCGGCGCTGTGGCGACCGACGCCGGGGCAGAGGCCGGCACGACAGGCAAGGCCTCGGCCGGCGAGGCGAGCCCGGTGGCGCCAATCATCAAACCGCAAAACGCCGTGATTGTCCGTTTCATCTTTTCACTCCTGTTGGATGGGGTCGAAGGGTTCGGGGATTACTGACGTCGGAGCGCACGCAGTTCGGAAATCGAAAGCGCGCCATCGCCGTTCTTGTCCGCCTGCAGCAACCGGCCGGGAATGAAGGCGGCAAACTCGTCGCGCGAAATCTTACCGTCTCCATTGCGGTCAATGCGGCTGGCCTGGGCCTGGAAGCCGACGAATTGCGTGGCCTGGAAGTCGCGCTTCGACTTCACCCGTTCCACTTCCCCGCGCACTTCGCCCGCGTCGAGCAAGCCATTGTGGTTGGCATCCATCCGGTCGAACATCTGCGCCCGCACGGCCTGGATTTCGCTGAATTCGAGCTTGCGGTCGCCGTTGGTGTCCATGCGCCGGAAGAGTTCCCTGGCACCGCTGTCCGCCGCACAGGCGCTACCCGCGCCAAGAAGCAGGCCGGCAAAGGCCATGACGATCTTGTTCATATTGATCTCCGCATTGGGTCGGATGGTCCGCCGCGGACCGTCCTTGCAGAGCCTTCTACGCAGCGCCTGTGGTGGTCCTACGCAAAGCGAGATGATTTTTTCGAGGTGCGGCCAGCACAGCCGCCTATCCCCGCCGCGACAGAAAATTCAAGGCCGGCAAAGAATCTTGAGTGTCGAGCGTAGGAGCCCGGCTCTCGCTGCGTATCGGTCAGCAGTCGCCCCCGCGGCCTGACACTGAAAGGACATCAACATGAAACGCTCAGTACTGATTGCGGCCTTGCTCGTCGGGCTTGCACCGCTCTGCGCGGCGCAGGCACAGGACATGCCGGGCCAGCGCATCCTGCAACGGATCGATACCAATGGCGACGACGCCATCTCCAAGGATGAGATGACAGCCGTGCGAGAGCGCCTGTTCAGGCGGCTCGACCGCAATGGCGATGGCGTCATCGACGAGAAGGAGATCGAAAGCGCCCGCGATGCCATCATGGATCGGGCAGATGCCGCGCAGGCGCGGCTCGGCAGCCGCTGGCGGCGCATGGACGCCAATGGCGACGGCAAGGTCTCTGAACAGGAATTCGCCAGCAGCATGCCTTTGTTCGACCTCGCGGACCGGGACGGTGACGGCAAGCTCTCGGGCGACGAGATCGCGTCTGTCCGCAAGCTGATCGCCGACCACGCCAACTGATGATCGGCAGCTCTCATTCCTCTACAAAACAAGGAGTACGACATGTTGTCTTCGGTAAAAATTCCGATGTTCTGTCTCGGTGCGATGCTTGCCTGGTCGGCAGCTTCGCCGGCTTCGGCCGAGGAGTGGCAGCGCCCGACGGAGCATGGCGGCGAGATCAGCCGCAGCGTTGGCAAGGACGGCAACGTCTATACCGGCTCGACCACCCGCACCGGTCCCAATGGTGGCACCTACACGTCCAACTCAAAATGCATAGGAGGCGTTGTTGACCGCTGTGCCCGCAGCTATTCTGGCACCGGGCCGAATGGGCAGTCCTTTTCGGGAAAACGGATGTCGGCGCGCGGGCCGTTCCACGGCCGCTCGGCCGGCAGCTTCACCGGCCCGAACGGCAACACGGTCCATGGCTTCCGCCGCTGGCGGCGCTGACATCTGGTGTGATGGATTTGAATCCGAAGTTCGTTTCTGTGCTTCTCCTGATCGATGCGAATTTCGGATTCGCCCAACCAGCAGTCTCGTCCGTGGATGTGCGCCGCCGTGCGACATGAGGAGCCCCATTGCGACGATGAGCTTCTGGCGCGCGTCGCAGCGGGCAGCCAAAGCGCGCTGTCCGAGCTCATCGCCCGCCATGGCCGTGGGCTGCGGATGTTTGCCGCGCGCTATCTCGGCAATGCCGCCGATGCCGAGGATGTGGTGCAGGAGGTGTTCGTGACCGTCTGGAAACAGGCCGCGCGTTTCGATCCGGCCAGAGGACGGGCTTCGACCTGGCTCTACCGGATCACCGCCAACCGTTGCATCGACCAGCGTCGACGCAGGGCGCTGCGCAGTTTCATCGGGCTGGACGACATAAGGGACGACATCGCGTCGCCGGAGGCGGATGCCGAAGCAACGACCGTGGCGCGGCAGGAGCTGGCGATCGTGCGCGACGGGCTCTCGCGCCTGCCGGAACGGCAGCGCATGGCGGTGCTGCTGAGGGCCGTCGGCGACCTCGACATCGCGGCGATTGCCGAGGTGATGGGCAGCAGCGTCGGCTCGGCCGAGCAATTGCTTGTGCGCGGACGGCGCGCACTCAAGGATCATTTGGCAATGGTGGCCGTGGGCCGTGAAAGGAAGTCCTCATGACACGGGACGAATTTGAACGATGCAGGCGCCGCTTCGGCGATACCGCCGAGGCATGGCCGGCGCCTTTCCGCCAGCAGGCGCTGGCCTTGATGGCAGCGGAGCGGAATGACGACCCGGATGCAGCGCTCGATCTCCTCGTGCTCGAGGCGGCGCTGGCCGATGGCGACGATCAGGCGCTGGCGCGCAAGGTGCTGGCTCGCATCGAAGCCGGCTCGATCCGGCCGTCCTTCCTGCCGCGCCTGCTCTTGGGTCCGGCCGGGTTCGCGGCCTGGGTTGCTGGCGCGCTCGTGGCGGCGACGCTGGCAGGCTACCAGGTGGCGCGGCTGCAGGACGATCCCTCCGATACGGAGCTTCTGGCGCTGGCGTCGGGATCGTCGCTGGCCGATGGCGGCGGTGTCGCGGATGATCCGGCAGAGGAGGGCTCGCTTTGAAGCGTTCCTGGATATGGACGGCGACGCTGGTGCTGCTCACCCTTTCGCTCGCCGTCAACTTCTTCCTGGTCGGTTATGCCATGCACGGCCTGCGCCAGGGCGCGGCGGCGCGCGTGCTGTTGTCGGAGATTGCCAGCAACTATCCCCCGGAGGTGAGGAAGGAGTTCCGCGGCATTCTGCGCGACAACCGCGCGCGCACCTTCCAGGCCCTGCGCGAGCTGCGTGCCGCGCGCGCCAATCTGGCGGCGGCACAAACAGCCAAACCCTTTGACGAAGCGGCGGTGAAGGACGCGATGGCGGCGGTGCGCAGCGCAACGACCAACCTGCAGGCGACCATGCAGGACTATCTCCTGGCCGCGCTAAAGAATGTCAACGCCAAGGCCGCCGTGGGAGGTTGAGGCGCGACGGCCCTACTGGCGGCACAATCGTCGCCGACCTATGTCGATATCCAACCGGCTTGCGATCGCGAAGATGGAACAATGCGGCACGACAGGCTTGTTCTGACTCTGCTCCGGCGCGAGCTCTTGGCTGGCTTGCGCTCGATGCGCCGCCGCGACCTTGCCTGGATTGGGCTCGGCGGCGGCGCTCTGCTTGCCTATGCCATCGCAGACATCGTTGTCGCGTTGCAGGCGGGGGCGGCCACGCTGCGGCAGGAGCAGGCGCTGTGGCTGCTTGGTTTGCCGGGCGCGCTTCTCATTCTTGGCGGTGCCGCTGGCAACGCGCTAGCGAGACTTTGCCTGTCGCGTGCCTTCGCGCCTTTCCTGAAGGCATTGCCGCTGTCGCTTCGGGAGCGCCGGCGCATGGCAGCGGTGGCGGCATTTACGCTTGGCGTTCCCATTGCTTTCGTCGTCGCGGCGGCGGCGGTGGGCCTTGGCTGTTTCGTCATCGTCAAGCCACTGGCGCCGGCCTGGGGTCTCGGCGCCGCGATCCTGTTTGGCGCCGGCTTTTGCGCGACAGCCGCGCTGCATCTGCGGAGCGCTCGCGACTTGGTCCGCATCAGCAATTCCGATCTGGCGAGGGATCCAAGCGGGCGCCGGCCCTGGCTCGGCGCCTTCGATCGTTCCGCACCAGCCTGGCTCTCCAGCTGGGCGTGGGGTCTGCCGGCTGGCCATGTGCGCCCGTCCTGGCGACTGGTGGGCGCGGCCGTCTTCTTCGGCATCGTCGCGGCCCTTTCCGCAGCGATCAGCCTCGTTCATCACGATGCCGTGCCGGCGGCCATGGCCGGCCTGACCGGCGGCCTTCTCGTCTTCATGCTGAGCGCGCGGTTCCATCCGCTCGGCTCGTCGGTGCTGCGCACGGCTCCAATCGGTTTCGTCAGGGCATGGCTGCGCCTGGCGCGGCTTCCCCTGCAATTGTCGCTCGCCTTCTTTCTCATGCCGGCAGGTGCTGCCCTGGCGGCGGAGCCATCGGCCTGGGCGATGCCGCTCGCCACTGGCTTCTGGCTGCTGGCGCTGAACGGCGCCTATGCAGTGTTCGCCGCCTATTTCATGACCGCGCCGTTCGTCGCCGCGCTGAGCTTCCTCAGTGCCATCGCCTATACCGGTTACGAATCGCTCGAATATGGGCGCACGGTGCTGATCGGCTTTGCCGCCCTTGTCCTGTTCCTGTGGCACCGGGCGCAACGGAGATATCGCCATGGATAGCAGCATCGATCCTGCCGAGATCCTCGCGGTTCGCGGGCTCAGCGCCGGCTACGGTGGCCACGCGGTCGTCAGCGGCATCGGTCTCTCGCTCGGCCGGGGCGACATCCTTGGCCTGCTTGGCGCAAATGGTTCAGGCAAGTCCACCTTGCTGAGAGCGATCAGCGGGCAGATCCGGCCGCTCGCGGGAAGTGTAGTGATCAACGGCGTCGACCTTGGCGATGCACCGGAGCGCGCCAAGTCGGGCTTCGGCCTCGCCATCGATCCATCCGATCTGCCGGTGGCGTTGACCGGGCGGCAGTATCTCCAGCTCGTCGCCTCGATCCGCGGCTGCGCCGAAGACGACTGGCCTGGCGTCAATGTCGCCGAACGGCTCGGGCTCAAGCGCTGGATCGACCGGCTAATCGCTGAATATTCGCTCGGCACGCAGGCCAAGATCGCTATTGCCGCGGCTCTGCTCGGTGCGCCACCGCTGCTGATCCTCGACGAGTCCCTGAACGGCCTTGATCCGCTTGCCGCCTTCGAGGTCAAACGCGTCATCCTTGCGTCGGCGGCGAGCGGCCACCAAGCCGTCATCATCTCCACCCACGTAGTCGAAGCAGTTCCCGGCCTGTGCAACCGCGCGGTGCTTCTGGCCGAGGGCAGCATTGCCCGAGAGTGGAATGCATGGCAGTTGGCCGAGGCCAGCCACGCGCCCGGCGCCTTTGAGCTCCACGTTATGCAGGCGCTGTCGGAACCCATGAGCTGGCGAAGGAGGTAGTGGCAAAGGCATCCCGAACTACCGGAATGAGGCGCAAAGCTGCCAACGGGGCGTAAGTAAATGGCTGGCTCAGCTTCTTGAATCAATTTGGGCGAACCGCTTCGCAACCCATCGACAAATAAAGATATGTTGGTCGCCGAGGGTCAGTGTTTTCTACAGTAAATACGCTAGCGGATGGTTCGCCAAGAAATGGGGCGGAAGCAGCCCGGACGTTTCGGGCATGGGACCTTCAAAAGCGGACTCTCAGTTCGGCGCGAGCATCGTCGCGAGTGAACGATGCAGACTCTGTCGCTGCTTTTCAGAACCGGGTAGACCGCTCCGCCGGTTGGGGCGACTTCAAGCCGTGGCAAGAGCATTCAGGATTAGCCGGAAGACGTGCCGCGGTCTCCAGCGCAACCCGCGAGGCTGTCATAGAGAGGCTCGGCAACACGTCTTCCTGCAGCAATGCCTGGCGATTGCGGTCCATATAGTCGTTGAAACCTGCGGTCACGAACGCAAGAGGCACGAAACACGCGCCTATCTCGCGCGACAAGGTGGCCTCAGGGGCGATCGAATGGTTGAGCACATCCGCCCCCAGGTTTCGAAACGCCAAGGCTTCGGCTGGGGTGGTCAGCCGCGGACCGTAGCAGTGGCCAGCGACCAACTGCTGCTCGATGCCATGAACGCGGCATTCGGCTGGCCAATGACGGCGGGCGGTTTCGACCAGAACCGCCGCACATCTTGGGCAGACGATCTGCTTGCCCGAGCAATCGAAGCTCTGGCGGCCGGGAAGCAGTGAAAACGGGGTCTGGGTCAGTTCGATGATATCGGCGTTCACGACCATGTCGCCGGGCTTGATCGCCTTGTTGACGGCGCCGATGGTCGAGCAGGACAGCACTTGCCTCACACCCGCTTCCATCAAGACCCAGAACGCGCGGCGATGACAGGAATGGTCTATATGGTCGCGGGGATTGCCGTGCGAATACATGCACAACGCACGTTTCATTTTGCCCTCGACGGTAATCGACGCATCGAACTCGAGCAGCTTCCAGTTGTCGCTGCGACCGAAAGGCGTTTCAAAACTCATGTCGCGCCGCAAGGTGCGCACACTCTCGAATTTAACATCTTCCGGGAAGGCAAGCCCCCAGTTGGCCGAGCCGGTGATGATCGCCAACCCCACCTGGGGTATGTCCGTTGAATGACACGCCGGAGCAACGGCTGCGTGATGATTTGTCGGCATGTTTCCAGTCTCGGTCATGATTTTTGGCGAAGGCTCACGATCAGGACGGCGACCAAGACGATGACGGTCCACAATGTCGAGATCGCCGCAATGGTCGGGTCGATCTGATCGCGCAGCGACAGGAACATAAGCTTCGGCAACGTGCTGTTTTGACCGCTGGCGACGAAGATCGAAATAACGGACTCGTCCAGTGAAGTCAGGAAGGCCATCAACGTGGCCGACAAGAGACTGATCTGAAGCTGCGGGACGATTATTCCGCCAATGGCTCTCGCCCAGTTTGCGCCGAGGCTTCGCGCCGCCTGCACCTGGTTCCAGTCAAAGCGGGCCAGGGCCGGCAACAACACAATGCAGGCGACAGGAATGGCCAGCACCACATGCCCGACCAGCACGCCGAACAGCGTTCCGACCAGACGTTGCGCCGCGAGCACAAAGAAGAGACCGATCGCAAGCAGGATGCCCGGCACGATGGACGGGGTGAGCAGAGCGCCCTGAATGGCCAAGGCGGTCCTTCCGCCGAGCCGGTTGGTCGAGATGCAGGCCAGCAGCCCCAGGGGCACTGCGAGCGTCGCCGTCAATGTCCCAAGGATCAGGCTCGTCCTCAGCCCGGCCATCCATGTCGCCGAACCGAAGAAATTCTCGTACCAGCGCAACGAGTATGCGCGCGGCGGAAACTCAAGGAGATCGGACGCTGAAAAAGAGAGCGGCACGACCACCAGCGTCGGCAGCATCAGGAACGCCAATATGAGCGCGCAAAAGCTCCACAGGAGGATACGGGCCAGCCTGTTGTCTGGATAGGCTTCAAGCATGGGCTGTACCGACTTTGCGCCCGGCAATCAGCCGCCCCGCAGCCAGGAACATCACCCCCACCAAGGCCATCAAGATGAGCAGCAGAATGCCCAGGACGCTCGCCGAGCCCCAATCCTGGAACGTCGATAGCGTGCGCTCGATCCGGGTGGACAGTGGATTTACCTTGCCGCCGCCAAGCACCGCCGGCGTGATGAAAAAGCCTATGGTGTAGATGAAGACGATCAATGAGCCCGAAAAGATGCCGCCGGTCGAAAGCGGCAGGATGACGGTGCGGATGGTTTGCCCAAGTGTGGCTCCCATGCTCGCCGAGGCGCGAACAAGGTTGGCGTCGATATCGCGCATCGCGGCATAAACGGGCAGCAGAAAGAGCGGCAGCATGTAGTGAACCATGCCGATGAGCGTTCCGGTGAAGTTGTAGACCAGCGGCAATGGCTCGGCCGTCAGGCCTGAACCCGTCAAAGCCGCGTTGATCAGGCCATCGCGCCGCAACAGGACGAGCCAGCCATAGGTGCGCACCAGAATGGAGGTCCACAAGGGCAGCATGACGAAGGCCATCAGCAAATTGGCCACCCTTGGTCTGGTGCTGGCCAGGGCGAGCGCCAGAGGGGTGCCGAGAAGAATGCAGATCGCCAGCGTGCCCAGGGACAGTTCAAGGGTTGTGACCAGCGCCGACCATGTCAGACCGCTCGAAAGCACCTTCTCGTAGTTGCCGACGGTGTACTCGCCCGCCGTGGTGAGGAAGGATTGCCGGATGATCCAGGCGATGGGCAGTATCGCCGCCAGTCCTACGATGAACAGCGCAGGCAGTGAAAGCGAGAGGAAGAACCGCCGCTCGCGTCGAGCGTCTGCTGCGAGAGCAGGATCGGCAAGGAAGGTCACGGCACCGCTCCCGGTATCGCGTGAACTTTCGCTGCTGGTGCATAGGCGGTCACCCGCTGACCGGCGGCAAGTTCGGCGCAGTCACTGGCCAGCGCCGCCGGAATGCAGACAAGGACTTCTTGCCCGCCGTCAAGCGTCAGCGTCAAAAGCCAGTTCTCACCGCGAAACGCCTTGGCGCGCAGCATTCCCTCAAGCGCCACTCCGTCTCGCCCGACGAGGGTCGCATCAAGATGAAAGCTTTCCGCGCGGATCATCAATGCTTCGCGCGACACGTCGGCGCCGTCGATTCTGCGCACAGATCCCGGGGCCACGATGTTGGCCTCACCCATGAACTCCGCGACAAAGCGTGTCGATGGACGATCATAAATCCGCTGTGGGGTGTCGATCTGCTGGATGCGGCCGGAATTCATCACCGCAATCCGATCTGACATGATCAGTGCTTCGCGCTGGTCATGCGTCACATAGATCGTGGTGATCCCCAGATCATCGTGCAGACGCCGGATCTCGTACTGCATGGTTTCGCGCAGATTCTTGTCGAGTGCCGACAACGGCTCATCCATCAGCATCACGCGTGGCTCGAAGACGATCGCCCGCGCCAACGCCACCCGCTGGCGCTGGCCGCCGGACAATGCGGCGATGTTGCGCTCCGCCAAACCTTCGAGCTTCACGCGGGCCAAAGTGTCGAGCGCCCTCTGGCGGGCCTCAGCTTTCGGCGTCTTGCGCAGCACCAACGGATACTCGACATTTGCCAGGACGCTCATGTGTGGAAACAGGGCATAGTTCTGGAAGACTATGCCGATGTCTCGCTTGTTGGGGGCCAGGCGGGTGATGTCGCGATCACCCAACAAGAGTTTACCGCGATCCAGCCGGACAAAACCGGCCAGGGCCATGAGCAACGTGGTCTTGCCCGATCCGGACGGCCCTAGCAGCGTAAGGAATTCGCCAGCCTGAACGTCGAGCGAAACATCATCCAGCGCGACATAAGACCCATAGGTCTTGCGCACGCCGTCGATGGTGATCGGGAGCGACTTCATGACGGGCTCCAGCTTTGGAAGCTGACGAATTCAAGACTCAGCGGTTCATCATTTCATCAAAGGCCTTTTGGGCGACCTCGCCGTTCTTGACCCACCAGCTGGCATTTGAGAACACCGAAGTGCCTGCGTTTTCAGGCGCGGTCGCCAGGGTCTTAAGACGGTCTTTGGGGATAAGGCCGCCCTCATAGCCGGCAGGATTGACCGGTCCATAGGCGATGAAGTCGGTCAGCTTCGCCACGCGGGCGGGCTGTGTCATCGCCGCGATGAGCTTCATGGCCGCTTCCTTTTTCGGCGCCCCCTTCGGCACCGCCAGGCAGTCCGTGCCGATGACGGAACCCTTGAACGTGTAGTCGGCCGCGCCGCCATCGGCTTTCACGGTCTGGGCTCGTCCATTCCAAGTAACCAGCAAATCCGCCTCGCCGTCTTTCAGCAACTGCGCGGACTGCGCTCCCGAGGTCCACCAGACCGAGACATTCGGTTTGATCGCTTCAAGCCGCTTGATGGCGCGATCCAGACCCTCCGGCGTGCTGAGCACGGGATAGACGTCGGCCGGCGCCACGCCGTCGGAGAGCAGCGCGATCTCTATCAGATCCTGCGCATTGGCGCGGAGAGCGCGACGGCCCGGGAACTTGGCGACATCCCAGAACTCCGCCCAGGTCTTCGGCGGGTTCTCGCCATAGGTCTTGGTGTTCCACGACATGACGGTGCCATAAGAGTCGAACGGATAGCAGTAGTCGGACTTTGCGCCGTCCGGCACGGACTTTGGATCGATGATCTTGTAGTCGAGCGGCTCCAGCAGCGACTGTGCGGCCGCCTGCGCGCCTTCCGGCGAGCCCAGGTGGATGATGTCTGTCGAGACCGCGCCCGAGGTGACCTGCATCTTGAGAGCTGCCAGGCCGTCGCTCTGCGTCTCCTCGCGGACATCATAGCCAAGCTCTTTTGCAGCGGGGGCCCACATGGCCTCCTTTATAGCGTTGCCATAATCACCGCCTGCGGTCGTGATGGTGACCGTCTGGGCCGAAACGGGCAAGGCAACGGTGACCGCGATTGCGGCCAAGGAAATGCGCAGCCAAGACATAGGTTCTCCTCCCTAGGACTCATCGAAACGTCGCTCAAATGAGCTATTTTTGTTAATCGTAACGTTACGATTGCATCCAAAGACAATGGAGTCAAGTTGCTTTAGCAAGAGCTTGGATTGACCGTGAGTTGGAATCCGGTAACGTTGCGACGCTCTGCAAAATCAGCCGGCGCTTTCGCAAATGAATTCAGGCGACAATGTCCAATCTAAAACAGATCGCGGCGGAACTTTCCCTTTCAGTGACCACGGTATCGCGGGCTCTCAAGGACGGGCCGGAAGTGCATCCCTCGACCACGGCGCGCGTCAAGGAGGTGGCGAAGCGGGTCGGCTATGTCCCGAACCATCATGGTCGCGCGCTGAAAACCGGACGAACCCTGACCTTGACGGCAGTGCTACCGATGGAAACGCGCGACTACCTTTCCGATCTGGCGAAGCTCCCTCTGGTCGAGGGCATGACGCTGGCCGCGAGGAGAGCGGGTTATAGTCTATCCATCTATTCCACCACGCCCGACGATGACCCGGTCGAAAGCGTGCAGCGCCTGCTTCAGGCGCATAGCGCGGACGGCCTCATCATCACACGCCTGGTGTCGGGTGATCCGCGCGTCAAGCTGCTGCTGGATGAACGCATCCCATTCGTCGCGTTTGGAAGAACCGACCTGGATACCGCGTATCCTTATGTCGATATCGACAATGAACAGATTGCCTACGAGGCAACCCGACGGCTCATGGACAAGGGCTGCCAACGTATTGCGCTGCAGCTCCTCGTTCCGGAGGATCAGGCGAGCACCATGCGTCTCGCCGGCTATGGAAGGGCGATGGCAGAGGCCGGTATTCCGATAGACCAGTCGCTGATCGGGCACGGCATGTTCACGGTGGAATCGAGCGCAGCCTGGTTCGATCGCCTGCTGGCGTCGTCAGATCCGCCGAGAGGCTTGGCATGCGCCAACGAACTGGGCCTTTTAGGGGCGTTACACGCTGTTGGCAGAAGAGGCTTTGTGCCAGGCAGCGACATCCACATTGTCACTCGGGACAGCACGCGACTGGCACGCTTCCTGCCGGCGAAGATCGGCGTTCATTTCGTGGACATAGCGGGGGTCGGACGCAAACTCGTCGAAATCCTGGAGAGCCGGATTGCCAATCCGCTTGGACCGGTCGCGACAGTCCTATTCAAAGGTGAGTTCGATCCTGGCGAATAGTCGGACCGGAAGAAGTCGGTGACCGCGATGTCCGCTTTCGACCCAACCAATACGCTCTTGGACAGGATTTTTCCCGCCATCCGGCTCAACTCGGACACGCAGCCCGAAGCAGGCATTGTACACGACAGCAGAGATAGGGTCCGTGCTCGATTGATGATTGTGTTTCAGCCAACATCAACCGATATGACTCCAGCCCATCCTAATGTTGGCGCTCATGGTGGCGCCCTCTTCGAGCCGCATCATGCCCCCGCTGTGGTGCGCGTCGACCAGATGCGAAACCGGTTCGAAGCAGAAGTATCCGGCATCCGTCGAAGGCGAATAGAGGATGAAAACATCGAGTAGCGACGAAGCCGTGAGCGAGAGGGTGATACCGTCCTCTGGCTGCATGATCGCGGCGTGACGGTCCCAGCCACCGAATGCGTTATTCACCCAGCTTGGTGGCAGCAAAGAGGGTCGCGAGAAATCCCACTCCGGGTAATCGGCCACAGGCGCTATGCCGACCGGCAGATGACGTTCGTCCTCCAGCCAGACACGTGCCGCCTTCGCCTCAAGCGTCGTTCCAGCTCGGCGTGGGAACCATGGATGAAAGCCGAGGCCATAAGGTAGGCGAATGCCGGCACGATTCTGCACGGTGAGGCTGGCATCCAGCACCCCGTCATGTAGCGCATAGACAACCTGTGCCTCGTATCGGTAGGGGCCGATCCCACCGGCGTCGAGGACCAATTCCGCCTCGGTGGCGCTGCAGCCGGCAATCCGCCACTCCCTCTGAAACCCGTCGCCATGGATCGGAAAGGCCTCTCCCGGCACATTCGGCTCGACGGCATGGAAACGGCCGTCGCACTCGAAGCCGCCGCCTGAAATGCGGTTCGACCAGGGAACCAGAAGCTGGCAGCCCGAGGTGCCGGTGCCATCACCGGGCCTAAGCAACGGCACCGGCACATCGCCGACCAGCGCGTCGAAGCGCGCAATGGCGGCACCCTTCTCTGGCGCCAGCACAAGACGGGCGCGGCCGTCGCGCAGCTCCAGCAGGCCGGCCATCCCTTACCAGCCGCCGTCGATGGCGATGTTCTGCCCGCTGATCATGTCCGAGGCGGGAGATGCGAGGAACAGTACGAGATCGGCAACGTGATGCGGCTCGATGCGCGTCTTGAGACCCTGGTTCTCCAGGATCCAGTCGTTGTATCGCGCCAGCCGGTCGCCGAACACCCGCGCCTCGGCCTCCGAAACCACGGCGCCCGGCGATACGGCATTGACCCTGACGCCATGCGGCCCGAGCTCCCGCGCCAGTGATTTGGTGAGGCCGAGCATTGCGCCCTTGGAAGCGACATAGGGCACGTAGCCGTCCCAGCGGCCGTTGAGCGTGATCGAGCAGAAATTGACGATCTTGCCATAGGCCTTCGCCTTCATCCCCGGCGCGCAGGCCCGCGCCAGTGCGAAGGCGGCCGAGGAGTTGACCCGGATCTGGTCCTCATACTCGGTCAGCGAGAATTCCTCGAACGGCCGGTTGATGATAAGGGCGGCGTTGTTGATCAAAACGTCGATGCCGCCTTGCCTCGCCGCGAGCGCCGCCACCATTGCCTCCGCCTCCGCAAGCCGATTGAGGTCGCAGCCGACAAAAGTGATGTCGCCGTCTGCCTCAGCTGTCAGCGCCGAAGCAATTCCTGCCCCATCCTCACTGTCGGGGCGGTCGAGCACCAGCACGCGCGCGCCGGCCCGCGCCAGCGTCACCGCCTGGGCCCGGCCGAGTGAGCCAAGGCCCCCGGTCAGGAGCACGACCCGATCGGCAAGGACTGTCATTGCCGCCACCTTTTACAGAACGCTGTGGACTTCATCGATCGACGTCTCCGCGACCCGCTTGTCCAGCACGATTTCGCCGCGCGCCATCGCCACGACGCGGTCGCAGCATTCGAAGATGTGATGCATGTTGTGGCTGATGAAGACGCCGGTGATGCCCTGCTCTTTCAGGCCACGCACGAAGCCGATCACCTTCCTCGTCTCCTTGACCGAGAGATGGTTGGTCGGCTCGTCGAGGATCATCACCTTCGACTTGAAATGCATCGCCCGGGCGATGGCGACGCCCTGCCGCTGGCCGCCCGAAAGCTCGCCGACAAGAGCATCTGGCGAACGCAGGTGCAGGTCAACATTGGCAATTGCTCTGATGCTTTCGCTGGCCATCTTCTTCTGATCGAGCAAGCCGACCCCGAGGACCGAAAACCGGGTCGGCTCGCGGCCAATGAACAGGTTCCTGGCGATCGACATGGTCGGCACCATGGAATTGTACTGGTAGATCGTCTCGATGCCCAGATCCATCGCGTCGCGCGGCTTGGCGATGCGGACTGTCCTGCCCTCGACTTTGATCTCGCCCTTGTCCGCCGTGTGGACGCCGGAGAGGATATTGATGAGGGTCGATTTGCCGGCGCCATTGTCGCCGACCAGTCCAAGCGCCTCGCCGCGGGTGAAGTCGAGTGTCACCCCCTTCAGCGCATGGACGCCGGAATACCATTTGTGAAGGTTGTGGACGGAGATGATCGCGTCGGCCATCGCTCAAGCCTCCATCTTGATGGCCTTGGCGCGCTTGCGCATCCAGGCATTGGCGACGACGGCGAATATGGTCAGGAAGCCGATGGCGAACTTGAACCAATTGGCGTCGACATGGCTGAGCACGAGGCCGTTGTCGATGACGCGGATAAGCGTCGTGCCGATGATGCCGCCCATGACGGTGCCGATTCCGCCAGCGAGCGAAGCGCCGCCGATAACGGCGGAGGCCACCGCCTGCAATTCCATGCCCTCGCCGATCGAAGGCAAGGGCGAGCCGAGCCGCAGCACCTGCAGCATGCCGGCGAAGCCGGAGAGCATCGAACAGAGCATGAAGCAGATGATCTTTACCCTGGCGGTCGGGATGCCCATCGCGGCGGCGGCCGGCGGGAAGCCCCCGGTGGCCTTGATCCAGTTGCCGAAATTCGTGCGCGAAAGCATCAGCGAGGTCAGCACCGCAATGCCGGCAAACCACAGGAAGGACATGCGGAACATGTTGCCGGGGCCGACGAAGGAGGTGAACAGCCAGTTCGGCAGATCGGCCGGGAGCAGCGGCGGAAAGCCGCCCGAGACGACGACGGTGAGCGAGCGCGCCATAAACAGCATGCCGAGCGTGGTGATGAAGCTCGGTATGGCGAAGCGGATGGTGATGTAGCCGTTGACGAAGCCGATGGCCGCGGCGACAAGCAGTCCGGCGAGCAGCGCCAGCGGGAACGGGGCGCCATGCACCATCAGCACCGCCATCGTCATCGGCATCAGCGCGAACACCGAGCCGACGGAGAGGTCGAACTCGCCGCTGATCATCAGGATGGTGACGCCGATGGCAACAAGCCCCGCCTCCGGCAGGATGCCGAGAATGCCGCGCAGGTTGTCCTGGTTGAGGAACACGCCATGCGAGCGGATCTGGAACACGACGATCAGCAGCAAGAGCAGGATCAGACCGGCCAGCTCCGGCTTCTCGAGATAGGTCTTGAACAGACGCTTCACGTCAGGCTCCAGGAATTCGAACTTCTGTTGACGCATCGGCGGCGCGCGGCCGCCGCCGATGGAAAGTCGCTCATTGGCACCGCGCAGTCAGCGCATCCCCTGGGCCGAGAGCGCCATGATCGCATCAGCCGCGTTGGGCCGCACGATGCCCTGGCCGGTGTCGATATCGGAAGGCGCCAGGCCGATCTTCTTGTTGAGATAGGCCTCCATCACCGGCATGAAGCCTTGCATGTAGGGCTGCTGGTCGACCAGTGCCTGCACGTAGCCCTTCTGCATCTGCTGCAGCACTTCCGGCACCAGGTCGAAGCCACCGAGCAGGACTTTGCCTGGCGCTACGCCGCGATCGGCCAGCACACGGGCGACGCCGGCGCACCAGAACCCGGTGTCGAAATAGGCGGTGGTGTCGGGATGGGCGTTGAGATAGGCGCCGACGCGGTCGGAGGTGATGGCAAGGTCGGTGCCGCTGTCGATGCGCTCCCACGACACGTCACGGTCGGCGTGCGCGGCCTTGTATTCTTCGAGGAACTGCATCACGCCGGCACCGCGGCTCTCGGACCAGTTCTGGCCGGGCGCCGAGATGCCGACCAGCACCTTGACCGGGCCGTCCTTCGGGAAGCTTTCCGAAATGGCCTTGGCGAGCGAATAGCCCGCCGGCTTGAAGCCCTGCCCGACGAAAGCCTGCCGCGCGTTGCCCTTGGCGCCTTCGGTGTCGTCGACATTGACGGCGATCACCAGCACGCCGGCATCGCGCGCCTCCTTGATGACGTCATCGAAGGCATGGTCGTCGACGATCGAGGTCAGCAGCGCGTCGGGCTTGGCGGCAAGGGCTGCGCGCATGTTGGCGACCTGCTGTTCGATCGAGCCCTCGGTCTGGGTGAAGACCATGTTGCAATTGGCCTCGACCTTGGCGCAGCCGTCGTCAAAGCCTTTCTTCACCGCCTGCCAGAAAGTGTTCGATGCCGATGAATGGTGCGTGAAAACGATGTTCAGCCCCTCGGCACGCGCGGCGGTCTGGGCGCCGAAAAGAGCGACGCCAAGCAGAAGTGTTGCAGTCAGTTTTTTCATTTCAATTCCTCCCTTTGGATTTTCTAGATGTCGGTCTTGTTCGAGACGCGGCGCTGGACGGTGTAGACCTTGCCAAGGTCAGGGTTGAGCGCCAGCCCCAGGCCCGGTCCCGGCGGTATGGTGATCATGCCGTTCTTCACTTCAGGCAGCGCCGTCACGAGGTCTCGGTACCAGGTACGGTAGAAGGCGCGCACGCTCTCCTGGACCAGCGCGTTGGGCGCATTGAGCGACAGATGCGTCGAGGCGGCGAGCACAACCGGACCGGTGCAGTCATGCGGCGCGATGGGCAGTCGCCAGGCCTCCGCCATCGCGGCGATCTTGCGCGCCTCCGACAAGCCGCCGCACCAGGAGATGTCGAGCATGACGATGCCGGCAGCCCCGGTTTCGAGCAGGTCGCGGAACGCCCAGCGGCTGCCCAGCGTCTCGGAGGCCGAGATCGGCGCCGGGCTGACCGCCTCATAGCGTTTCAGGTCGCCGAGGCTGTCCATGCGGATCGGGTCCTCGTGCCAGTAGGTGGCATAAGGCTTCAGCGCGCGGGCGATCTTCATGGCCGGCAGCAGCTGCCACATGGAATGGAACTCGACCATGATGTCCATCTTGTCGCCAACGGCGCGGCGGATCTTCTCGAATGGCTGCAGCGCGGATTTCAAATCTGCCGCCGAAATGTCGTTGCCACGCGTCTTTTCGGCGGCGTGATCGAACGGCCAGATCTTCATGGCCGTGATGCCGTCCTCGAGCAGTTCCTCGGCCAGCTCGCCGGCGCGGTTGAGGAAGCCGTTGAGATCGTCGTAGTCGCGCCCGGCGCCGATGCCGTAATTGGCGGTCGTCTGGCCCTTGGCGTCCTTGATGTATTCGGTGCCGGCACACGTGTTGTAGGTGCGGATGGAGCGCCGGCTGAAGCCGCCCAGAAGCTGCGCAATCGGCTGGCCGGTGACCTTGCCGAAAATGTCCCACAGGGCGATGTCGAAGGCCGAATTGCCGCGCACCTCGGCGCCGCTGGAGCGGAACCCGAGATAACCAACCAGGTCGGCGGACAAAAGGTCGATTTCTAGAGGATCGCGGCCGATCACCCGGGGCGCGACATATTCGTGCAGATACGCCTCGACAGTGCGCGACAGGAAGAAGGTCTCGCCGAGCCCGGTGATGCCCTCGTCGGTATGGACCTCGACCCAGAGAAGGTTGGGCCGCTCCTCGATGCGAATGGTCTCGATCGCGGTGATCTTCATGTCAGGCGATTCCCGCATCGAGGAGCGCCTTGACGCTCTTGTCGAAATGTTGCGCCATGTGCTCGGCGGCGAGGCGCGGATCGCCCTTGAGGATCGCCTCGGCTATGTCCTCGTGCCCCTTGATCATTTTGAGCTGGTCTTCGCTGGAAGAGCGTGTTCGCCAGCCGATCACCCAGGTGCGGCGCGTCACCCCGCTGAAGGCGGTGACGATCAGCGAGAAGACCGGGTTGTGCGAAGCCGCCGCGATCGCCTCGTGAAAGGCAATGTCGTGCTCCATGACGATCACGGGGTCCTGGAAATTCTCTCGCATCAATCTGGCGGATTGCGCGATTGCGGCGGCTTCCGCCTCGGTGCGGCGGAGCGCCGCGAGCGCCACCGTGCGCATCTCGATCGTGCGCCTGACATCATAGACCTGATGGACGCTGATCTGCTGCGTGGTGATGCCGTGCTCGATCACCATCGACATGGCGCCGGTATCGAGCTTGGCCACGGTGGCGCGGCGCCCGGCGCTCATGTCGATCAGGCGCATTGCCGAAAGCGATCGGAACGCTTCGCGCACGACGGTTCGCGAGACATTGAGCTGGCGTGTCATGGCCGCTTCGCTCGGCAGCGGATCGCCCGCCGCAAGGCCCGCGGTGCGGATGTGCTGAGTGATCGCCTGGATCGCCGTGATCACTAGGCCGGGATTCGGTTCACCCGTCGTTTCCGTCGGAGCCTGCATGTTGTCCCCTCGAAACCTGTATGACAGGTTATTATTTAATTGTTGTTAGTTCATGGGAAAGATATGTGTCAAGTGCGTTTCTGGATGCGCTCGCCTGGAGGAACCGCATGCACGACATGAATGCTGGCCTGCTCTTCGATGCGCGCGACGTCGTCGGCGAGAGCCTGGTCTGGGACGACCGCCGCAACCGGCTGGTCTGGATCGACATTATCGGCCGCAGGATCCACCGGCTGGATCCGCTGACCCTGGCTCACGAGTCTTGGGAGACGCACGATCTGGTCACCTCGATCGGCCTGCGCGCCGATGGAGGCGCAATTGTCGGCCTCAGGAACGAGATTGCCTTGTGGGATTTCGGCGGGACGTTCCGAACGATTGCGACCATCGAGCCGGACAGGCCCGACATCCGGCTGAACGAGGGCGTCGTCGCGCCCGATGGCTCGTTCTGGATCGGCACGATGGCCAACAACATCGGACCCGATGATGCTCCCGTCGCCATCACGCAGGAGGCCGGACAGCTTTTTCGGGTTGCTCCGGATGGCGTCGTAACGCGCCTGTCCGACGACCGGTTCGGCATCACCAACACCATGGCATGGACACCGGACGGTCGCTTCATCACCGCCGACACAATGAAGAACGAACTCTACAGCTATGCCTGGGACAGCGGCTCTTCGCGGCTCACCAATCGGCGACTGCTTTTCGGCGATTTCCAGCGCGGTTTGCCGGACGGCTCCTGCATGGATGCCGAAGGTCACATCTGGAACTGCCGGGTCGCGGGCGGCAGTTGCATTGCCCGCATCGCGCCCGACGGCCGACTGGATCGAATTGTCGAACTGCCCTGCTCTTGGCCAACGAGCTGCGCCTTCGGCGGTGCCGATCTCGATATTCTGTTCATCACCTCGGCGCGCTTTGCCATGACCGCCGAGGATCTTGAATCGCGCGGGCATGAGGGCGGCCTCTTTGCGCTCCGGCCCGGGGAGCGAGGCCAATCGATCAACCGTTTCGGTTAGAGCCTCTGCAGTGCGGCCGCGATTTGCCTTGGCGCAAGCCGTGTCTGCGTGGGGACCGAACCGGATAGCTGGAATAACCGACATGCGGCGCATTGCTGCCATTCGGTAGAACATGCGGTCAACGAGCGGCCGGATCAGCTTCTTGAATCAATTTAGGCGAACCGCTTCGTAAGCCGTTGACGAATAACGATTATGCTATTCGCTGAGGGTCAACGTTTCCTTGGAAATCAGCATGTTAGGGGATGGTTCGCCGTTTCCTTCGTATTCTCTCTATGGCCTTGCTCGGTCATGGCGATGAAGAACTGCAGCTGACGGATGGTGAAGGCCATGGCCGGACCAAACACCGGCGCGGAAGCGAAGGAAAGCCGACGGCAGAGCATATCCCATGACCGGAGAGCTGGCGCTCAGCCGAGCACCTGCCTGATGCGCTGCCGGCATGCGGGGCCATAGCGCAGCGCAAGCATGAAGGCCGTCTCCAGGGCCACGACAATGACAATGATGCGCAGGCCCACCGTGAACGGGTCCTGGCCGCTGCCGCGCAGCAGATAGCCGGTGGTGAGAAAGCCGGCGTTCCAGAGCGTGGCGCCGAGCAGCGTCGCGGCCGCAAAGGGTAAGGCCGGCAGCCAGAGCGCGCCGGCTGCGATCGGCAGGTAATTGCGCACCGTCGGGGTGAACTGCGCCAACAGGGAGACCCGGACGTGATTGCGGCGGTAGGCTTGGCCGAGCTTGCGGTAGGTCGCATGGCGCAGGAAGACATATCTGCCGAAGCGCTCGATCAGCCTGTCGGCACGGTCAGGTCCAATCCGGCGCCCGACCGCATACCAGACAAGGCAGCCGCTGGTGGAGGCAAGCGTCGTCACCAGCAGCAGGATCGCCAGCGTCGAACCATGCGGCGCCGCGGTCATGCCGAGGAACAGCAGCAGCACGTGCGAGGGCGGGATTGGCAGGAGCTTTTCGGTGAAGGCGAGGCAGAAGACGCCCAACAGACCGAAGCCGAGGATTGCCGCCAGCGCCCCCGTCATGCGAAGCGCCAGTCATAGATGCTGAGCGTCTTGATGCTGGCGATGCGATAGACTGTCGCCGGCGGGAAGTTGCGAAAGGTATGGCCAACCCGCGTGACTTCCAGATCGAGCCGATCGAGCAACGACTGGTCGAACGGACATCGCCGGCCGAGCGTGAACTGATAGAGCGCGCCGCCCGGGCGAAGATTTGCGAAAACCCCTTCGAGAATGGCGAGCGTCTTGCGCGGCGAGATCAGGCGGAAGGGCAACCCGCTGACGGCGGCGCCGACCGCCGGCCCCTGGAATAGCGACAGATGGCGCAGACCGACGGCATCCATTTCGAAGACCCGGGCGGCGGGAAAGCGCCGCTTGAGCAATGCGGCAAAATCCGAATCGGACTCGATCAGCGTCAAATCCTCTTCCCTCACCCCGCGCGCCAGCAGCGCCCGGGTGAACGGGCCGGTTCCCGGACCAAGCTCCAGCACGGGGCCGGTGTCGGGACCGATATCGCGCGTCATCAATGCCGCCAGGCTGGAACTGGACGGTGTGACGGAGCCTATCCTGAACGGCGCCACCATCCACGCCATGAGAAAAGACAGAGCATCATTTGCAGACATAGCTAACCTCAATCCGGACAGCAGCGCGACAATCAGTTTGGTGCGGCCATTTGATTTCGTTTCAGCGTCGGACCCGAACCTGTTGCGCAGTCGGGTCCGACGCCTTGATGCCGGCATGGGCGGTTCCTGCCGACTGGCGCTGTTTGGCGCGACTGGATTGCATGGGCATTGCGCAATATCGCGGATGCAAAGAAAACTCTTGCCGGGTTCGATCATTCGGCTTTGCCATGTTTGCGCAATGTTGGCGCGGTAGCGCCATGGCTATGTCGTTATCAAGGATGGTGCATGCGTATCTTGATGGTCGAAGACGAACCCGAGATGGTCTCGGCGCTGCGCGCCGCGCTTGAGCGTCACGACATGGTGGTCGATCACGCCGGCACATTGCTGGAGGCGGAGGGCTTCGTTGCCGCCGACAGCTACGACGCCATCCTGCTCGACCGCCAATTGCCGGATGGCGACGGGCTGTCGCTGGTGCCCAGACTGCGCGCAGCAAAGAACACCACGCCCGTGCTGGTGCTGACGGCAAAGGGCGACACGTCGGACAAGGTCGACGGGCTGAACATGGGCGCGGACGACTATCTGGCAAAGCCTTTCGCCTTCGAGGAATTGCTGGCTCGGTTGCGCGCGCTGCTCAGGCGTCCGGTACCGATGCAGTCGCAATTCATCCGCACCGGCCATCTGGTGCTCGATGTCGGGCATCGCGAGGTGTCGATCCGTGGCGAGCCGCTCAGCCTTCCGCGCCGCGAACTCCTGGTGCTGGAAACCCTGATGCGGCGCACCGGCCGCATGGTGCAGCGCGAGGCGCTGATGGAAGCGGTGTTCGGCCTCGACGACGAGATCCAGTCCAACGCGCTCGACACTCATGTCTCGCGCCTGCGCCGAAAACTCGCCGACGGCGGCGTGACAATCAACGGCATTCGCGGCGTCGGCTACCTCCTGCGCGAGACGACATGACAATCAAGCGCCCGCGTTCGTTGAAATGGAGCCTGGTGCTGCGCATCGCGTTGCTGCAATGCGCGATGCTGACACTGATCATCGTCGGCATTCTTGGAGCCATGCTGGCCACGGGTCTCATTCCGCACGACTATGAGGACGGCACAATGGACGTGCTGGCGGATGCGGTGGCACGCGATGCCAGCGGCAAGCTGGTTCTCAACGAGACGCCGGATATGGCAAAGCTGCGATCTGGGGTTCCGGACCTCTGGTTCATCATTCGCGACAGGCAAGGGCAGCGGCTGCAGGAAGGAACGGTGCCGACCATCTTCCGGCCCTTCGCCGGACTGCTGGACACCATCAGCGATGCCCGTATCGACCAGGCGATCGGGCAAGCCGCGCCGCCCGGAGGAAAGATCCGCTGGACCGATACGGCGGCAGGCAATGTCCAGATCTTCACCGGCACCAAGGGCGGGCTTTCGCTCATGCGGGTGCTCCAACAGGCGCCGCAATTTTTCCTGCAGGGGATACTGCCGCTTGCCGGGCTGATGGCAATGGCAACTCTGTTCGCCACACCCTGGGTGGTGCGCGGTGCGCTTTCGGGCCTTGGCCATGCGGCGGCCGAGGCGGGGCGCATCGACGTCGACCAGCGCGGCGCGCAGTTGCCGCTGAAGGACGTGCCCTTGGAGGTGGCACCGCTGGTGAAGGCGGTGAATGCGGCGTTGTCGCGCCTCGACAAGGGCTATGAGCGCCACAAGCGTTTCCTGACCGACGCGGCGCATGAACTGCGAACACCGGTCGCCATCCTCAACACGCGCCTCGCCGCGCTGCCGGCGACACCGGAACGGGCGCGGCTGCTGCAGGACGCCGCGCGGCTTTCGACGCTGACCGACCAGCTGCTCGACCTGCAGCGTCTCGACCGACAGGTCACTTCTTTTGAAAAGGTCGACCTTGTGGCGATTGCGCGCAGCGTCATTGTCGACCTCGCGCCGATGGCGTTTTCGGCCGGATACGAAATGTCGTTCGAACCCGAAAGAGAAACAGTTTTCGCCTCCGGCGACCGCACCGCGATCGAACGCGCCGTGACTAATCTCGTCCAGAACGCCATCGAACATGGCGGCCGCTCGGGCAAGATCACCGTCAGCATTGCAGCTCCCGCCGTCATCGAGGTGCGGGACGAAGGCGGCGGCGTTCCACTGAGCGAGCGGGAACGCGTCTTCGAGCCCTTCTACCGGCTGCGCCCGCAGGATCACGGCGCCGGGCTCGGCCTGAACCTAGTGCAGGAGATAATGCAAGTGCATGGCGGGCGTATCGAGATCCTCGACGGCAGGCCGAACGGCGCCTGCTTTCGGATGAGTTTCCGCGCTTTGCCCGCCTAGCGCCGTTCACCGTTTGACGGAAGCGGCAAACCGCTCTAACTCTTTGTTTTGAGGCAATTCCTGACGGAAAACCTTTCACGCTTTTCCTGGAATTGCTCTAGGCATTCCCGCTGGTCCGCATGAGCGCAGGTGCGTGTTTGACATCGGCGCGAATCGTAACTGACTAAGTTACATGAAACGCAACGGCCGGCTTTCCTCGACCCTGCACATTCTCGTCCACATGGCCGAGAGGCCCCAACAGACGGCTGACCTCCGAGCAGCTTGCGACCTTCATTTACAAACAATCACCAAACAGTGTAGCCGCCGTCGATAACGAAACTCGCACCCGTCACATAACTCGAGCCGGCGATGCCAGATAGACGGCGAGGGGTCCAATCTCCTCCGGTTCGCCGGCCCGCCCCATTGGAACCTCCTCGTGATCAGCACATCAGACAAGAACTCCGATGTGCTACCGCCTTGCGGATATGAGAAGCATCATAGGCCTCTCTAATTCTTCCTCCAAAGCTGGATTTTCTCTGATTTGCTCCAGCGATGGCGCGAACTCTTCCACGGCTTTGATTGTAAATCCGGCGTGAATCAATGCGTTGAGTGTCGTACCAACGGTCCGATGATACTTGACCACTCCTTTTACAAACCAGTCGGTCCGGCGCTCGCCTTCAACAGCGTAGCGGTTCACAGGCCAGGTCTTCCGACCGTTCTCATCTTTGATCCATCGCGGGTGGGCGGCCGCCATGAAAATCGGATGCTCGATGATAAAGACGAAATCCGCTCCAGGCACGAGCGACTGATGAACCATGCGAGCGAGGCGCTCGAAATCGCGGATATAGTGAAATGTTAAGGCGCTATAAGCGAGATCAAACGCTGCTTCGGGCAACTCAAGCGTTTCGAGATCTGCGGTGCGGTAAGTGATCGCATTGTCACTCGTGTTCGCTTGTGCACGCGAGATCATGTTCTCGGACAAATCGATCCCGAGAACGGATGTCGCGCCCTGTTCGCGCATCCAGCGAGAAGCCCAGCCGAAACCACAACCAAGGTCGACGATCCGTTTGTCGGCCAAGTCAGGAAGTAGAGCGCGTATCGCGGGCCATTCGGGAGCGCCGGAGAGGCCCTGAACTTGCCTGGGAAGCTGGCTATAGCCAGAAAAGAAGTTCGGATCGTCGTAGATATTTTGTGCCATGATAACTCCATCAAAACGTGATGGGACGAGGCACAGGTCATGCGGAAAGCCTCGTCCACGAACGGCGAGGCCTAGGTATCGTTCCGCTGTCGATATTAAAACGGCCGATGTCCCGGCATCCCGCCTTCTGGGATGCCGGCGAACCGGGAGACAATATTGGTATCCTTCTCGACCATGCAGAAATGATATTATCCGGTACCGTTGGCGTCAACGCCGCATTTGGCCCTTAGGGCCGTCGAAGTTGTTTTCCGACGAAAGGTCGGTCGCGTAGCCGCTTGCGATCCACCAAGGGAAACTCGCATTCTCGAACGCGGTGGCAAACCTCACAGGGAGCGGCGCGCGAACTCGGTTTTGGGCTGAAGGCCTACAGGGACGGCCATGGGAAAAAGGCGCTGAGGAACATCTCTTCGCCATTCTTGGTCGAAAGATTCATCGGCTTCCGGGATCGACTGAATCCACGCACGAGCACCGTGACGATTTCGACGAGGAGAAGGAGCGCGCGAAGCCGGTCCTGAGCATCCAGGAACTCTACGGTTTCCTGAACGTCTATTTCGCCTGCCCTCCGGCATGAGCCTTGGTTTCGGCTGTCCCGTCTGATGCGAAATCCGCACTGAGTTGATCCACCGCGCGCGCCGTGACTTCCAGGTAGCCGATCCAAAGTTCGAGCAGGTCGGAGGTGCGAGGCGCCGTTTTTTGTCGCGTTGTTGCTGCCGCGAGACGCGTCAGGTGGTCGCGATTGGCCGTCAGCCTATCATGAAGAGCCACCAGCAGCATGCGGGCCCTTTCAGGTGCCAGCAGGTCCAGAAACGCAATCCCGGCGCTCAAGTGGGTCAACTCAAAGCTGCCCAAGGCTTCTTCGAGGAGGCCAAAAAACTCCGCCTCGCCATCGTGCGTCAACGCGAAGGCAGTCCGGTCCGCGCCGCGCTCGCCGTCCTCCCGCCCGCGCTCGACAAGCTTGCCTTCCTTCTGCAACTGTCCGATTGCGTGGTAGACCGAACCCGAGCGCACCTTGGCCCAGGTTTCGACATGCCAATTGTCCAACTGGCGGCGCACGGCATAGCCATGGGCAGCGCCGAGTTCCCGGATGGCGCCATAAACCAGAAGCCGGATCACGTTCATATTATGCTCCCAATCTCGTCGATAATCTCTATGGCCAAATTTGGCTAAGCGAGCTATGGGTTTAACCAACTTTGGCTAAACGGGAGGAGTCTTATGCCCATACCGCTTGACACCGTAAAGCAGGACATCCTCGCATTGGGGTCAGATCTACACATCGACACCACCACCCCCGACTTGTTCTTTTTCAGAGGCCAGGAACGGACAATGCCCTTTGCCACGATCGTTACACGCGACAGTGACTATGACACTTTTTCCAAGCTGGACGCTGAGGGAGATTTTCGACTCAACATGGGACTCAGCCGGGGCGAATTTGAAGCGCTGTTTCCAAATCATGTGACGCGAAAGGCCCTGGACGCGTCCCAATTCGATTATGCAATTCGGGATAGTTTCTTCCCGCACCCCCACTACGGCCGCATGCGTTGGGTGAGCGTCGTCAACCCGGACATCCTATACCCGCAGTGTCTCGACTTTCTACACCACGCCTTCGAGCGGGCGCGGCGATAGGACGAGGCTGTCGCTGGATATTCATGTTCGCGTCTGATGGTCGTTGACAAGGCTTCGGTCTATGGCGACGACCTCGTAGCTTTTGAATGTTACGCGGCCCGGATTCCCGGGAATAGAACGCTGCTCCCCCTTGACCAGACCCCCGCTGAATCACCGGGAGGCGTCAGCAATCTAAGGCTCCTCCTTCTTTGCTTTGGCAAAGCCGCGATCCGTTGCGATAAACCGTTCAAGCATCGGCGCGATCAAGCGCGATGGACTGGCATTAGGCTGCCCGGTTTCGCGCCCAAGGACTTCTGCGTATTTCACCAAATCGCGGTGCAGCGGCGCCGGCAGTTCCACTGTGAGCTTAACCGGCTTGTCGTCTGCAATCGGACCGAGTTTCAGCTTGGCCATTTTCAGCCTCTGTAGGGTTCGAGCACGAGATCGCGCGTAACAACGACACGCACATTCGCGCCCGGCCGTACCGTCAGTGTCGGTGCGATGTTGAGTTGGCGCTGGACGATCTGCTGGCCCACCTGGCTGAGGCTGTCGGCGGCGCCGCCGCGCAAGGCGCGCACGAGGTCACTTTCCTGCCCGGACGAGCCGGCCTCCGCGCCAACGCTGAGCATCGTGGTAAGTGCGGCCGCCTTGAACAGCTCGGTCCAATGATAGTCGACGCCGTCCTCAAGTCCGGCATAGCCTTGGGCGTCAGAGCCAGGCTGGCGTTCAAGAACAATGGAGCGTCCGTTGGGAAAGACCAGCCTGTTCCAGACAAGCAGCACGCGCCGCTGGCCGAAGCCGACGCCGTTGTCGTACTGGCCAATGACACGCGTCCCTTGCGGGATCAGCAGCGAGCGACCTGTTGGACTGTCATAGACATTTTCAGTGACCTGGGCGGTGATCTGACCGGGCAGATCGGAACGGATACCGGTGATGAGGGCCGCCGGGATGACAGCCCCTGCCTGGAGCACGTAGGGCGACGCCGGCGGCGTGACGCGATCCGGCGCCACGGTGCGCCGATCAGTGGCCGCATTCAGAAAGCCAAGTTGACGATCTTGCGTGGTCGACTGGCCGATCTGACCGGCAAGTTCGGCGCCGCCAAGAGTCGGAGGAGAAGTTCCTGCGGTCGGGGTCTCGACCATCGCCGCCGTTGATTGCCCCGTCTGGAAGAAGACACGCGAGGTTCGGGCCGCCTCCTCTTCGGCTCGCCGGCGCTGTTCTGGCTCATCAACCATTGGTGTCGCCATGATCGGCGGCACGACGGGCTGTCCCTTGTTCTGGGCGTCTAGGATCGGCCGGCCGAGATCGCCGGGCAGCGGCGGCCCCAGAACGGGACCAGTGTAATCGCGCGGCAGGGTGGCCAGTCCGTCAGCGGGCTGCCTGTTGGACGTCGAGTAGAGCTCGTCGCCATGCCTGCTGGCTTCACTCGTCCGAAGCGCGTAGATCAGCGCGCCGCCGACGCCAAGCGATGCACATAAGCCGATACCGGCGAGCACCTTGCGCGACAGCCGCGTGACGCGCGGCGGATCGGCGCGAAGCTGCATGGGGGCAGCCGGGGTTGCGTTCTCGCTCATGATTGCTCCCCTCCCCTTTGACGAAAGGCGTTCTTTGCATTCCGCGCCGCGTTGCTGCCTGACATCCACAGACCTCTCTTCGTGGCATCGGTGCGAACGATCCTGACGGTCTGTTGCCGCTTGCCACTGCCAAGCCGCAGTTCCGCCGCGCCAAAGAGACGGTCGACGATCAGGGTGTTCTGGTAGACTCGGCTGTTGGCAATCTGGGCCTCGCCGTCCGGGCCGATGACGAAGATGGGCGGCATCTCGCCTTGCACGATTCCGCCTGGAAACTCGACCATAACGGCGCGATAGAACCAATCCGGCAAAATCAATTCGACGCCGAGAGGACGACCGTTTCGATCGAAGCGCTCCTGCCATTCGTTGATCCACGAGAAGCGATGGCGCCGGCCTTCGGCGGGTTGGCGGATGGAGGTGACGACGCTTGTCGACTGCAGGCGATCGAGCGCGGCCTTGAGGCGCAGATAGTCTCGCTTCGAGACACCGCGGCCGACGAAGGTGAGCATTTCGTATGGCGTGGCGGCCATCAGGCGCGACGTGCGCAATCCGGCGTCCCGCGCGCTGACGATCTGGCTCGCGGCCCAGATCAGGATATCGGCATCCCAGATTGTCGCCATGCCATGGTCGGGCATCGCCTCGACACGGATCGCCACATCGCCGGCGCGAAAGTCGATCGGCGCGATGCGCCTGGATTTGGCGAGGGAGAAGAAGGGATAGGCCATTAGATCCTGCGCATCGCGTGGGGCGACGACACCGGGCAGCGCGTGGAATAGATCAAGCTGCCCGCGTTCCGACGGTTGACGTGGTCGTGCCGACATAGGGGAGACCAGCGAGCTTAGCGCCTTTCGCGCCCGGCATAGGCGATCAGGCGGGCGGCTTGAGGCTTGGCGGGCAGCACCGAGCCGTGCGGATCGGATGTCGACGTCATCGCGCCGCGCTGGACCCAGGCGTGGAGGTCATCGACGGCGTAGACGACGCGGCCGCCGAGTTTGCGATAGGCTGGCCCGGTCCCATAAGTGCGGTGCTTTTCCAGCGTACGCGCAGAAAGACTGAGGAAATGCGCAGCTTCCGAAGTGCGCAGGTAGCGCGGCGGCAATGGCGCGGCGTCGGTGTTCATGAGGTGTCTCCTTGGCGTCGTCGCGATTGAACGGCGATCGATGGCCAGGATGGAGGAGCGTGGGGACGGTGATCAGGTGCGCAATTGAAGGGCGCTATTTCGCACCGCCAAAAGACCTCAGGCAGTCGCGCCGGCGCGCGCAGCAATTGTGATAGCCGCGCTCAACCATCTCCACGCCATCGCACATCAAACAAAGCATCGGATGACAGGGAGCCCGGTGATGGCAGCCGGCGGCGCGGAACGCTTCTGCGGTCACCGGCAGAAGACGCCTCGCCCGGTTCGGGGCGAGGCGTCTGCCAGTTCACTCGCCGTTGCGGCGGCTGGGGCGGGACCAGATGAGGCTGTGGCCCTCGCCTTCCTCGTCGGCGAAGAGGTTGGCGTAGATCGGAGCGGTGAAGCTCGGATCATCGAGCTTGAGCCCGAGATAGTCGCGGCCCTCGTTGGAGCGCTTGGACCAGGCGGCGCCGATTTCGGCTTTGCCGACCACCACGCGGTGGCTTGGAGCGTTCTCGCCGCTGGCCCGGGAGTCGGGGACGATGCGCACGCCCTTGGCCTGGACGCTGAGGGTGACGATCTCGCCGGTGAACTCGTTCGCATTGGTCTTCTTGAAGGTGCCGATGGTAGCCATTTTCAGTCTCCGTTTTCTCGTTTCCGAGCCCGCACCATGCGACCTCGATGGCGATCGCGGGGCCGGAGGCGACCGCCGCCGCATCGCTTGCGGCCGCAGCGAAGCGGAGGATGGCGCAGGCGCGCGTTTCTTGGTTCCGCGAGGAATGGGCTTTGCCCAGGGGAAGAAACGCGCGACGCGCCATTGCGGCATAGGCGGTCGAGGCTTCAGCCGTCTTTCGGCCAGATCAGCCCGTTCGAGAGGTCGTTGGTGCGCTCTTTGAAATGAAGGAGGAGGGAACCGCGCACTGGCTATCAAGAATGAAGCGAACTGCTGGCCGAGATGTCCGCCGATAACGGTTTGACGTGACTTGAATGAAAGCTAGCGCCAGCACACGGCGGCGTACCGAGTATGTCTGGTTTGGTGCCGTTAACGGCCTCGCAGCTTCAAGATGACTGGCAAGAACGCCGACCCTTACGTCGAGTGTGGTGCGCACTGCTTTGCGCCAAAAAAGGTCATTGATGTTGGTTGCGCGTCAAAGGCGGACGAGCTCGTAACCGATTGAAGCAACCCGGAGTCAGTCATTTGCACGAGTAAGCGCATGCTCCGGAGGGCTCGGGCGCACGCGACGGATCGCCGTAGTCATCGAACGGGCTACCGCGATAGCTTGCACTGCGGAGCGACAACCGACGTTGGGCGTCATCAGAAAAAGGCGGACTCTGGCACGGTTCTGGTCTATGCCGACGCTCGTTGCCGGTCCGCCGGCCTTTTGCAACTGGTCCATGAATGAAGCGCCAGCCCACGACGTCGAGCCTGTTACGCCGACTCAATCGTTCGGCCGTGGTGGATTTGATCCGCACCGAAGGGGTGATTTCGCCATCGAGCCTCGCCGAGCGACTGAACATCAGCATCCCGACGGTGATGCGGGTGATCGAGGATCTGATTGCCGAGGATTTGGTGGCGTATGACGGGTTTGACGAGGCCAATGTCCGGGGCCGTCCCCGGGCACGCATCAAGTTCCGCGGCGCGGCGCATGCGATCGTCGGCATCGAGGCCGGCAAGGGCGAGTTCTATGGCGCCGTGGCCAATCTCGAGGGCGTCGTGCAGACCGAAATGCACGAGACCGCCGACGATGATGGCGAGCGCAATTTCGAGAAGCTGGTCGGCCTGATCAGCCGGCTGATGGCGGCCCCCCATCCGCGCGGCCAGACCATTCGCGGCATCGGCATTGGCCTGCCCTCGATCGTCAGGCAGCCGGCGGGCGAAGTGGTGCTGACGCTCGGTCTCGGCTGGCGCGACATGCCGTTGCGGGCGCGGCTCAGCGAGCATTTTCAGATGCCCATCGTCGTCGAAAACGGGCGCAACCTCGCCGCCGTGGGCGAATGGGGATTTGGGGCTGGGCGTGGCGCCGACAGCGTCGTGAGCCTCTCGATCGGGCCCGGCGCCGGCGCGGGCGTCGTCATCGACGGCAAGCTCTATGGCGGGCACTCGCATGCGGCGGGCGAGCTCGGCTGGTATCTCGATGACCCACTCCTCACCGGGCGGCCGTTCGAACATCTGGGCGACAAGCAATCACTGCGCTTTTTCGGCATCCCCGAACAGGCGACCAAGATGCTCGAAGAGGCCAACAACCAGTATGCGGCGGGAAAGCTCACCCTGGCCGCAGTCACCGACCGGCAGGCGGACAAAATCGCGCCGGTTGTCACCGAGTTGCTCGACTATGCGACGATGGCGGTGGGCAGTGTTGCTGCCTTCATGAACCCGGAAATCATCGTACTGGCGGGCCGGATCGTCGGCGGCGGTGATCTGGTGCTCGATGTGCTGCGGCACCGCCTCAAGGGCAATGTGTATGACCCGCCAAGCCTCGTGATGGGCGCGCTGGGCCACCGCGATATCGTTCTGGGCGCGGTGCGTCTGGTGCTCGATGCGACGACCCTCAACCCTGCCGACAGCCTCGTGATGGCCGACTACAGATCAATCGATCGCAATTGACAGCGACCGCATGTCGGCATTAAGTTTCTAACTGAAAGAAAAACCGCGCCCTACGTCGTGTGGGAGCGTATCTTTCGTGGGAGGACTTCAATGACGAAGATTTTCAATCCGCTTGGGCGGATGATGCAGCGTCGTGACTTCTTGAAAGTTGCGGGTGCGAGCGTCGCGGTAGCGGGTCTGCCTGCGGCAGTTCGCGGTGCCGAGCCCGTCAAGGTGCTTGTGTGGTCGTGGGTGCCGGATCTCCAGCTTGAGGCAGACATGTTCAATGCCGCGCATCCGGGCATCCAGATCGACCTCGTGAATCCCGGCCAGGGGGATCCGTTGTATAACGCGCTCCGCGCGGGCCTGCAGGCGGGCAGCGGCCTCCCGGACGTCGCCCAGATCGAATACCAGCACCTCGAGAGCTTCCGCCAGGTCAACGCCCTCGCAGACATCGGCCAGTACGCCAATGCCCATAAGGGCGAGTTCCCCGAAGGCCTATGGGCGCAGGTCGCCATGGGCGATGTGGTCAACGCCACGCCGCAGGATTACGGTCCGATGGCGATGCTCTATCGCAAGGACATCTTCGACAAGCATGGGATCACGCCGCCCACCACCTGGGCCGAGTTTGCCGATGCGGGCAAAAAGATCCATGCGGCCGATCCGACTGTGTTCATGACCGACGCGCCGTTCGGAGCCAACGCCGACTGGGTCTTGGGCCTGTTGTGGCCGATGGGCTGGAAGCCGGTTAGCCGCGATGGCGACAAGCTCGTGATCAGGATCAACGACAAGATTGCTAAGGACTTCGCCGCCTATTGGCAGGACCTTATCATCGCGGGTGTTATCGAGACCAAGCCGGGCTTCAACAATGAGTGGTACACCGGCCTCGACTCGGGTCGCTATGCCACCTGGCTCGCTGCGGGCTGGGGTCCGCTGTTCCTGACCTCGGTCGCCAAGACCAGCGTGGGCAAATGGCGTGCCGCCGATCTGCCGCAGTGGGACGCGAGCAAGTTCGTGACTGGCGCTTGGGGTGGCTCATCGCTGGCCGTGATGAAAGCAACCCAGCATCTGCCCGAGGCCGCCGAAGTCGCGATCTGGTTGAACACGAATCCCGAAGCCACAAAGCTCTACACCACCAAGCAAAACTTCTTCCCCTGTACCAACGCGCTACTGTCGAGCCCGGAATGGGCGAGCGCCAAGCCGGAATTCTTCGGCGGCCAGGAGGTGAACAAAGTGTTTGCCAAATCGGCGAGTGCCGTGGCGCCGTTTGAGTGGAGCCCGTTCCAGGGCTTCCTCTACCAGTCGATGTCCGATGAATTCGGCGCCTCGATCAGCGGCAAGGGCACGCTGTCGGATGCGTTCGACCGCGTCCAGGACGCCGTGGTTACCTACGCGAAGGACCAAGGCTTCACCGTGGCCTAACTCCTCCCGGGCACCGGCCGGGCGCGCCTTGATCGGCGCGCCCGATCTCTTCATCTTGCCGGACGGAGGACCCATGGCAATGTCGAATTCGCCAACCGCAGCGACGTACCCAGCGCGATTGGGCGGTTTTACGTCACGAAGGCTCGCACCCTATCTGTTCCTGGCGCCCTTCATGCTGCTGTTTATCGCCTTCATCATCGCGCCGCTAGTCTATGCGTTCTACATGAGCCTCTACCGCGACACGCTTGTGGGCGGACGACAGTTCGCGGGTGCAGCCAGCTACATCAAGGTCGCGGACGACGCCAAATTCTGGGGCGGCGTGTGGAACCTCGTTCTGTTCGGCATCGTGCAGGTACCGATCATGCTGGCCCTGGCGTTGTTGTTCGCCATCGTGCTCGATCGTGGTCAGGTCTATGCCAAGGGAGTCTTCCGGCTCGGCTTCTTCCTCCCCTACGCTGTGCCGAGCGTAATCGCGACGATCATCTGGGGTTATCTCTACGGCCCCACCTTCGGCCCGTTCACGCAGATGGCCAAGGCGTTCAACCTGCCGCCGCCGGACTTCCTGTCGCCGGGCGCGATGATCTTCTCATTGGCCAATATCGTGACGTGGGAATATGTCGGCTACAATATGGTGATCTACTACGCCGCGCTGAAGGCGATCCCGTCGGACCTCGCCGAGGCCGCGCGGATGGACGGCGCCTCGCCCTGGCAATTTGCGCGGATGATCCAGCTGCCGCTGCTGTGGCCGGCGATCCTGCTCACCATCATCTTTTCGATCAACGGCACACTGCAGCTGTTCAATGAGCCGTACTTGATGCGCGCGCTCGCCAGTAACACCATCAATTCGAGCTACACGCCGAACCTCTATGCCTATTCTCTGGCGACTAAGAACCAGCAGTATGGCTATGCGGCCGCCGTTTCGTTCGTGCTTGGCATCGTGATCGCCGGTGCCTCCTACATCTTCACCCTGATCGCCAACCGCCGTCGGCCGGAGCAATGATGACTGCGACCACCGACATCGCCACTTTCGAAGCTGCCAGGCGCCGGCCCGGCGAAAGGCGGCGCTCGCGGATCATGCTCACGCTGCTGCTGTCACTGTTCCTCCTCTACAGCTTCATGCCGCTGGTCTATCTGGTCCTGTCGGCAACGAAGACGAATGGCGACCTGTTCACCACGTTCGGCTTCGGCTTCGGCACCGAGTTCAACCTCTGGCAGAATCTGAGCGATCTGCTGGCGCGCGACAACGGCGTCTTCATGCGCTGGATGTTCAACAGCCTGCTCTATTCGACCGTCGCCGGGCTCGGTGCCGCGATCTTGGCTACCGCGGCAGGCTATGCGTTAGCCAAATTCAAATTCGTCGGCCGCAATCTGCTGTTTGCGCTGGTCTTGGGCGCTGTCATGATCCCGCAGACGGCCCTCGTCGTGCCGACCTTCCTGCTGCTGGCACTTTCGGGACTCAGCGACAATCCGCTGGGCGTGATCCTGCCATCGATGATCTCGCCGATCGGCGTCTATCTGATGCGCGTCTATATCGAGCAGGGCGTCGACGACGAACTGCTCGACGCAGCGCGTCTCGATGGCGCCGGCGAGTTCGTGATCTTCCGCGCCATCGTGCTGCGGCTGGTGGCGCCGGGCATGGTGACCGTGGCGCTGCTCTCGTTCGTCGGGACCTGGAACAATTACTTCCTGCCGCTGATCGTGCTGCGCTCGCCGGAGTATCAGCCGATCACGGTGGGCCTTGCGACCTGGTATCAGCTCGCGCAGCAGGGCGGTGGCGGCGGACAGGTGCTGTTCTCGATCATCATCACCGGCGCGCTGGTCAGCATCATCCCGGTCATCGTGGTGTTCCTGCTGCTGCAGCGGTTCTGGCAGGGCGGCCTCACCGCCGGCGCCATCAAATAGATTATCGCCTGGAGTTTTGCGACTATGACGACTGCCTTGAAATCCGCGCCGCTCTCTGTCTGGCGGCCGATCGCGACCGACACTTTCCTCGTCGGTAGCCCACATTACCCCGAGCATGTCGATGAGAGCTATTGGCAGCGCGACGCCGACCGCATGACGGCCGCGGGCTTCAACGCGGTGCGGCTTGCGGAATTCGCCTGGCACATTATCGAGCCGCATGAGGGGACGTTCGACTTCGATTTGTTCGACCGCGCCATAGATGTGCTGGGCAAGGCTGGCATCAAGACCATCATGTGCACTCCGACGGCGACGCCGCCGCGCTGGCTGACGGCGCGTTATCCCGAAGTGTTGCGCGTCGATGCCAATGGCCGCGCCATGAGCCATGGCTCGCGCCAGCATGCCAATCTTGCGAGCGCAGTGTTCCGTAAGCATTCGAAGCGCATCACCAAAGCGATGGCTCAGCATTATCGCGAAAATCCACACATCATCGGCTGGCAGACGGACAATGAGCTCAATACCTCTGGATCGCTGTCCTACGGTCCGGTGACTCTGGCCGAGTTTCAGGCCTTCCTCAAGGACAAGTACAAGACCATCGCCGCGCTCAACGATGCGTGGGGCGGGCATTTCTGGGCCACCGCCTACGACGACTTCGATCAAGTGGTGCTGCCGCTCGACTACGCCCCAGCCCCGGTCGGGCCGACCCATGTGGTCGACTATCACCGCTTCCTCGCCTTCGTCACGGCGCGGTTCCAGCACGATCAAGTGTTGATCCTGCGCGCCACCAATCCAGACTGGTTCGTCTTCCACAATCTGGGGCGGATCGACGACATCGACTTCCGCGGCGAGTTCTCGACCGATCTCGATTTTCTCGGCTTCGACATCTACCCGCATCTCTATGACGAGATGCAGCGGGTCGGCGGCGTCGGCGAGGTGCAGGCGCTGCATCTCGACATCTGCCGCGGCTTCACCGGCAACTTCATCGTGCCCGAGCAGCAATCGGGCTTCGGTGCGCAGCCGAACATCTCGACGCTGACGCCCGAACCCGGCGAGATGCGCCGCATGGCCTATACGTCGGTGGCGCGCGGCGCCGATGGCGTGATGTTCTTCCGCTGGCGGCCGGCGCATTTCGGCGCCGAGATCTATTGGATGGGCATCATCGATCACGACGACATCCCGCGGCGGCGCTATGACGAGGCCAAGCAGTTTGCGGGCGAGGTCACGGCGCTCAAGGACAAGATCCTCGGCACGCATGTGCGCATGGATTTGGGCATCGCCGGATCAGATTTCGACAATCAGGAGATGCACCGCTCCTACCCCGTCGGCCTGCCGAGCCCGCAGGACGACGCGACGCTGCTGCACCGCTATTGCTACCGCCACAACATCGCCTGCGGCTTCATCCATCCCGAGGATGATCTCAGCAAGCTCAAGGCGCTCTACGTGCCGCATTGGCTGAAATGGACCGATGCGTGGACGGCGCGGATCGAGGCCTTCGCCAAGGCGGGTGGAACGGTAATCCTGGGCGGCCGCACCGGGTCGCGCGACGTTAACAATCACGTCATCCGCGACACCTCTCCGGGCAAGACGCTCTCGGCGCTGGCCGGGATCACGGTCGAGGAGTTCGGGTTGCTGACGCCGATCGGCGGCGACGGCCTGTTCGAGCATGGCGGCCGCTTCGGCGCCAACACGGTGCGCAAGAAGCTGCCCGCGTCGTCGGCGAGCCGCCAATACGAGCTCAAGATCGGGAATGCGCAGGTGACGGCGGCGCATCTTTATGAGCTGCTTAACGTCGCGCCCGGCACCGAGGTTATCGGCAACTGGGCCAGCCGCTTCGCCGAGGGCCAAGCCGCGATGACTTCGCGCAAAGTCGGCAAGGGCAATGTGATCTACCTCGGCACCTACCTCAGCGATGCTCTGGTCGAGGTGCTGGCCGATCAGGTTCTGGCGCCCGCCGGTATCGTGCCGCTCATCGCCGACATACCGGCCGGCGTCGAAGCGACCATCCGCGAGAGCAAGGACCGCCGCCTGCTGTTCATCCTCAACACGCTGGGCGAGCCGGCAAGCATCGGCAATGTCCCCGCGGGCAAGGATTTGCTCGGCGATGGCAAAATTCGCGGCGGTAAGCTGTCGCTCCCTGCCTATGGCTGCAGCATCATCGAACTCGACCAGGTGATACTGAGATCGCAAAAGGCTGTATTGTCGTAACCCATTATTGCCGCGTCGCCTGGGAGATGCGGACTCAGCTCCCTGGCAACACTCAAACCCTCGAAAGCCACGAAATCTGTCCAACAAAAAACCGCGTCGGGTCGAAATATTCGACCTGATCGTCGCGGGTATGACGGCTGGCGCGGCAAAGGGGTGGGAAGTTATGGACCCGTGTCCGCTTTGGGGCCAATCCCGGACATCATGTCGCCCAAGCCGAACGGCTGCTTTGATGAAACGGCGAATTTGATCTCAACAGCCGACACGGGGCGCAAAGCTGCCATTCTTTTCAGGATGAGAGTAGGCGTCGGCTCGCAAACAGCGCAAGTAGGCGGACAACTCGACCGGCACTCGTCAGAGATGACGCCGCCGCGCGCGCAGCAATTGGCGATAGCCGCGCTCGACCATGCTCAGCCCGTCGCGCACGAGGCGATATGTCTGGTAGCGAAAAGTGGAGTCGTGCCAGTCGGCGGCGCTGACCAGCCGCGGACCGAACAAGGCGGTCGCGACTTCAAAATGGGACGCCTGCTGGGCGCGACCATCAAGGCATCGCAGCATGTGGCCTAGGCGCCGGCGCTGGGCCGTGGTCAAGCGGGCGTCGGGAACGTGTTGCCTGTGGATAGAGCGGATGAAACGCTCGATCGCTTGGAGCCGGTCGTGCGCCATGTCGTCGAGCGGGATGATGGCGGCAAGGGTTTCGCCTGGCTTCGCGTCGCGGAGGAGCGCCAGTTGCGTGCCGCCCGGCGAAGAGCGCATGTGAAGGCCGACCTCGTCAAGGCGGCCGGCGGCCAAGGGGACATCGAAGGCGATGCCCTGTTGCGCTCCCAGATCCCGCGGAACCTCGACGAGGGTCACGACCCCAGGGTCGACCTGAGGCGCCCAATAGACGGGCTGCTCGACGGCGGACTGATCAGGTCTCGCTGCGAAATTGCAAACCCCAGCGCTTGCGCAATGCGTGCATCGCCTTGGCCGATCGGGAGGCGGCGAAGTCCTGCTGATACTGGGGATTACGTCGCAGGAACTCCCAGGCGATCGCATCGGGGGCGGCGCCTTTGACGAATGCATATGCCTGTGGGTCGCGCCATTGCGATGTATCCGGCTTCATCCGCATTCTTCCCTTCTCAAGTATTTGATAGGGGGACGAAGCGTTGAACGAAATCCTTGGATTCCGTCATTGACGCAGGGACGAATAGCGATCTCGGAGCTGAGCGATCAAGTGGAGATTTTTGCGATGTCTACTAGCTCGCGCCTTGCAGTGTCTTGAAAGTGTCCGTCCACGCGCGATACGCATCATCACTGCCCTGGCTCCAGGCACCGAAGGCGCGCCAGGCGGCGAACGATGACGCAGGCTGCTCGAACAGCGCGCTGATCGACTGGTCGCCTGCGGGCCAGCCGGCAGGCTCGTTGCCTGTCGCTTCGTGCGTGAGGCGCCTTAGATCGGCCAAAGCAGAGCGGATATGCGGCAACGGAAATTCGCAGAGGTCTGTGTTGTCACTTGCCTCACGAAGGATGACCGCGAGCTTAGCCACGACACCCGCAAAAGATTGGGCAGGCGTCGCCGCAATCTGAGCCAATAAGGCATCCGCCTTTTCAGCGGCATCCTGCTCTTCCTTCAGGAAACCAGGACAGTCGCGGTCGGCGCAAGCCCCCTCCCCGCGCCCAATCACTTCGCCGACAGGAAAGAGCGCGCCGCTCTCCAGGAACCCCTCCTCAGCCTGCTGCTGCCGGACACAGGAGGCCAGCATCCCAACGTGAGCGTCGATCCAGGCAAGGGACAGGACAAGCGCTGGATCGGCCTGCGGCTGATCTTCGGCTGCATGGTCAGCAGAAGGCTCAGAACGCTCTGCGGTCAACGGAGATCGAGCTCCCATCCCAGCGTGACGGAAGGCAAAGTCGTGGTATTGTCGGAATCAGCCATGATCCGAGCTCCACACAGCTTGGCGTTTGGTCAGGTCGAAAAGGGTGTTTGCGCACCCTCTTCGACCGCAAGTTCGAGGCAGGGATAATATACAAATTGATTGAGGTCAATCAGAATATTGGCGATAGGGCGGCGAATTTCAGCGCCGAACAGTGCCGTGGTGCGCGTGCAATGTTGGGATGGAGCCAAGATGATTTGGCCCGGGCGGCAAACGTCGCAAGGCAGACAATCGCTGATTTCGAACGCGGCGCTCGGACTCCAATCGCAAACAATATATTAGCGATCGTGAATGCGCTTGAGAGAGCTGGCATCGAAGTACTGCCCAGCAACGGAATTCTGTTGCGAAAGAGCAGGTGATCGCGGCTCCGCCGCTGAGGCCAGCTGTCAGATGCCGAAGCCCGTCCGACCGAAGTCGAACGGGCTGGCTTAACTGTTACTCGCCGTTGCGGCGGTTGGGGCGCGACCAGATGAGGCTGTGGCCCTCGCCTTCCTCGTCGGCGAAGAGGTTGGCGTAGATCGGAGCGGTGAAGCTCGGATCGTCCAGCTTGAGCCCGAGATAGTCGCGGCCCTCATTGGAGCGCTTGGACCAGGCGGCGCCGATTTCGGCTTTGCCGACCACCACGCGGTGGCTTGGAGCGTTCTCGCCGCTGGCCCTTGTGTCGGGGACGATGCGCACGCCCTTGGCCTGGACGCTGAGGGTGACGATCTCGCCGGTGAACTCGTTCGCATTGGTCTTCTTGAAAGTGCCGATGGTAGCCATTTTCAGTCTCCGTTTTCTCGTTTCCGAGCCCGCACCATGCGACCTCGATGGCGATCGTGAGGCCGGAGGCGACCGCGGCCGCATCGCTTGCGACCGCAGCGAAGCGGAGGATGGCGCAGGCGCGCGTTTCTTGGTTCCGCGAGGAATGGGCTTGCCCAGGGGAAGAAACGCGCGCTGCGCCATTGCGGCATAGGCGCTCGAGGCTTCAGCCGTCCTTCGGCCAGATCAGCCCGTTCGAGAGGTCGTTGGTGCAGTCCGCGAACTGGGAGAGGGAGGAAATGGCGGCCCATGCAAGAAGATCAAGCCACCGGGTCTCCAAGATATCTTTCGATGTCGCTTGGCAGAGGCTGTAGCAAGCCCTTATCACGTCGGCATGAGGCGACCGCCACCTGGTCCGCAATGGTGGCTCGGCGCCCGGCCCGCGCGAGCTAACCAAGTTGCGCCGCCGCGACCTCTACATTCCGGATCTGCACATCGACAACATGAAGTGAGGACGCTGGTTCTCCGGCGCGCCGCTGAATTTCTTGCCGGCTCAGGATCGCAAGACGACCCAAAACGTTACAGGTCGAACGTCGTGACGTCGCAGCTATGGAAGCAAGGAGCCGACAATGGCAGACAACAAATCGAAGCGAGGCGCCGCCGACCGTCGGCAAGTCTCCGGCGATGAAGGCTACGAGGTCAATTACTTCGCTCGCAAGCACGGCATCGGCAAAGATCAGGCCGAGGCGCTCATCAAGCGGGTCGGCAACGATCGCGACAAGCTCAATGCCGCCGCGCAGAAACTAAAGAAATAGGCCGCGCGTCGGGAATGGCGCGTCGGACAGTTGGGTTTGGTGAGAGTCAATTCGGTGAGCAAGTCAGCGTCGCGTCGCGCCACGATTAGAGGATCTTCAACTCCCCCTGCGAAGCCAGCGTCGCGGGGCGCGGCCAAACTCGCGCCACCTGCCTTCCGGCCTGTCCAGCTCGCAAAACTGGTGGACACGGTTCCCCCTGGCGATCGCTGGATTCACGAGATGAAATACGACGGCTACCGCATTCTCGTCGCGGTGGGTGGCGGAGAGGCGCGCGCCTATACGCGCTCCGGTCTCGACTGGTCCGACCGCTTTCCCTCGATCCTGTCCGAGGCACGCAAGCTCAAGGTTCGCTCGGCGCTTATCGATGGAGAGGCCGTCGTCACCGACACCGAGGGACGATCCAGTTTCCAGGCGCTTCAGAACGCATTGAAAGGTGCTCCGGCGAGCATTGACTATTTCGCCTTCGACCTGCTGCAGCTCGACGGCGAAGACCTGACGAGGCTCCCGCTCCTGGAGCGCAAGGAGAAACTGGAGACAATCCTGCCGGCCGGAAACCCCATCTTTCGCTACTCCGATCATATCCAAGGGCGTGGAGAAGAATTGCTGAACCGCTTCTGCGACGCCGGCCTGGAAGGGGTAATCTCCAAGCTCGCGGATTCGGACTATGTCGGAGCCCGGGACGGCAGCTGGCTGAAGATCAAGTGCATCAAACGTCAGGAATTCGTGCTCGTCGGCTGGACGCCGTCGGACAAGGATCGCGCGTTTCGATCCCTGATTCTCGGCGTCCATGATAGCGGAAAGCTGCGCTATGCCGGCAAGGTCGGGACCGGTTTCGATACCGCCGAGATGGCCCGGTTGATGAAGACCATGGCGCCGCTCGAGCAGAAAGCCGCCACGGTCGATGCGCCGCGCGCGGAGGTTCGCGGCGCCCACTGGCTGCGTCCCAAGCTTGTCGCCGAGATCGCGTTCACCGAGATGACCAATGAAGGAACGCTGCGTCATCCAAGCTATCTTGGCCTGCGCGAGGACAAGAAGCCGGGGGCCGTCGTGCTCGAGACGGAACACCGCACGGCAACCCTGACGTCGCCGGCAACCAGCACGATCGTGATCAGCAATCGCGGCCGCGTCATCTACCCGGAATCCAACATCACCAAGGGACAGCTAGCCGATCATTACGCCGAGCTCGCCGAGGTCATGCTTCCCTGGGTCGGCAACAGGCCGATCAGTCTGGTCCGCTGCCCGCAGGGCCGCGCGAAGAAGTGCTTTTTCCAAAAACACGACGCCGGCAGCTTTGGCGACAAGGTCCACCACGTCGGGATCACTGAAAAGGACGGACACGAAGAGCCTTACCTTTATCTGGACGACGCCGACGGGCTGATGACCTGCGTCCAGATGGGGACCATTGAGCTGCATGGATGGGGAGCCCGCATCGAGGACGTCGAAAAGGCCGACCGGTTGGTGTTCGATCTGGACCCCGATGAAGGCTTGGATTTTGAAGCCGTCCGCGCGGCGGCCTTTCAGTTCCGCGACATCCTCAAATCATTGGGGCTGACGACTTTCCCGATGCTGACGGGCGGCAAAGGGGTGCATGTGATCGCTCCGCTGACTCCCAAGGCAGAATGGCCGGAGGTAAAGGATTTCGCGTCTCGCCTGGCTCAGGCGGTCGCCCAGAGCGATCCCGCCCATTTCACGGCGGTGCTGTCGAAGGCCCGCCGCAAGGGTCGCATCTTCGTCGACTATCTGCGCAACCAGCGCGGGGCGACCGCGATCATGCCGTACAGCGCGAGAACCCGGCCGGGTGCTCCCGTGGCGGCGCCGATCACCTGGGCTGAGATGAAGACCATCGATGCACCCTCTCATTTCCATATCGGCGACGCACCCGAATTGAAGAAACGAGCGGCTTCCAAGGCTTTGGCGGGCTGGGGGCGCGCTGACCAATCCCTGCCACATCTGTAGCGCCCGGCGGGCCGCGGAATCCACGCCCGTTTTTCCAACGCCGCGCCATCGGGGCCAAGGATTCTTTGGAACTTGCCAAGACCGGCCTCGTTTGCCTGAAGCAATGGCAAACACCGACACGAGGACCATCGCCAATCTACTGAGGGAATACGCGCATAGGACATTCCTGCGTGGCGGTAATCCCTATCGCACAAGGGCGTATCTACGTGCCGCTGACAGCCTGACGGCACTCTCCCAACCGCTTGATCGCATCATCGCCGCCGGCGCGCTCACCAGTATCCCGGGGATCGGGGACGCCATCGCGGACATCGTCACGAAGCTCCATCAGACCGGCACGCACCCAAGCCTCGATAAATTGCGGGAAGAGGTGCCGGCAGGCGTGATGGAACTGTTTGCCGTTCCTGGTCTTCGGCCGACAAGATATTGAAGCTTCATGAGGCGCTCGGCGTGAGTTCGCTGGCGGAGCTCGAAACCGCGGCGAAGGAAGATCGCATCAGGCCGGTCAAGGGGCTTGGCGCCGCGCTTCAGACGAAGATCCTGGAGAACCTGGCTATCGCGCGAAGCGGTCAGACACAGCTTCATCTCCATAAGGCCGCTGCTCTCCTTGAGCATGCAATGGCATCGTTGCAGCAAGAACATCCGGAGTTCTCCCGCGTCGAGATCGCCGGTGAATTCCGGCGCGGGTGCGAGCTCGTTTCCGCCTTCGCGCTGGTAGCGCAAGGCAAGGAGCCGGCCGAGGTCGGTGATGCGACCCTGCGGGTTGTCATCACCGACAAGAAACATTTTGGCGCCAGGCTCCTCGACGCGACCGGTTCGGCAGATCACCTCACGCAGCTGAAGAGGGTCGCGGCCGACAAGGGATTTATCCTGAAGGGTGACGGGCTCTATCGCGGCCGAAAGCTCGTCGCCTCAGCGACAGAAGAGGAAATCTACGACACCTTGGGCCTGCAGTTCATCGAGCCCGAACTGCGCGAAGGCAGGGATGAGATCAGACGGGCGGCCATCCACGAGCTGCCCGTCCTTGTTCGCGACCAGGACCTGCGGGGCATCCTGCACTCCCATACGACAGCGTCCGACGGCACCGAGACGCTCGAAGCGATGGCCGAAGCCACGCGCAAGCGCGGGTTCGACTATTTTGGTGTCGCTGATCATTCGCAGTCCGCTCACTATGCGGGTGGCCTTTCGCTGCAGGAAATAACCGAACAGCATCGCGAGGCCGACCGGTTGAACCGGCGCTATGGTGAGAAATTCCGCATCCTGAAAGGCATTGAGGCTGACATTCTGGCAGACGGCTCGCTCGACTATCCGGACCATGTCCTGGAGCAGTTCGACTTCGTGATCGCCAGCGTACACAGCCGCTTCAGACTGCCCAAGAAGGAGCAGACCGATCGGCTCATCGAGGCGATCGGCAATCCCCGAACGACGATCATCGGCCATATGACAGGCCGCCAGCTGTTGCGACGCCCGGGCTATGATCTCGACATCGCCAAAGTTCTGCGAGCCTGCGCCAAATTTGGCGTCGCCGTCGAAGTCAACGCACATCCATGGCGTCTTGATCTCGACTGGCGCTGGCATCAGGAGGCACTCGACTACGGCTGCATCTTCAGTATCAACCCGGATGCTCATTCAATTCGCGAACTCGATTACATGCACTGGGGCGTTGAGATGGCGCGCAAGGGCGGCGTCCCTGCGAAACGAGTCCTCAACGCGATGCGCTTGCCGGCTCTGCTTTCCTATCTGGCAAAGCGCAGGCGCCCGTCCAAGAGGATCGGCCGACCACGCGCGACGGCGAGGGAAGCTATGCTGTGACTCAATTGGCTGGTCTGGTCCGCCCCACTTCACTAGGTGCACGCTCCGCGTATGCCATTGGAATGAGCCAACGGTCCAGCTAACCGACTTGCTCGAACGACAATGTCCGTGCCGGCAGCGGCCTGATCAATGATTTGGCGGAGACCGACGGATCGAGCCACTCGGCCCAATCCTTCCGCTCGAGAATGACGATTTGACGGTCATGATAAGGGGCGATGTCCGGACCGGGCTCCATCGTGAGCATGGTGAACGCTTCACCGACATCATCGGTCTCACGCCAGATCCCGGCGATGCAGAAAATCGGCTCGTCGCGCTTGGTGAAGAGCCACTTGTCCTTGCGCTTCTTGCCCTTCTCCGTCGGGTCGGTGAACTCGTAGAAGCCATCGGCCGGAATCAGGCAGCGGTTCGACGCGAACTCGCGACCATCCGATCGAAAATTGTAGACAGGCCGCTTGTTTTGCCCTGGCCAGCTCCATCGGCGCTGGACCAGATCACCCTCGCCCTGTGCGCCGTCGACCGTGCGGATGATCGGCCCGATATCCGTTATCTTGATATCCTCGCGCGCCGCAATGTTGGGCGCGCCTTCGCTGAAGCGGATCTTGATCTTGAGATCGGCGAAGTCCTCGACGATCGAAGCGACGTCCACCATCAGCCGATAGTCATTGCACATGGGTCACCCGTTTCTCGGCGGTTGCGCGGCAATCGCGTTCCTGTTATGTTCTTTTGGCTATGAACGCAAGAGTTTTCGCCCCATCCTCTAACTCTTCGTCGGGAGAGCCCCTGCTCTCCCGACCAAATGAAAAACGGCGTACAAGGCGGAAGCACCGAAATGACCGTCATTGCGGCCAAATCAGTTCGGTGCTGGAGCAGGTTCGTGGCCCTGAGACCGGTTCAACAGGGCGGCCGAAGGAGCATCAGCATAGCGCCGCCGAGAGGCGGGATGCGGGACCGACCGCCCCCGGCGAAGGGCGCCATATGAAGCTGACTCGGCATGCATAACCCCGGAGTGGATAGCGATCCATGAAACGCATAGGGGTTGAGGGGTGGCTTGACTCTTCGTTCTCTTTTTGTTCACTGTTCGCGTGACAGCCCACAGGGACCCCGGTTATGGACATTTTGATGGACGCCAGGGGCGCCGCCCCTGAAGAAAAGCAGCGTGGATTAGAAGCCGCGCGGGCCGTGCTCGAGCGCATCGGCATCACTGCCGAAGAAGCCGCCGAAAGCTCTTTTGCAGTCGAAGGCTGGGACGACGCGGGATTCCCGCCTGATCAGGAGCCTCCTGAAGAAGTTTATGTCGCCGCCGAGGCATGGTGGGCCGCCAGCAACGCGGCAATCGAGGCTTGCTGTGAAGGTTGGCCGGACGAGAAGAGACACGGCGTCGACGGCCTTCAGTTGCTGCATGATCCAGAAACGCAGCTTGCCGATCGCGCCACTGCGCTAGCGCGGATACGTGCCATCGTTGTGGAAGAAGACGGTCAACGGGAATTCCATGACGACCGTCCCTTCCTATTGGCGCTCGCCGCTACCGCCGAGATGGCGGACGGGTCGAAGGCAGGAGAGCTCGTCGACGCGGTATCGATTGCCTATTCGTCGCTGGCGCTCGCCGGCTTCGAGCCGAACGAGCCGATTGAGCCGAAGCGCCAAGCGGTGCTCGACGCGATCGACGCGCTTGAAATCGGATCTGCGCCCCTCAAATGAGAAAGGCCACTCAATGTCGACCCAAGTGGTATCGGAGCAGAAAAAGCCGAAGCTCATTGTTGTCGTCGCATTCGATCGAGGCGACGATGGGGAGCTATTTCCGATGTACGGCCCGACTGACCAGCAAAGCGAAGAGCGGGCTATTCGGATTGCAAAAGCACTTGCTGGCAAGCACGTAGGCGTCATTGCTTGGAGCCGGGATGCCGATCCGGCGCTTGGCGACTACGGCCCGCCAAAAACCTTGTTTGTGAATGGCGACGTGCCGGACATGGAGTGAGCAAGCACATGTGCGGACGCTTGTAGCGCTCCTCCTCGACCCCTTGAACTCGTACATTGCAATCAGCAAACCGTCCTATTCATACGCGCTGACCGCAATTCGCCGCACAGTTGGATCGGATCCCTTCCAGCGCTACCTGATACAATCCAGACTTTGATCTCTGAAAGCCCGCGCACAAAGGCGGTGCATGCAGGCAGCGAGATCATGAAAAGCGACACCCTTTCCTATCCTCCTCGGGGTCTCCCACGCGAAGAAGCGGCTCGATATGTTGGCGTGGGCATAACCAAATTCGACCAAATGGTTGCTGACCGCCGCATGCCGAAGCCGAAGAAAGTTGACGGCCGCATAATATGGGATCGGCTCAAACTCGAAGCGGCTTTTACCGCGCTGCCCGGAGACGATGACGAGAATATCGTCGACTTCCTGTTGCAAGGGAATCATCGCAGGGAATAGATTCATTCTGCCATGACCGACAAATATCCCGGCCTCTCCTCCTACACTGATCGCCACGGCAAGCTGCGGTGGCGCTATCGGACGAAAGAGCGTGCGGTTAGTCTGCCTGCTCCCAATCAGCCGGGATTCAAGGACGCGTACCAGGCAGCGGTCGAAGGCCGGAAAGTCCCCAAGGCCCCTGTCGTCCAAATGCCTGGAGCCGCCCTGCCCGGCACATTTGGAGCGGCCTTTCAACGATTGAAGATCTCGGTCAAGTGGTTGGCGCTTGACGAAGCCAGCAAACGCAAGAACATGCGGCTGATTGAAGAATTTCTAGAACTGCGGGTGGTCCCAGATCACCCCCTTATCTGGCGCGACGTACCGGTTAAGAACCTTAGACGTATCCATATTGAGGAGCTTCTTGGGCGCTTCATAGCCACACCCCATAAGGCCAAGCACCTGCTGGTGGGCATACGCAAGCTGGTCTATGTCGCACTGCGGCAAGATTGGATTGAAATCGACCCCACTGCGGCAGTCGAGTGGCGCCCGGCCTATGCCGGCTGGAAAGCCTGGTCGCGCGAGGCGATGGCGCGATTTGAAAACCGTTGGCAGCTCGGCACTGCGGCACGCACTTGTTACGGATTGGCGCTTTGGCTGGGCAACCGCCGCGGCGACGTCGCGGGCCTGCGCTGGGACCAGAGGGTCACCCGCCGTGTCTTCATCGATGGCGTCGAGCGTCACTTCGACGGGTTTGATATTGTTCAGGGCAAGAACAAGGGACGAACAGGCGGCAAACGCCTGTTCGTGCCGATCACACCGATGCTGTCCGAGATCCTGGATGCGGCTGACAGGCGCGGCGAGACCGTCCTGGTCAACGCCTATGGTCAGCCCTTCTCCGCCAAGTCCTTGACTGGAATGATGGCGCATTGGTGCAAGCTTGCCGGTCTTCCGAAGGGCCTTACCCTGCATGGTTTGAGGAAATCGCTCGGTGTTTATCTGGCGGAGGCCGAGGCCTCGACCAGGCAGATGATGGACGTGCTCGGGCACGAGGATATCGATCATGCGGAGCTCTATTCGCGCGAGGCATCGCAGGTACGGTTGGCGGTCCAGGGCATGGATCGAGTCGTGCGGCTGGTCACGCGCAAGCCGATGCTTGGCGAACCTGTTGGCGAACCTCGTGGCGAACCACCCTATAACTCACTGATAAATAACGATAATGGTGGGCCCGGAGGGACTCGAACCCCCAACCAAGCGGTTATGAGCCGCCGGCTCTAACCATTGAGCTACAGGCCCCACGCGCGCTGGATTAATGTTTTTCGCATCGCGGCACAAGGCTTTCCCGACGGGCTTCCGCAGATCGCCCAAATCAACCCATAATCGCGCTCTACGCGACGCTTGCGACCTGATCGCAGACCAAGGAGATTTTCATGACCAAACACCTTTTGCCCCTCGCGCTCGCCGCTGCAGTCGCTTTTCCAGCGATGGCTGGAGCCACCGATTTGCCGACGCCGCCGCATATCATCGTGTCGGGTGAAGGCGAAGCAACCATTGCCCCCGACCTGGCCCTTTTGACGCTAAGCGTCATGCGCGAGGCCAAGACCGCGCGCGCGGCGCTCGACGCCAACAACGACGCCATGGCCGCCGTGATCGCTGCGATGAAGGCGGCCGGCATCAAGGACCGCGATCTGCAGACCGCGGGCATCCAGATCAATCCGCGCTACAACTACACCAACAAGCCGGACGGCAGCCAGGAGGCCGAACTCGTCGCCTATCAGGTGACGAACACGCTGTCGGTGCGCGTGCGCGACGTCGACAAGACCGGCGAGATCCTCGACAAGGCGGTGTCGCTCGGCGTCAACCAGGGCGGCGGCATCGCCTTCACCAACGACAATCCGGCGGCCACCGTCACCGAAGCACGCAAGAAGGCGGTCGCCGACGCCATGGCGAAGGCCAAGACGCTCGCCGAGGCGGCCGGCGTCAGCCTCGGCCGGGTACTCGAGATCACGGATCAGAACATCAGGCCGGCACCAATGCCGATCAACGCCAAAGCCTTCGATGCCGCGGCCGGCGCGGCTCCGGTACAAGCTGGCGAAAACGCCTACAACGTCCAGGTCACCGTTACGTTCGAACTGAAGTAGCCGGTTCCGGTGATTCCATTGGCCGAGCCCATGCCCGGCCGTGGGATTATCCGCCAGCGCATGAAAAACCCCGCGGGATCGCTCCCGCGGGGTTTTGTCGAGCCGCACCCGTCCGATTGGGAAAGGGGCTCCGCTACTCCAGACCGACCTCCCGGAGGTCGTGTCTCCCGGCATAACCCTCGCAGAGGATCATGCCGCTACGACCAGACCTCCCGCTCAGCGGTTGATGATCGGGCAACCGCGCTCGTTGGCGAACACGATCACGACCCGGTCCCCATATTGGCGTCCCATGACCTTGACGACACGGCGGTTGGCGTCGACGATGCGGGCGCGGTGCAGCCCCATGCGCTCGGCCTTGTCGAGGGCCCGGTCCGGCGAGCAGCCACGGCGCCAGCCGTCGCCGCGCCAGTCGTCGCGGCGCTCGTCACGGCGATGGCGGTAGCCGTCGTCGCCGGCGTAGACGCCAAAGCGCGGGTCGTTGTTGTTGCCGAAGCCGAGATAGAGGCTGTCGGCATGGGCGGGAATGGCCGCCAGCGTGCCGAGGCCGATCAGGGCCGAAAGGGCCGCCGTCTTGATCGTGGTGTACATGGTTCTCTCTCCTTGTTGCGGACTTGCGCCCGTCCTGGTGAAACCGATGGTGGGAGAATGCACTGGCCTGTCTGAACTATTTACGAACTCGCCGTTCATCTGCGGTTCATGTGGCGGGAAAGGGAAAGCTTCGCCGGTTCTCCACCAATATGCCCCCCCAAACGCCCCGCCTCGGTTCATGCCTCCGGCGCGCCTTGCGGTTATGAGCCTCAAGGCTCCTCGTCGAGCATATAGTCAAAATAATCCTCAGGCTCGGCGAGCTCGGTCTCGCTCGCCTTGACGCGGCCGCGCATCGAGATACCGGCCTCGTGCACGGTCTCGGCACTGCCCGACACCAGCCGGTGCCACCAATAGAGGTCGCGGCCCTCTGCCACCAGCCGGTAGGCGCAGGTGCTGGGCAGCCAGCTGATGGTGCGCACGTTCTGTGGCGTCAGGCCGACGCAATCGGGAACGCGCGCCAGCCGGTTGGCATAGTCGGCGCAGCGGCAAGTCTGCGCGTCGAACAGCCGGCAGCCGACGCTGGTCCAGTAAATCTCACCGGTATCCTCGTCCTCGAGCTTCGACAGGCAGCATTTGCCGCAGCCGTCGCAGAGCGACTCCCACTCGGCCGGACTCATCTCTTCCAGCGTCTTTGTTTTCCAGAACGGCGTTTCCATTTTGGGGATGTGGCCCCAGCGGACGCCGAGGTCAAGCACCGCGATCGCCGCCAAAGCCGCCCCACCATAGGAAAAACATGAAGTTGCCTTCAAAACGCCGGTCAATCGTCCTTCGTTGCCGGTAATGCCCGCAAACCGGAACCAATATGGATGATGAAGGTTTGGGCAGGGATGGGACCCCACAAGGAGAAATTTCGATGAAACGCCAACCACGGATTCTGGCAGGCACAGCACTTGGCCTGTTGATGGCATCCGCGCCGTTGGGCGCATCCCCGCTTCAGGGAAGTGCCGCGTTCGGCTCCATGCAGCGCGGCACCGTACCGTTGGTCCTGGCCCAGGCGGCTTGCGCCGAGGGCGAATCGGCCGAAGCCTGCGCACAGCAAGGGGAACAGAAGTCTGAGCGCAAGAAGCGCGAGCAGCAGCAGCAGACCGAACAGGCACCCGCCGGCGAGGCTGCTCCGGCCACCGACGAACAGCAGCCGCGCAGGAAAAAGCGCGACCAGCAGCAGCAGGCCGAACAGGCACCCGCCGGCGAAGCCGCTCCCGCCACCGACGAGCAGCAGCCGCGCAGGAAAAAGCGCGACCAGCAGCAACAGGTCGAACAGGCGCCAGCCGGTGAGGCAGCCCCCGCCACGGACGAGCAGCAGCCGCGCAAGAAAAAGCGCGACCAGCAGCAACAGCAGACCGAGCAGGCGCCGGCCGGCGAGGCAGCCCCTGCCAACGACAACCAGCCAGGCGAGAACCCGCGCAAGAAGCACAAGCAGGGCCAGCAAGAGGCCGCGCCCGTACCCACCCCGAAGGAAGCTCCGGCCGAACAACCGACACCCAAGGCGGAGCAGGCCCCTGCCGGCGAACCGGCTCCCGCCCAGGGCGAACAGGCTCCGGCCCAGGGCGAACAACCCCAGGACAAGACGAAGAAGCACGGCAGGAAGCCGGCCGCGGAGCAGCCTGCAAACGGCGAGCAGCCCGCAAATGGGCAACAGCAGCAGACTGGCGAACAGCCGGCGACGGGTGAACAGCCTGCCACCGGCGGCAAGGCCGCGCCTGTCCAGGGCGAAACCTCCGTGCAGGGCGAGGCACCCGCTGACAAGAACGCCGCCCCTATTCTCGACAGCCAGAAGGATGCCCGACGCAAGGGTCGCGGCGAAAACGGCCAGGGCGGCAGGAAACCGGCCAACCAGAATGGCGAGCAGCAGAACAGCGAGCAGCAGAATGGTGGCCAAAACGCTCAGCAAGGTGCCGATCAGGGCCGCAAGCCCGTGGTCGCTCCTGTCGACCAAGGTCCGCCGCCCACCGACGACAAGTCGGCCCAACAGGCAATCCAGCCTGAAAAAATCGCCCCGGTGACGGAGGAAAAGGGCAAGCGCGTAGAGCGTGCACCCGATGAGAACGTCCGCGACCGCCAGCGTCCGAAAGGCGTCAATGTCGTCAGGGAACTCGGCGACCGCGTCATCCTGCAGTTCAACAACCAGACATTCGTCCAAAGCAATGATGCCCCGCGCATGACCCGCGGCGCCAGGAATGTGTACTATGAGGATCTGTCGGGCGATCGCACCCGGGAAGTCGTCGAACGTGACAACGGTGTCCGGATCGTCACCATCCGCAACCGCTATGGCGACGTCATCCAGCGTTCGCGCATTGCGCCGGACGGACGCGAATATGTGCTGAGCTATGTCGACGAGCGGCACTATGAGGATGAAAACGACTGGCGCGATCCCGGCGATGACCTGCCGCCGATGCGGCTGACCATCCCGCGCCGGGACTACATCCTCGATTCAGAGGATGTCGAAAGCGACGACGACTATTACACCTTCCTCGAACAGCCGCCGGTGGAGCGGGTCCAGCGTCTCTATTCGATCAACGAGGTCAAGCGTTCGGCGCGCGTGCGCGACATTGCGCGGCGCATCGACCTTGACACGCTGAACTTCGAATTCGGCTCGTCCTCGATCTCCGATACCGAGGTGCAGAAGCTGCAAGGCGTCGCCGACGCCATGGAGAAGCTTTTGAAGAAGAACCCGGCCGAAACCTTCCTGATCGAAGGCCATACCGACGCCGTCGGCACGCCGGAGGCAAACCTGGCCTTGTCGGATCGCCGCGCCGAAGCGGTTGCCGAAGCACTGACCAACGCCTTCGGCATCCCGGCGGAGAACCTGACGACGCAGGGCTATGGCGAGGAGTATCTGAAAGTCGACACCTCGGCGCCCAACCGAGAGAACCGGCGTGTTGCGATCCGCCGCATCACCCCGCTGGTGGCGCCGGTGGCCAGCAACAACTGATCCTGATCCGGAAAGATCATGGTCCATTAAATCTGTATTTCCAGGAGCTTGAGCCGGCTTCTGGAATCAGATCGGCAACAAGGCCCCATCCCGGAGGACCGGGATGGGCGGGAATGCGGACGACAGCCCGGGGTCAACAAGAATTGTCCGGGCATCAGGTCCGGCTCATTGAAACGTGAGGCAGCCTACCCCAGATTCATGACTGGGCGTTCCCTGCCCCGTCCCGACTCCAGCGGGACGCACTGAGCCCCGCCGGCCCTCTCCGGCGGGGTTTTTTGCTGCCGCGATTTGCCTCGCAGACCGCGGCGAGCTGACCGAAATACGGGTCCAGCACCGACGAGAGAACCACCGGAACCAGCCCATGAAGCGGCAAGAAGGACCTGGCGTGAAGCCTCGCTCATCCGAGTGCTTGCTGGCATTCGGGTAAGTTGATACCATCTATTGGTATTGGAGACCCGCCATGCCCAAGAACACCTCCATCACCCTAGGCGATCAGTACGACGCCTTTATCCAGCGGCAGATAGCGAATGGCCGTTTTGGGTCGGCAAGCGAAACCGTTCGAGCCGGCCTTCGTCTTTTGGAAGAGCAAGAGCTAAAGCTGGAGCAACTCCGCTTTGCCATAGATGAAGGGGATATGTCAGGCGATCCAGAGCCGTTCGACTTCGACGCTTTTCTAGAGTCGAAGAAGCGTGGATGAAGCGAACCGTCAGGTTCTCGCCGAAAGCGAAAGCAGATCTCGACCAGATTTGGGATCACTCCCTGAAAGAATGGGGAGCCGAGCGGGCGGAGGCCTATATCCGCACCATTCGCTCAATCATAAATTTGATAGACCAATTTCCGGCGATGGCAAAAAACGCGGAGAATATTCGCCCTGGTCTGTTGAAGTATGCCGTTGGCTCTCATGTACTTTTTTTGCGAATTGCCGATCGATCAATCGACGTTGTACGCATTTTGCATCAGCGAATGGACTACCTAAGGCATCTTTAGAAGGTCGTCCTGATCTTCGTATTGGAATTCGCAAACACCTCGTCCGGCACAAAAAAGTCGCCGGCCAGCGGCCCGGTCGCGCCGGGCGCGTAGACCGAAAAGTCGCTGACGCCCTCGGCGCGCAGCACCTCCTCGTCGATGTAGAAATTGCCTGACGTCTCGCGTGACGGCCGCATGAAGATGGCATGCGCGGCATCGGCCATGATGTCGGGCGAACGGCTTATTGCCGCCACCGTCGCGCCACCCAGAAGATTGCGCACCGCCGCCGTGTCGATGGTCGAGATCGGCCACAGCGAATTGACCGCGATGCCGTCTTTGGCGAACTCGGCGCTCATGCCCAGCGTGCACATCGACATGCCGAACTTGGCCATGGTGTAGGCGACGTGGCTCTTGAACCATTTGGCCTTCATGTCGAGCGGCGGCGCCAGATTCAGGATGTGAGGATTGCTGGCTAACTTCAGGTGCGGAATGCACATTTTAGACACCAGGAAGGTGCCCCGCGTGTTGATCTGATGCATCAGGTCGTAGCGCTTCATGTCGGTCTCCAGCGTGCCGGTAAGCTGGATGGCGCTGGCATTGTTGACGCAGATATCGATGCCACCGAATTTCTCCACGGTCTTTGCTACGGCCTCGGCCACCTGCGCCTCCTCGCGGATGTCGCACAGCATTGGCAGCGCCTTGCCGCCGGTCTGCTCGATCTCTTCAGCCGCGGTGTAGATCGTGCCCGGCAGCTTCGGATGCGGCTCGGCGGTCTTGGCGGCGATCGTCACATTGGCGCCGTCGCGCGCGGCGCGCAGCGCGATCGCCAGGCCGATGCCGCGCGACCCGCCGGAGATGAACAGCGTCTTTCCCTTGAGCGACATTTTTCCTCCGCCTGAACTGGTTCTTTTCACGATCCTTGCCTGTGGCGCGGCGGGATACAAGTGCTTGCCACGGAAGGCGATGGTGACGCTGCGGAGGCTAGTCGGATCATCTGTTGGATTTGGCGGAAGTCCGGTATATATTCTATACAAACAGGTAGAATATAGAATGGCGCTTTCGATCAAGAACATGGAAGTCGAGCAACTGGCGCGCGAACTCGCCCGCCGCCGTCGCGTGTCTGTGACAGAGGCTATTCGTCAGAGCCTCGAGCGTGAAGTGGCGCGCGAACGGCTGGTGCCGCGTGAAGAAACCAGCGACCTGTATCAGAGATTGCTTGCGATTTCCGAAAGCGCCGGAAAAGTCCCAAAACGCGAAAATGCGATGACTGACGACGAAATCCTCGGTTACGACGAGTTTGGAATCCCGACGAAATGATCATCGACTCCTCGGTCCTGGTCGCCATTCTGCGTCTCGAGCCAGCGTATGAACGTTTCGTGCTCGCGATCACGCAGGCCAACAGACGGCTGTTGCCGGCCCCAACTTTTCTCGAAACGACCATGGTACTTGCGGGCGGCCGGCAAGATGAAATCCTGGATCGGCTCGACAGCTTCCTGCACACCGCCTCGATCGAAACAGTCCCGTTCACAGCTGACCATGCGGCTGTCGCCCGCCAGGCATTCCTCCGCTATGGCAAGGGCCGGCATCCGGCTGCGCTGAACTTCGGCGACTGCATCGCCTACGCCACAGCGCGGCTCGAAGCCATGCCGTTGCTTTTCAAGGGTGATGACTTCCGGCTGACCGACATCGAACCGGCGGTCTGAGCAATATCAAACCAGCACCAGCCCCTGCCGCATCGCAATGGCGATGGCATCAGTGCGGTTGGCCGCCCCTAGTTTGATCAGGATCGCGGCGACATGGAACTTCGCCGTGTGCACGGAAATGTTGAGCCGGCGTGCGATCACCTTGTTGGGCGCGCCTTCGGCAAGCAGCGCCAGCACTTCCGCCTCGCGGGGCGACAGCGCGGGCCGGGTGGCCTGCTCGTCCGCTTCATCCTCGAACGGCTCGCTCTCGCCGGCATGGAAATCCTCATGCCGTCCGCCCCTGCCATCGCCCGAAACGCGATAGCCGGCCGCCGCCAGCCGTGCCGCCGCGGCGATCAGCAAATCGTCCGCGTCCGTTGGCATGACGGCAAACACCTCGCCGGCAGGCCGTTCGCCGCCGGCACGTCCCGACAGCAGCACGCGCGGCATGGACGTTGGCACGGCATCTCCGCTCCTCTCGTCGACGATGGCGACATCGGCCCTGCCGCCGGCAGCCACCACCGGCAGCAGGTCATCGGAGGCGGCAAGCGAGGCGGCCAGATGCTCGGCGCGCGCGGCATCGGCAAGCGCGACCAGCACCACCAGCCGCCGCGAGGCGGCGCCGTCCGCCATGATCCGATCGCCGGCGAGCGTTTCCATCGATCCTCTCAGCTCAGCGGTTTTTCGCCGATGGTCAATGTCACATCGCGCTGTTCGCCGCCACGCACCACGCCTAGGGTTACAGAAACCCCGGCGCTGTCAGGCCCGAGCCTGCGGATCAGGTCGCGCGGGCCGTGCACGGTCTCGCCGTTCCACGCCACGATGATGTCGCCCAGGGACAGGCCGGCGGCCTTGGCGGGGCCACTGTCGTCGAGGCTCATCACCATCGCGCCCTTGGCGTCGCGGTCACGCACCGGATGCAGGCCGGCGCCGAGATAGCCGCGCGCGACATGCCCCTTTTCGCGCAAGGTGGCAACGGCTCGCTCGATCGTCTCGTAAGGCATGACCAGCGCGTGGCCGCGGGGCCCGAACAACAGCATGCCGATCAGCGCACCCTTGGCGTCCAGCACCGGGCCGCCCTCGAAACGGCCGCCGGCGCCGATGGCCAGATTGATGCGCCGGTCGATGGTGCCGCCGCGCATAGAGCGCCAGGCCGGACCGACTTCGCCGACCGAGCCCGATACGGCGAGCGCCGAGCCCTGGCTGCTGCCGATGGCTATGGCGATGTTCCCAGGCCGAACGGCATCGGCCCTGGCAAGTACAGGCGTCGTGGCGGTATCTGCGGGCTTCAGCAACGCAACGCCCGTCGAAGGATCGCGGCCGACCAGCTCGGCCTTCACCGTCCCGCCTGAGGCCAGCGTCAGTTCGATCTCCTCGCCCGCCTCGACGGCCTCCTCGGCGGTGACGAAATAGCCGTCGCCCCAATGGAACGCGCTTGCCGTGCGGTGATGGTGCGTGGCGAAGCTCGCCATTGCCGGCGCCGCCTTGGCGGCGAGATCGGCAATGGCTTGGGAAAACGCACTCAGATTGAAATCGCTCATAATGGCCTCCTGGGTTCTTGCATGTCCCAGATATCGCGCGGCAGCACGCTGGAAGGTACTCGCCTGACGGCTAGTTGCCGGTTTGACTGGCCATCTGGTCAGGTCGCGGCGCTTCCGGCCGCTCCGCACATATAGTGCGTGTCGCCCAAAAGTGCTCAGCGGTTTCGGGAGAACGGCACCTAAAGAAAAAAGGCATCGCCACGCCTGAAACACGGAGCCCTTCCATGGCCCTCGCCGCCGCCAAATTCGAACCCGACGATACATTGCTCGACGCCTATTCGATGACCGTCGCGGACGCGGTCGACCGCATCGGTCCCGCCGTCTGCCGCATCGAGCGCGTCGGCGGCCAGGGCGGCCACGGCTCCGGCTTCGTCATTGCGCCGGACGGGCTGGTCGTCACCAACTTCCACGTTGTCGGCGACGCCAGAACGGTGCGCGTCTCGATGCCCGACGGCGCCTCCAGCGAAGGCCACGTGCTTGGCCGCGACCCCGACACCGACATCGCGCTGGTGCGCGCCGACGGCAGCTTCGTCGATGTCGCGCCGCTTGGCGATTCCAAGCGGCTGCGGCGCGGCCAGATCGCCATTGCCATCGGCAACCCGCTCGGCTTCGAATGGACCGTCACCTCGGGCGTCGTCTCCGCGCTCGGCCGCTCGATGAGGGCCTCGACCGGCCGGCTGATCGACGATGTCATCCAGACCGACGCGGCACTCAATCCGGGCAATTCCGGCGGGCCGCTGGTGTCGTCGGCCGGTGAGGTCATCGGCGTCAACACCGCCATGATCCACGGTGCGCAAGGCATCGCCTTCGCGGTCGCCTCCAACACCGCCAGGTTCGTCATTTCGGAAATCATCCGCTTCGGCCGCGTGCGCCGCGCCTTCATCGGCATCTCGGCCGACACCGTCAACCTGCCGCGCCGCGCGGCGCTGCTGTCGCAAGTGTCGAGCAAGACGGCGGTGCGCCTGCGCAGCATCGAGAAGGACGGCCCGGCGGCCAGGGCAGGCCTCAAGGAGGGCGACATCATCGCCGCCATCGACGGCCGCCCGGTCACTGGTGTCGATGATCTCGTACGCATGCTCGACGCCGAGCGCATCGGCCGCGAGACGCTATGCACCGTGGTGCGTCGCACCGGCATCAGCCAGGTGACGGTGACGCCGGTGGCGCGGGCTGGCTGACGGCCTCACTTGTCGATATCTCCTACGTCTTTGCCAAGGCGCTTCTTCAGTACGGTGACGAGATCGGTCTGCACGACGTCGTAAATTTTGGCGCCGTTGGGCAGTTGCTTGTCGCGCAGAGTTCTATCCATGGCATGAAACCCCAGAGCTCGGTACGCTTCCATCTGCTCTTCCGAAAAGAACTGATCGCTCGTCGGCTCATTCGGGAAAAGCGGGTAACGACGCTCGTAGTCGAGAACATAGTCGGGTTCGTCGCCGGTCACCGACGCCTTGACATAGAGAAGGATCCCTTCGACAGGATCGTTCTCGTAGAGGATCTTGCCGACCGCGAAATGCCTGAGATGCAGCTCCGATTCCGGCGGGATGATCTTGTTGCGGTCGGCATCACGGACCAGCGCCGCATCCCTGACTGGCCGCCAGTCGAGCGAGATGCGCACGCCGAGATCGATCCTGGCGAAACGTTGGACATCGGTGAAGGCGCCGAAGTTCATGCCGGCATCGGCTTCGGCATCGACCACGATGATCAGCTTGCATTTGCGCTTGAGCAGTTGGTAGAGGCCGATATTGTCGATATGGCCGCCGTCAGTGATGTAGACCCGCGAACTGTCCGACCTCAACTGCCCCGTCGCCTCGGCGAGAAGATACAGCCGCAATATGTCCTCCCAGCTCCGCCGGGAAGAATCCTCTTCAGTCACAGCCCAGCCCGGTTTGGCACGCTCCTTTTGCAATGCGACCCCGCTCGGGTTGGGAAGCCAGAAGCCCAGTCGCAGGTTGAGCAGAGCCAGCGTCGGCCCTAGCAGGCCAAGACTGATGCGCCCCATGCTCGAGGAAATGGCGGCGCCCGAAATCGCCACGGCCGCCGCGAGATCCAATTGTCCCTCTTCCCTGGCCATCGCTGCAGAGGTCGCGTAGCCGGTTGATTCACTGCCGACGAAATGTTTTGAAAACAGAAAGAACTCGGCATTGCGTCCTCGCCTGCTCGGATCCGCCAACGGCAGGCTGACAACTGCCGGCGCCGGAGACCGGTGAGGACCTGACAGGACGATGTCCGGCCCGCCCCACCAGGCCTCTAATCTTATAGCCGCGGCAATCTTTGCTCCCAGCCATCGAATGGCGCTGGCAGTGAAAGACTTTCTCGGAGGATCGGCGGCCTGTCTGGCGCGGCGGACGTTCAATGTGCTGTTTATCAGCAGATAGGGCGCCTTTACACCGAGGTCCTTCAACGCGATGTCAGCCTGACCTTCGCTGCCGCCAAGGCGAAACGCCCAGCGGAGCCGGTCGCGGTAGAGGCGGTGCAGGCCGTTGGCGTTCTCGGTGAAATTGAAGGCCACCATTATGACGATGACGGTGATGGCCAGATAGTTGAGCAGCACCGTGAATTCGTCCGCCTGCCAGACATCTTTAGCCATTCTCGCGGCCACCGCGAAAACGACGGAACCCGCCACGACCCCCAATACTTTGGCGACCACCGACCCGCTATAGTCATGCACCATCGCGGCAAAGAAGCTGCTGAGCCGGCCAGGCTCCAGGTCGTCGACGAGATAGCGAACCGCAAAGGTCCGCCCCGCAAGAAACACCGCCATGCAAAGGGCAAGCACGGTAAACAGGATATGGTTGTTGGCCGTTAGCCAGGCTGGGCCATAGGCATAGCCGGTGGCACGGCCAAATATCCACGATACATCGAACCCATGAAATGTGATCGGAGATATCTTGATGCCCCAAAGGGTGATGAGCAGAAAGAAGCCATAGATGAGCAGAGGCAAGGCAAGGCCGAGTGCCAGGAATGCCGCGCGAGCCAGATAACCGCGGATCTGGTGGCCGATCTTCGGCGAGTTGAGAGCTTTCTGTACCCAGGAAATCAACATACCCCTGAAGGCCGCAGTGGCCGTGACGATGGCTGCGGCACCCGTGATCAACGCCTTGAGCGTTTCCAATGTCGTCTGCCGATGGCCGAATTTCGGTGAGGTCACCTCGATCAGCCACAGAATGATCTTGGGCTGAACTTCGATCAGAAACAGGCCAGCCGTCACCAAAAGCAGGGTGCGACCATCCTTGGCCCAGAGGCTGTCTTGCTCCAGATGTTCGCCCTTGCGCGCGGTGGCGTAGCTGTCGGAGTAGGATCGCCGCAGCCCCCATGCAACCAGCCAGACGGCGAAAACCACGAGAGCCGAGCGGGACAGCACGAAAGGATTAGCGACCATCGAGCGCAGGCTGGCAGTCCATCCCGTCTGGCCCCAATCGTCTCCGAACCGCCAGTTGGCGACGTCGAGCATGATGCTGTGCCCAAGGTGGTCCGTGGTCGGGTTCGTCAGGATGACGAATGTCGCCAGCGGCAGGATCAGCGTCAGCAACAACAGAAAATTCACCATCCAGCCGCGCATCAGGATGCCGATCGACAGCGTGATGTCGCGGAAGCCGCGCGGCGCCAGGAAACGGCTGTTGTCACGGATATGGCCGACGAGCTTGTTGTCATGCACGTCATGCACGTGGGAGCCCGAGGCGAAGGGAAAAGCGAGATGCGCGTCCTTGCCTTCCCTCGCTTGCTTGAGCTCCTGACGTGTCATATCGGCGACCATTGCCGATCCGATATAGCCACCCCCCGAGACCGTCGACAGATAGTCGATGCGGGATGTGAGCTTGTACTGGTCAAGCGCCTGAAGTGCGCCGAGGCAGAACGAAGCCGATCTTATCCCGCCACCCGAAAGCGCGACACCGAACAGCCACGCCGGATTCCCTTTGGCGACGGAATCAGGCTTGCCCCCGGTTGCATCTCTTGGAACGACATTTACTCCAAGCGCCTTGCGGCGACGGATGATCGAACGATGCTCCAACTGCAGAACCGTCTCGAAGTCCTTGGCCATGGCCTCCCCCGACGCCATTATTGGAACAATACAACAGGCAAAGAAGGTTCTCTGCAAGGATTATTGCCGTTGGGGAAAGTCGAGGCGGCGGCAACGTCACCCGTGACTTGAAAATCACAAACGATCTTATGGCATCCGGCGCTTTGCTTCGCGGATGCGAGAAAAGCAATGCCACGGCTCCTGCGTCCCGCCTCCCGACAAGTACTGCCAGGCAGCGCTATGCTCCCGCCGCGCCCTGCGCGTACTGTGCCAGGAATTCCTCGCTGGGCGGGATCGGCTTGATCACGTCGATCAGCACGCCATTGGGGTCTTTGGTGATGAAATGGCGCTGGCCGAAAGGTTCGTCGCGGAGCGTTCGCAGGATCGGCAGCCCGGCGGCAAGAATTCGTTCGTAGACCACATCGGGATCGCGCACCTCGAAATTGATCAGCAGGCCCGATGTGCGTCCGCGTCCCTCCTGCGGGATCGTCTCATGGTCGCCCTGGACGATGCCGAGATTGACCCTGCTGCTCTCCACGGATTGGAGGTGCACGTACCAGTCGCTTTCAAACAGCGGCTTGAAGCTGAAATGCTCGACATAGAAGCCGGCCGTGCCGGCGACGTCGCCGGTCATCAGCACCGGATAATAGCTCGTGGTCTTCATCTTTCCTTCTCCCGTCAACTAACATACAGTCTGCATGTAAATTGAATTAACATACAGGCTGCATGTATGCAACGAGAATCCGCGCACCGCTCCAACCGCGACCGCACCGAGGCGACGCGCGCCGACCTGATCGCGGCGTCGCGAAAACTGTTCACGGAAAAATCCTACGCCGAAACGGGCACGCCGGAGATCGCCGCCGCCGCCGGCGTGACGCGTGGCGCGCTCTATCACCACTTCGCCGACAAGCAGGCGCTGTTTGCCGCCGTGGTCGGGCAGGAGGCGCAGGCAGTGGCCGACGAGATCGATCGCGCCTCCCCTTCCTCGCTGGAAGCCCGCGATGCATTGATCGCCGGCTCGGACGCCTATCTCGCCGCCATGCGCGTGCCCGGCCGCACGCGGTTGTTGCTGCTCGACGGCCCTGCCGTGCTCGGCCGCGCCGCCATGGACGCGATCGACAACCGCCACGGCAACCGCGCGCTGCGCGAGGGCCTGGTTGCGGCGATGCGCGCCAACACGATGACACGACTGCCGGCGGAAGCACTGACCGCGCTGCTTGCTGCTGCGTTCGACCGCGCGGCACTTGCCATCGAGGCCGGCGCCTCGACCGAGGACTATCGCGCCGTTCTCATGGCGCTGATCGACGGACTGTCCCGCGCCTGACGCGATTCATCGTTTCCTTCGAAACAGCGGTAAACCAACGCCCGTCTCAGACCGGCAGCCCGAGTTGCCTTCTCAGGCTTTTGTCGAATGCGGATGCGGGGACGAAGCGGCGCAGCAAACTGACCTGGCGCGCCATCTTTCCCGCCGCATAGCGCTTCTTCGGAGCGGGATCGACCGCAGCGGCCAAGATCGTCGCCGCCACCACTTCGGGCGCATCGCCTTTTTCCATCGATTTCCGCACGGCCATGGTCATGCCGGAGCGCGCGGAGTCATAGATATCGAGCAACTGATCGGGGGCGGCGAGATTGTCCTCGAATGAAGTACGGGTGTAGGCCGGCTCCACCAGCGAAACGCGAATGCCGAACGGGCGCAATTCGTGATCGAGCGATTCGGAATACCCCTCGATGGCATGTTTGGTCGACGCGTAGAGCGCGAAATAGGGGGCTGGGATGAACCCCTGTACCGAACTCAGATTGACGATTCTGCCCTTCCCTTGGCGCCGCATTGCCGGCAACACCGCGTTGGTCACACGGAAGACGCCGAAGACGTTCACGTCGAACAGCGCCTGGGCCTGGGCGGTCGAGGACTCCTCCGCACCCCCAAACAGACCCATGCCGGCATTGTTGACGAGCAGGTCGATGCGTCCGGCCTTGGCCAGGACGTCATCGACGAGTTTCGCGACAGACCCATCATCGGTCACGTCGCAGGTCAGCATGGTAACGCCGTCGGATTGCGTGGAGGCCGTGCGACGGCTGGTTCCGAATACGCGATAGCCCGCGCTTAGCAAGGCATCAGCCGTAGCGCGGCCGATGCCGGAAGATGCCCCTGTCACCAGGGCGACGCCGGGATTGATCTTGTTCATGGAATTCGCTTCTTTCTTTGAGCTGGATTTGTGTTCTTGAAATGCGGCATGCGCGGGCGCGGTCAGGGGCAATCTGAGCCGGAGGATCCTTCGGCGCTCGCGCTGGATGACTTGTCCGTCCAGCGCCGGAACAACGCACTGGCATTGACCCCTCCAAAGCCGAAGCCATTGCAGATCGCGTAGTCCATCTCCGTTGGCCGGGCTTGGTTTGCGACGAAATCGATCCCGTCGCCGGCCGGATCGGGGGCAGTCAGATTGAGCGTCGGCGGTGCGACCTGATCCCTGAGCGCCAGGATCGTGAAGATGGCGCCAAGCCCGCCGGCCGCTCCCAGCAGATGTCCGGTCGCCGCCTTTGTCCCGCTGACAGCTATGCTGAAATCCGCGCCAAAGACCCTTTTGATCGCCTCGATCTCCCCGGCATCGCCGACCGGCGTGGAGGTCGCGTGCGCATTGAGATGGCGGACGTCCCGTGCCGAAATGCCCGCTTGGCTGATCGCGATCTCCATGGCTCGGCGCGCACCGTCGCCATCCTCGGGACCCGATGTGATGTGATAAGCGTCCGCCGTCGTGCCGTAGCCGACGAGCTCGGCGAGCGGCTTGGCGCCACGCGCGAGCGCGTGGCTCAATGCCTCGACGACCAGGACACCGGCCCCCTCACCCATGACGAAGCCGTCACGCAACATGTCGAACGGACGGGAGGCCTGATCGGGACGGTGATTGAAGGATGTCGAGAGGGAGCGTGCCGCGGCGAAACCGCCGAGACTGACCGCGTTCATGCAGGCTTCGGTTCCGCCGCACACCGCGATATCGGCTTCATTGGCGCGGATAAGACGCGCCGCGTCGCCGATCGCCTGAATGCCGGCCGCGCACGCCGTCACCGGAGCGCCAAGCGGTCCCTTGAAGCCGTATCGGATGGAAATCTGTCCCGCGGCCATGTTCACCAGGAACGATGGCACGGTGAATGGCGACAGACGCCGAACACCGCGCTGATCGACGGTTCTCACAGCTTCGGTTATCGCCGGAAATCCTCCGACACCCGAAGCGATGATCGTCGCGGTACGGGCCTTGTCATCGTTCGAGACTGGTTTCCACTTCGCCTGGGACAGCGCCTCTTCCGCCGCCGCCAGTGCGAAGAGGATGAAGCGGTCTGCCCTGCGCTGTTCCTTCGGGGCCAGGACGGTGTCTGGGTCGAAGCCGGCTTCGGGGTCTTCCTGCAGGGAGGGAACCGTTGCGCCGATCTTTGCCGGCAGGTCTCCCACAACATCGTCCGCAAGCCTCCGGATGCCCGAGCGACCAGCCAAGAGGCGGGACCAGGAAGTCGCCACGTTGGCTCCGAGCGGGCTAACTGCTCCCATGCCTGTAATAACGATACGACGCATGTTTACTCCGGTTGTCATTCTGTTGGATCCCCTTCGCGCGACAGCGTCGTGGCGACCACATCGCGATCACCGCTTGTTCATTTCGGCGAATGGCGCGCCGCGAGGTCGTCAAACGTGCGCAGTGCGTACCGGAGCGGAGCTATTCCCGCGAAGCCGCAATTTGCCTGACCTCGCCAGCGGCAGCGCTGAGAAAACGCCGCGACATCTCCTCATCTTTCAGTATGCGGGAGATCGTTACAGCACCCACCATGAGCGACAGCACCGCCATGGCTTTGCGATGGTCTCCCGGTCCCTCGGCCCCAGGTATCAATTGGTCGAGAATCTCGAGGTGAGCCGCGATGCCATCCTGGAATGGCTCTCTCACCTCCTCGCTTTGACGCGCCGCGTCCGAGCCAAGCGCCACCAATGGACAACCCTCGCCCTTCGTTTCGCGATGTCCGGGTGAAAGGTAGAAACCGATCACAGCCTCGAGCGGGTCAGGGCTTGCGGCGGCAGCGGCCGACCATCTCCGGGTCGCGTGCTCCATCGCCCGCCTCGATGCTTGTGCGGCCAGATCGTCCTTGGATTCGAACTGCTTGTAGAACCCACCCTGAGTGAGGCCGGCGCCCTTCATCAGGTCCTTCAGCCCGATGCCATCGAAGCCATGCTCTCGAAAAAGCCGGCTCGCGGCGTCGATCACCGCTTCGCGATTTGCTTCCGCCTGCGCACGGCTCACTCTCATGTCGACCTCTAATTTAGATTTCGTTCGACATTTATATCAGAGATAGAGTTCGATCGCAATCTATTTGAGGCGCCGGGTGCCAAGCCGGCTGCCAACAAGGGAACGGCAATGCCTTGTTGCGGCCTGACGTCCTCGTTCGGCCATCGCCGAGCTCACCCTTGCGCGTTGGACGTTTCCGGCTCTTCCGCGGGCACCTCACCCGGCTCGAACTCGTTGAAGCAGCCAAGCCCGCGCTTGAACCGCTCGATCAGCCAGGCGGCCGCCGGCTTCGGGCTGGTGTCGTTGCGATGCATGGCAAACAGCGGCGAGCGCACCTCGCTGAAGGGTTCAAGGTCGATTTCCACCAGCCGGCCGCTTGCCAGATCGTCTGATATCAGCCAGCGCGGCAGGCCGCCCCAGCCGAGGCCCTCGCGCATCAGCATGTGTTTGGTGCGCATATCCGTGAGACGCCAGGTCCGGTAGGCGAAGACCCCGAAATCGCGTCCCTTGGTGCGTTCGGACTGATCGGTCACGACAAGCTGGGTGTGTTCACGCACATCCTCGAGCGCCAGCGGTTTCGGCAGCAGCGCCAGCGGGTGGCTGGGGGCTGCGGCCAGCACGATCGACATGAAGCCGATACGCACCAGATGCACGTCGACATCGCCCAGCAAGCCGCCAATGCCGAGATCGGCCTGTCCGCTGACCACATGATCGGGGATCAGGCCGAGCGTGCCGATATGCAGGCGCAGCATCACGGTCGGAAACTGCATCTCGAACGCCTTCAGCACCCGCACCAGTACCGATGAGGGCAACGACGCATCGACCGAGAGCGCCACCTCGGCTTCCAGCCCGTGATGATGGCCGTCGGCGCGCGAACGCATACGCTGCAGCACGCCAATCATGCGCCTTGCATCCTCCAGCATCGCCCGGCCGATCTCGGTCAGTTGCGGCTCGCGCGTGCCCTCGCGCTCGAACAGCTTAAGCCCAAGCTGCGCCTCGAGATTGGCGATGCCATAGCTGATGACGGATTGAGCCCGGTTGAGCTTGCGGCCGGCGGCCGAGAAACTCCCGGTGTCGGCTACGGCGACAAGGATCTGCAGCTGGTCGAGTGTCGGATTGGGTTGCATGACGATATCTATTTTATTGATGGATCGTATAGAAAATATACCAGTTTATCCGATGGATCGATAGCCCCATATGTGGCGGGACAATTCATTCCACTGGAGAGACCCGCTATGTCCATTCTTCTCGTCACTTCGAGCCCGCGCGGCGCTGCCTCGCACTCGACCCGCATCGCCACCGAATTCGCTGAGAAGCTCGTCGCCGCCGATCCCTCGAACACGCTTGTCGTGCGCGACCTCGTCGCCAACCCGCTGCCGCATATCGATGCGGACTATGCAACCGGCATCTACACGCCCGTTGAAGCCCGCACCCAGCGCCAGGCCGAGGTCGTCGGCGTCTCCGACGTCGTGCTCGACGAATTGTTCGCCGCCGACACGGTCATCCTGGCCACCGGCTTCATCAACTTCAACATCTCCTCTACGCTGAAGTCCTGGGTCGACCATATTTCCCGCTCCGGCAGGAGCTTCGCCTATGGTGAAAACGGGCCCAAGGGCCTCGTCACCGGCAAGAAGGTCTATGTCGTATTGGCTTCGGGCGGCGTCTATTCCGAAGGTGCGGCCGTGCAGTTCGATCACGCGGTTCCCTATCTGCGCGGCGTGCTCGGCTTCCTCGGCATGACCGATGTCGATGTCATCCGCATCGAAGGAGTCAGCATGGGCCCCGACGCGGTGGCGGCCGCTTTGGCCAAGGCGACCGCCAAGGTGGATGCCGTGGTGGCGGCAAGCCGGGATGTCGCGACAGCCGCCTAAGGGAAGGCTCGAATTGAAGGGCAGACGCTTTGGCGCCTGCCCTTTCTCGCTGTCCAATGGCAGCCCTTCTCGCTCGCTTTTCGGATTTAGACAGGGCGGAGCGCCCGATCCCTTGGCGCGCGGCTTGACGAACCGCCCTTGGTTCGCTGACAATCAGTGTGAACCTAGGTGGATCGTTGTCATGACAGCTTTTACCGTACGCCTGCCCGATGACACGGCAAATAGGCTGGACCAGCTCGCCGAAAAGCTCGATCGCTCGCGCTCTTATATGGCAGCCCAGGCCATCGAAGACTTTGTAGCCCGACAGGAGTGGCAGCTCGCGGAGATAGAGGCCGGATTGGCCGAGGCCGAGCGCGGTGAATTCGCTAATGCCCAAGAACTCGCGGCCGTGATTGGAAAATATATCAAGCCCGCGCGCTGATTATGAGCGGCAAGACAATCCGTTGGACCAAGCGGGCGCTGCGTCGGCTTGATGAAATCGGCGCGCACATCGAGAAAGACAACCCCGAAGCCGCTGCTCGTGTGATTGCGCGCATCTTGTCCGCGGCGGAGTTGCTCATCGAACAGCCTGCCATGGGCCGCGTTGGGCGGATCAAGGCGACGCGAGAACTCGTTTTGGTCGATATTCCCTATATCGTTCCCTATCGCGTAAGCCGAGATGCCGTCGAAATACTGACCGTCATACACGTCGCCCAACAGTGGCCGCGAACCCTGTGAGCGCACCGCTTTTTCTAGCCGATGAAATGCCTGAGCAGGCCCGCTGCGGCGACCCCGATCAGCACGGTCGGCAGCATGGACAGCCGCGTCGCGGCGACAAAGGTGATGGCCAGCGCCAGGAGATCGGCCGGATTTCGCGACACGAACGCCGGCGCGATGACCGAGATCAGCACGCAACCGGGTGCCGCCTCCATCACCGCCGTGGCACGCGCGCCAAGCGTGCGGTTGCGCAGCACGAAATAGCCGCCGATCCGCGTCAGATAGGTGACGCCGGCCATCAGCACGATGGTCAAAAGGGTCGCCCCATCGATCATGCGTCACCTGCCATCAGCCAGGCCGCGACCAGCCCCGACACCGCACCCGCCGCGACGTACCAGGCGCCGGGAACGAAGAGATAGATGAGTGCGGCGACAACCAGGCTGACCAGCCAGGGCCGTGCCGCCGCCACTCCCTTCCACATGCCGCGCATCAGCACCAGGAAGACCGCCGGAAACGCCATGTCGAAACCGTAGGTCTCGACATGGCCAAGCATCGGGCCAAGCAAGGCGCCCAGCGTGGTGAAGGCCACCCAGGTCAGATACATCGCCAGTGCGGCACCCATGTAGTAGCGCGGGCTGAAGGCCGGCGTGATGCCGGCAGCAGTGCGCTGTCTGGCATCGGTCAAGCCCAGCGCCCAGCTTTCGTCACACATGAAGAACAGTGCCGGAAACACCTTGCGCCGCGGCAGGTCGCGCAGGAACGGCGCCAGCGCCGCTCCCATCAGCAGATGACGGCTGTTGACCAGGAAGGTGATGGCGACGATGAGCAGGATATGCGGCGGCGACGTCCACAACTGAATCGCCGCGAATTCCGAGCCGCCGGCGAAGTTCAGCCCCGTCATCATGGACAACTCGACCGTGCTCAGCCCTTTCTGCGTGGCCTGCGCGCCGAGCACCAGCGCATAGGGAATAGTACCGAGCAGCACCGGCGCGCAGGATGTCACGCCCCGGCGGAACTCCGATCCCGAACCGTCGCCCGCCGCTTCGACTGTCTGTGAAATGCTCATGTCCCGGAAATGCTCATGCCTTGCCGTCGGCCGGCCTCGCGGCCGCCGCTTCCCTGCCTTTGAACTCTCGTGATGCCAAGGGCAACGATACCCACATCCCTCCGCAATTTGGTTGCGAACATCGTCGCATTCCATCTATTTTTGGCACTGAATGTCACGGATGCCAAAAAAGATGGAATTCGACACCATGAAGTTTGACGAGATCGATAAGCGCATCCTGCGCGCACTGCAGCGCGACGGCCGCATGGCCAACAACGATCTGGCCAATGAAGTCGGCCTGTCGCCCTCGCCTTGCCTGCGCCGCGTGAAGCTCCTGGAGGAGGCCGGCGTCATCGACCGCTATGTCGCCGTGCTCAATCCGGCCAGCATCGGCAAGGGCCTCACCTTCTTCACCCGCATCTGGCTGAAGGCGCAGGACGAGGACACGATCGAGCATTTCGCCACCGAAGTGGCCAAGCTGCCCCAGGTCATGGAATGCTACCTGATGCTCGGCGACTGCGACGCCATGGTGCGCATCGTGGCGGACAGCATCGACGACTATCGCCGCTTCCAGTCGGAGCATCTGAGCCGCATCAAGGGCGTCCAGAACGTCAAGACCGACGTCCCCAGCCAGACCGTCAAATATACGCTGGAACTGCCGATCTGAGGTGCCCCGCAAGGCGGGAGAATACCGGCATCAGCCCGTCGCGACGATGCCGCCTTGCCAGTGCTCGTTGGGGACTGAAACCTTGCGCATGAAATCCACGAAGCTGCGCACGGTTTGCGACAACTCGCGCTTGCTCGGGAAGAGGAGATTGACCTCGACCGGTGCGATGTCCCAATCGGCGAGCAGCGGGACGAGACGGCCTTCGGCGAAATCGTCGACGCAGAGATAGGTGGAAAGCACGCCCAGACCCGCGCCGTTGCGGACGAGCTGATGAATGGTCAACGCATCGTTGACGCTGACCCGGTTGTGGACATCGACCGCGGCCATCTCGCCGCCCCGGTAAAAATGCCAGGTCCGCATCCGGCCATCGCCGCGGGGCATCTCGATGCATTCATGCTTTGACAAATCGGCCGGCGTCAGCGGTTTGCCGTGCCGGCTGAGATAGTCCGGCGCAGCGGCGAGGCAGCGGCGCACGCTGCCAAGGCGTGTCGCCACCAGTGCGGAATCCGGCAGCGGCCCCATCCGGATCGCCACGTCGACCCGCTCGGCGACAAGATCGAGGTCGCGGCTTGTCAGGTCGAGCGACACGTCGACATGGGGAAAGCGGGCAAGGAATTCGGGCAGGTGCCGCGACAGGACGTTAATGCCGAAGCCGATCCCGGCGCTGACCCGCAGCAGGCCGCGCGGCTCGCCGCTCAGGCCCTCGACATAGGCAACCGTCTCGTCAATCCGCGCCATCAGGTCGACGCAACGTGCCTGCAACGCCTCCCCGGCGGAGGTCAGGATCACCGCGCGGGTGGTACGCTGGAACAGCCGCGCACCCAGTTGCTGCTCGAGCCTTGCGATGTTGCGGCTGACCGTCGACTTCGGCAGGCCGAGCGCGCGGCCGGCCGCCGAGAAACTGCTGGTCGCCGCCACTCTTTCGAAGACGCGCAAATCGTTGAGATCGATCATGCCGGCGACTGTTCCATCCGTGGGACAGTGAGTCCAGCCGGTCGAACGAGCTTTTTGGTGCTTTGGCACCAGCCAGCAGCTACCACTGACAGAAGGCTGGGAGCCTCGCCGACCCTGGAGATCAGACATGCCTGAATTTACAATCCCTGCCGACGATCCCAACCGCCAGTTGTCGATTGTCGATCCCGACGATCCGTCGCTCCAGCATCTGGCGGTGGTGGGCGACACCTACACCATCCTGCTTTTCGGCGCGCAGACGGCTGGGCGCTTCTGCCTCATCGACATGAAGGTTCCCGACGGCGGCGGTCCCGGTCCCCACCGGCACGATTTCGAGGAGACGTTTCACCTGTTGGAAGGCGAGATCGAATTCACCTTCCGTGGCCAAAAAAGCGTGGCCAAGGCAGGCATGACGGTGAACATCCCTGCCAACGCGCCGCATTCCTTCCGCAATGTCTCGGGCACGGACGTGCGCATGCTGTGTCTGTGCGCGCCGGCGGGACAGGAGAAGTTTTTCGCCCAAGTCGGCACACCGGTGGAGAGTCGCACTGCCGCCGCCCCGGAACTCAGCCCGGCGGAATTCGGCGCCTTCCTCGCCAAAGCCGCGGCGCTCGCGCCGCAATTCCGCACCGAACTTCTCAAGCCGTAATCCGGGCAGGCCCGTTATGAGCGTTGAAATCCACCCCGAGGACGAGCGCGACCGCGCGGTCATGCAGGCGATGCGCACGATGCTGTCCACGCTGCCCGCGCTTGAGTTTTCGCCGGTGTCGCGCCCGGCTTTCGAAGACCTGATGCAACACACGCCTGCCGCCGACGGCGTCAGCTTCGAGAGGGCGACGGTCGGAGTGGTATCGGGCTGGTGGTGCCGGCCAGAGACCGAGGCAACACACGCCGCGATCCTCTACCTGCACGGCGGCGCCTATGTTCTGGGCTCCGCCATCGGTCATCGCAACTTCGTCAGCCAGATCGTGCAACGCGCCGGCGCGCCAGCCTTCATTCCCGACTACCGGCTGGCGCCGGAGCATGTTTTCCCTGCCGCCGTCGAGGATGCCCAAGCCGCGTTCAACGGCCTTTGCGACATGGGCTACGAGGCGATCGCGATGGCCGGCGACTCGGCCGGCGGTGGCCTTGCTCTGTCTTTGCTGGCGCTGGTGGCCGCCAAAGCCAGGCAAGGCACCAGCGTCATGCCCCGTTGCGCAGCGCTGATGTCGCCATGGACCGACCTTGCGCTGGCCGGCGGCTCGATGCTGACGAGAGCAGAATCCGATCCGCTGGTGAAACGCGACGAGCTGAAAAAAGCGGCCGACCTTTATCTCAAGGGTGCGGATCCTACCGATCCCCGCGCCTCGCCGCTCTATCAGCCTCTGGGCGGCCTGCCGCCGCTGCTGGTCCATGTCGGCTATGACGAGATCCTGCTCGACGATTCACGCCGCGTTGTCGAGGCAGCGTCGAACGCAGGTGACGAGGCGGCGCTGCATATCTGGGAAGGCATGACGCATGTCTTTCCCTCCAACCTTGCCCAGTTGCAGGCAGCGCGCGAAGCCGTCGACATGGTGGGAGCCTTCATCCGCCAGCATCTCTAGGCGCCCCAGCCTGCCCATCACCTGATCCCAGAAAAAATTCCATTTGGAATGTCGATTTGATCGCGGCTCGGACGTCCTTCGGACGCAACCGGAATTGCCGGGCGGCATCGAAAGATCGATCCTGCTCCCGGCTGGGAGAAGAAACATGAGCCTTTCCTATCGTTGGGTCATCGTCGCGGCTGGCGCGCTGATGTCCTGTGTCGCCATCGGCACGATGTTTTCGCTGGCGATCTTCCTCGAGCCGATGGCGATCGACACCGGTTGGTCGCGCGCCGGCATTTCGAGCGCCATGACGCTCAACTTCCTGGTCATGGGCCTTGGTGGCTTCGCCTGGGGCGCCATGTCGGACCGCTTCGGCGCCCGTCTCGTGGTGGCGATCGGTGCGGTGCTGCTCGGACTGGCGCTGGTGCTGGCCAGCCGCGCCGGCTCCCTGCTGGCCTTTCAGATCACCTATGGCGTGCTCGTCGGTCTCGCGGCGAGCGCCTTCTTCGCGCCGATGATCGCGCTGACCACAGGCTGGTTCGAGACCAATCGCGGCCTTGCGGTTTCGCTGGTCTCGGCCGGCATGGGTGTCGCACCGATGACGATCTCGCCCTTCGCCCGCTGGTTGATCTCGGCCTATGAATGGCGCACCGCCATGTTCGACATCGGCATCATGGCCTGGGTGCTGCTGTTGCCGGCGGTGCTTTTGGTGCGCCAGCCGCCAAAACCCGCCCCGGCCACCGCCGGCTCCACGCCGGTTGCCGAAGGCGCCGGCCTGACGGTCGGCCAGGCGCTGCGCTCACCGCAATTCATCGTGCTGGGGCTGACCTTCTTCGCTTGCTGTGCCGCGCACTCCGGCCCGATCTTCCACATGGTAAGCTATGCCATGCTGTGCGGCGTCGCTCCGATGGCGGCGGTCTCGATCTACAGCGTCGAGGGCCTCGCGGGGCTTGGCGGCCGGCTTCTCTACGGCGTGCTGGCCGACAGGCTCGGCGTCAAGCCGGTGTTGATCGCGGGCCTCGTGATCCAGGCGATCGTCATTGCCGCCTATCTCTCGATCAGCCAGCTCGACCAGTTCTATATGCTGGCGGTCATCTTCGGCGCCACTTATGGCGGGGTCATGCCGCTCTACGCCGTGCTGGCGCGCGAATATTTCGGCCAGCGCATCCTCGGCACCGTGTTCGGCGCCGCTACCATGCTGTCCAGCCTCGGCATGGCGCTGGGACCGCTCGCCGGCGGCATGGTGTTCGACGCCTATGCCAACTACCACTGGCTGTTCATCGGCTCGGCCCTTATCGGCCTCGGTGCCGCGGGCATAGCGATCGCCTTCCCGCCGCTGCCGCAAAGACAGCTCCGGACAGCATAGAAGGGCGGACAGGAACCGTTGCGGGGCGCTTGGCGAAGCCAGTCTTCGCCAAGGGCCTATGGCATTGTTATGCCGACTTGAGGACCGTGAATGGCCGTCTTTGGACGGCCCGGTTTGCCTGGACGTTTGCGGCGGGGACGGGACGGCCGACATGGAAGCCCTGGACCTTGTCGATGCCGAACTCACGCATGAGGGCCATCTGCTCTTCGGTTTCCACGCCCTCGACCAGGATCTTGTGGCCGCGATTTCGCACCAGGGCAATAATGTCCTGCAGCATCGCCTTGCCGTTCGGCGTGGCGCAGTCGTGAAGGAACGAGCGGTCGATCTTCACAGTGTCGAAATCGATCAGGCGAAGCCACGAAAGGCCAGCGAAGCCGGTACCGAAGTCATCGAGCCAGATCTTGATCCCCAGCAGCTTCAGGTCGCTGATGCAGCGGAGGATATCCGAGTGCATCTCCATCTCCAGCCCTTCGGTGATTTCGAAGGCCAGCCTGTTGCCGGTCACGCCGGTCTCGCCCAGAATGGTCGCGACGGACGCGGCGAAGCCAGGTGTCTTGAGCTGGATCGGAGAGACGTTGACACTGACGAGACGGACGTGATCGTCCGCCAGGAGTTCGGCACATACCGTCCTTATGGCCCAGCGTCCGAGTTCCAGAATCGACCCGGTCCGTTCCGCGACGGGAATGAACAGGCTCGGCGGAACCAATGTGCCGTCGAGCATCTTGAGGCGCATCAGCGCCTCCACGGCTTCAACCCGGCCTGAGGCGACGTCCTTGATTGGTTGATAGACGAGTGAAACGAGATCCTGCCCGATCGCGATCTTCAGCAGGGCCGCGAGGTTCTCGCTCTCGTCGCTGCTCTGGGGGTCCGTTGGATCGAACAGCCGGGCACAATTTCGACCGCCGGCCTTTGCCAGATAGAGCGCGCGATCGGCCTCGTGGATGATCTTCTCCAGCTTGGCGCCAGTCTGCTTCCTGGTGAAGGCGGCGCCAACGCTCGCCGTCACGATCGAGATGCCGTCTCGCCGCAACTCGTGGGCAATCGCCAGGTTCTCCACCGTGCGGCAGATGGCTTCCGCAAGATCCGCGACCTGGTCTTTCTTCTCCATGCGGGCAAGCACGATGAATTCTTCGCCGCCATAGCGGCCGATCGAACCATTATATTGCTTGATCATGTCGCTGAGGGCGTTGGCGACTTGGATCAGGCAGCGGTCCCCCTCCTGATGGCCATAGCAGTCATTGAATTTCTTGAAGAAGTCCACATCGATCAGGATCGCCACAAAACCGGTGCCAAGCTTTTGCCAGTCGTTCCAGTAGTCGCGCAGCTTCTCGTCGATCGCCCGCCGGTTCTCCAGACCTGTAAGCGGATCGGTCCGCGACAGTCTCAGCAGGGCCTTGCCGCGTTCGGTGGCTTCCTTGTGCTGAATTCTGGCTTCCAACGCGTTCAGGAAGACGTTGTAGCGCTCCTCATTCAGTTTCCAGTTCACATATGACGTGAATGCGAAACACGATATGTAGAAAGTCGCAAATACCATTTTGTACACAGGTGTAGAGGGCATGTAATAATTTACGACGTACAATATACACAAAATTATAGTGGAGGTTATGATGGAGATCTTGAACCTGAATGTAAAAAATAGATTGGCGCTCATCATGAATATGGTGCCGAAGACCATATAGTAAGAGACGCTCTCCTTGTCTGCGCTCATGACTGCCGGACACAACCAGCCGACATAGCCAAAGATGATGGCCGCGGCGCAAGTCACGTCAAGCCATCCCGTCGCGGCTCGCCGGCGAAGCTGTCCTTCCAGGATCAGAAGCGCGGTCAAGCCAACCGCGAAGCGCGCCGCGATCGTACGGGCAGCCACATCCGGGATCAGCAGCAGATCCGTTAGGGAGAACAGGACGTAGATGGCAACAGCGATCCAAAGCCCCGGTCTGGCTTCCTTTCTTCGCTTCGCCTGGGCTTCGGTGCGGTAGAGGGTTCGGAGTTCGTAGGGGCCCAGTTCGTAGCGCGGTTCGAACGGCTCCGCATGCGCTATGTCGGCCAGTCCAGGCGACACGCGTTCGCTCGCGATCCCCCCCAGGGAAGGGGGGTCAAGCGTTCCGGCCTCTCTTCTCGTTTCTGCCCCCACGCGGGCCGGCTCCTCAGGACGCGACAGCGATTGCGATGCACAAAATCATGCAATCGTGCAGCACAAGTTTCGGTTAACTCAAACCCGGAATTCGACTTGGACGGCACCCAACGACCCAAGATGGTTAGCGGGAAATTAATCATAACTATAAAATGCCCGCGAGCCGACATTGGCAAACCAAGCATTCTACGTAATAAGTTAACTGACTGTTAACTATGGAGTCTTGGTGTGCAAACTGTGTTTGACGGCAAAAGCCTGATTACTGCCGAAATGATCGCCGGGAGCCTGCGCCGCGGAAGGCCCGAGCAGCATGGCGAAGCGTTCGAAACCGCTCGCGTCGAGCTGGCGCTCGTTCTCCACACGGCGCATCAGCAGATCGAACAGGGAAAAAATCCTGCCGAGATCATTCGCCGTCTGATGTCGCTTCTCGAAGCGATGCGTTCCAGGCTCCATCCCGACGTCTGGCAAGCCTTGATACCGGTGGCGCAGAACCATCCGATCCTGGAATATTTTCTCGAGGACCCGCTGACGCGGTGGTCCTTCAACAAGCCCAGGGGCTATGCCGGCGACGCGCAGTTGCTCGACTACATCTATTGTGATCCGCACGTGGCCGAGAGCGTGGCCAACGCCTCGGAGATCGGCAAGGCGCTATACACCCATACCCAGGACGTGCCGTCATGCGTCGCGGCACGGGAACGGCGCGATCTCTTGACCCGCTATGTCGACGAGATTGCAGCCAAGAGCGGACCGCAGACCGAGGTCTTGGCAATCGCGGCCGGTCATTTGCGTGAAGCCAATCGCTCCGTCGCCCTGGCCGAGGGCCGCCTCAAGCGCTGGGTTGCGCTCGATCAGGATCCTCAGAGCGTCGGGTTGATCGCGCGCGACTTCCAGGGCACCGCGATCGAAGCCGTCGACGGCTCGGTGCGGACCGTGCTCACCAGGGGCCACAAGATGGGCAAGTTCGACTTCATCTACGCCTCCGGCCTTTACGACTACCTCCAGCACAACGTCGCCGTGAAACTCACCAAGACCTGCCTTCAGATGCTGAAGCCGAACGGAACGTTCCTGTTCGCCAACTACGCGGAAGGCAACCCCGATGCCGGGTACCGGGAAATGTTCATGGACTGGGTGCTGCTGCTGCGCTCCGAGGTCGACATGTGGAACGTCGTCAACGCCAGCGTCGATCGCAACACGGTCGAGGCGCGGGTCTTCTTCGGCGAGAACCGCAACGTGCTCTACGCGGTCATCGAAAAGCGCGGATAGCAACCGTCTGGATTGCGCACCGGCCGGGATGAGACCTCGGCCGGTGTGTGTTTTGGCTGGGCGTGATGATGTTCGACGCTCACGCGAACTGCCACTGGCCGTTCATCGGCCTCATCGTCCGTGGCGATCGCCCCGCCCGCGGTTCGGCTAGTCCGAAAACTTCACGCTCACGCCGCGCTGCCTGAAATAAGCTTGCATCAGCTTGCGGCCCGATCGGTTGCTTTGCGCCAACTTGGTCGGATCGAACACCGCCTCTTTTATCCCCTCTCGTGTCAGCGCTGCCTTGAGCGTCGCGATATGCGCGTCGATTTCGGCATTGTCCGCCCGCAGCGAGGCATAGATATTTTCGGTCGCCTCGGCCACGGTCAGTTCGCTCACGGGTGTCGTCCTCTGGTTTGTTTGGCGGCGGCTTAGCACAGATTCGCGGCTCCGCCGACCCCGATGGGACCATCAGTGCACAGCGCCTAGATTTTGGTAGGTCCGTCCTGATTGGCCCGACGGCAACGCCGCGGTCTGCACCCTATCCGAAAATCCGCTCGCCCTGTTCATCGACCAGTTGGATGCCCTTCTTGATCGAAATGTCGACGGCGTCGTCGAGCCCGGCAAAGCGGTCGGCGCGGATGAACTTGTGTTCTTTGACCACGCCGTCGACCTCCTTGGAGACGACGCCGCAGGTCTGGTACTGGCCATCGGCCTTGTAGGGCGTGGCGCTGATCAGGAAACCCTTGTGCTCGACCTGCTTGGCCGGTGCCGCACTCGTGGGCTCGGTCGCCTCGCCCCCGCCGCCGCCGAAAAGACGTTTCAGAAAAGACATCGCTCAAATCTCCTTATTCGCCCTGCAAACCGCAGCTTGTTCGCGATTCACGACGCTGTTGTCCCAGCATGCGCGAATGTGCCGCCGCGTTCCAGCCCCCTGATGAAGACGGAGACCAGAAGCTCGATCTGCCGGTCGATCTCGTCAGCCTGCCCGCGCACGGATCTCGCCGCATAGCCGCTGGTGACGATGCCATGCACGCTTGACCATAGTGTGCGCGCGGCAATGCGGCGCGTATCGTCGTCGAGGTCCAAGTCACCGCCGGTGAGCACGCCGGAGATGATCTCGAACAACTGGTCGAGCCGCGCTTCATAGGCATCCGGCTCGGTCAGCGTCGGGCGACGCCTGTTGAAGGCAAGCAGTGCCGGCCAACTGCCGGGATGCGCCTCGACAAAGCGCACATAGGCGCCGGCCAGCGCCAGCAGGCGTTGCCGCACGTCGGTGATGCCTCGCTTGCCGAGATCGGCCATCGCCGCCGACCCCGCGGCGCCCAGTCGGTCGAGCAGCCGCATGTTGACGGCACGGTGCACACCGTCGAGATCGGAAAACAGATTGTAGACCGAGCCGACCGAGATGCCCGCCTGCTCGGCGATGGTCCTCGCCTTCAGATTGTCCATGCCGCCTTCGTTGAGCAGCGCCTCGGCAATGGCCAGCACCCGCTCGCCCGTCTCTTCCTTGTCCAGTGCCATTTCAGTCCTTGTGAATGCGCTTGCCTTGCGGGATCGGCATGCTGTTTCGCCCCCGACCTTCCCTCCTTTACCATATTCGGGATTTCGTGAACAGCGTTCAAAAGTACCTTGAACAATGTTCATCTCCTGCTATGCTGGCTTCGTGAACAATGTTCACGCCAAAATTCGAAGGGAGAAGAACCATGCTTAGCCTGATCAGGACATTGCTCGACGGCGCCAGCGCACGGGCGGAGGACGGCCTCAAGGATCGCTTCGCCATCGACCTTCTGGCGCAGCGCATCCGCGACGCCGAGGCGGGACTTGCCGCCGCCAAGCAGACACTGGCCACGCTGATCGTGCGCCAGCGTGCCGAACAGGCCAGTCTCGGCCAGCTCGACCGCCGCCACGCCGATCTCGAAACACGCACGATCAGCGCGCTCGCCGCCGGCAACAACGGGCTGGCCGAAAGCGGTGCCACGGCCGTCGCCGAGCTGGAGAATGAACGCGAGGTCCGCCGCGCCACCGTGCCGAGCCTTGGCGAAAAGACGTTGCGGATGCGCGTTTCGGTGGAGCGGGTGCATCGCCGCATCATCGACCTCAACCAGGGCATGATCTCGGCCCGGGCCATCGATGCCGAGCGCAAGGCGCAGTCGCGCCTCGTCAGGTCGATCGGTCAGTCGGCGAGCCTCAACGACGCCGAGGAGCTTCTGGCCCGCATCAAGGCCGGCAGCGACCCATTCGAGGAGGCCGGCATCCTCGACGAGATCGACGGCGAGCTGCGTCACGAAGCGATCCGCGACCGCCTTGCCGATGCCGGCCACGGCCCGGCGATGAAGGTGCGCGCCAAGGACGTGCTCGAGCGCCTGAAGACCATCAACTGAAAAACAGCCTTCCAGACCTTGTTCCATCGACATCACCAACCAATGGAGAACACCAATGAACGCCAATCAGACCTACATCATGTTCAACACCGCTTCGGTCGGTGCCGCCTATTTCATGCTCGGCCTGTCGCTCTGGCTGGCGCCGGTCGACCTGGCGACCAAGGGCTACTGGGCCATGGGCATCCTGCTGCTCACCGGCAGCCTGGTGAACCTGGTCAAGTACCGCACCGACGAACGCCTGTCGGCCGAGATGACCGCCAAGATCGAGAAGGCGCGCAACGAAAAGCTGATCAGCGAATATGTCGGCAAGGAATGATGCCGGCACACCTGAAGAAAAAAGCCCGGTCACCCGGGCTTTTTTGGGGCTTTGCAGAACTTGGTTTCCTCGCCCCCATGTAATGGGGGAGAGGTGGCCGCGAAGCGGTCGGAGAGGGGCTGCGGCGTGGGCGAGTTTCCTCAGAATTCGTTAGAGGTCGAGCCACTCCCCCTCTCCGTCTCGGCTTCGCCGAGCCACCTCTCCCCCGCTTTGCGGGGGCGAGGAACCCAATCCTCGCCCAGTCGGCGCCCGATGCCGCCCGATTACGTCACTTGTGCGACAGCGCTTCCAGCGCTTCCGCGGCGGCTTCGAGAATGGCGATCGCCTCGGCCTGCTTTTCAGCCGGGGCATCGACGATGTCGCCGAGCGCCGCGCGCAGCCGGTGGCGGATGGCGCGGAATTCGTCACGCGTTTCCGAGCGCTCACCACGCCCGCCGCGGCCACCGCGCCGATCCTCGCCATCGTCGTCCCAGCCGAACCAGTCGCGCGCCTTGGCCATCTTGCGGCCGAAGCGCTCGAGATGGTCGAGCACGCCGTCGATCATCTCGCGGTTGTCGGCAAGATGCGCCTGCCCGGCCTCGGTGATGGAAAACACCTTCTTGTTGCCTTCGCTCGACGAGACGGCATAGCCGGCCTCTTCCAGGAAGGTCAGGGTCGGATAGACCACGCCCGGGCTCGGGCTGTAGATGCCGCTGGTGCGCTCTTCCAGCGCCTTGATGATGTCGTAGCCGTGGCGCGGCGCCTCGGCCAGCAGCGACAGTGTGATCAGCTTGAGGTCGCCGTCGGCCAGAATGCGCCCGGCGCGGAACATGTCGCCCGGGCCACCGCGCCCACCACCGCGACCGCCATGGCCGAACGGGCCAAAGCCGCCGCCCCCTCTGCCACCAAATTTGCCGGCCATGTGCATGAACATGCGTTCGCCGAAATGACCGCGCCCGAAATGATTGTCTTTGTGCATTGATTGCTCCTTGAGTTCTATCTTACGATATATCTCAATTAGGTTCGCGCCCTTGCGGAGTCAAGATATATCTTACGATGTATCTAAATGCGCCGCCAGCCCAATCTCTTCGGGTCAGGGCTGCGGCGTTCCGGGCGGCGACGGGAAATCCGCTACCAGCGGCCGTTACGCCGGTTCCAGGCATAGAGCAGGTCGGCGAAGCGATCGTAGGCAAACCGCGTCAGCGGCAAGGTCAACCGGTTGCCGAATAGGCCCGCCAGCCAGCCCTCGCCCGGCGTCACCTGCCACACGGCAATCGCCACATCGGCGCCGACCAGCAAGCGGCCATCCGCGTCGGTGGCGTGCAACCGGCGGCGGATGTCCTCCAGCGAGGCCCCAAATCCGGTGAGCGCCGCCGGTTCCAGGTTGATGTCGCGAAATTCGATCCGGCCGGCCTTGACCGCTTCGATCAGCCGGCGCTTCTGCCTGACGATGCCCGCATCGCAGACCGGGCAGCGCGTGTTGTACCAGACGGTCAGCAAGGGTGTGGTTCTATCATGGTCATTTGCCGCGCATGGCCGCCTTCGGCCCGACGCATTTGTCGTCGCGAAACAGCGCCCACTCCTCGCACAGGCGCCCGTTGGGCAAGCGGCAGAATCCATATTCGTTGCCGGCCTTGTCCTTCCTGATTGTCAGGCGCCCGCCAACCTCCCCGCAATGGACGGATGCTGGATTGGCCATGCCGACCGGTTTTTGCGCGGCGGCGCTGGCATGGATCGGCATCAAGGACAACGCGGCAAGGCCGATGGCCAACATCGAAGAATTGCTCATCGCGATCTCCCTCGCCGCATTCTATCACGGCGAGGCGTCCCGTCCTGCGGCAAAGCGCCGTCAAGCCGGCACCCGGTTGTCGACTTCCGGAAACCCTGCCGGTCGCTTCATCCAAGCGAAGTGATGATCTCGCGATAAGCGAATTCAGGGAAGGCCTTCAGCGTTCGCGTCCGGATGTTGCCGCTCGCCGCCAACATCAGCGCGAAACGCGCCAGCACCGCATCGTCGGGCGCTTCGACCACCGCCACCATGTCGTATTCGCCCATGGTCAGGTAGAACGATTTGAACGATCCGCCCATCTCGCCAAGCTGCTTCCTGGCCGCGTCGAGCCGCTTGGGCGAGTCGCGAACGTTTTTCGCGCCCTGCTCGGTCCAGGTCATCAGCATGATGTAGGTCGTCATGGCACACCTCCCTCCGGGGCCACGGAGCACGGCGGCTTCGCCGGGGCGGGCATCCGGGTTGTCGCCCAGAAAATGCATCCGACGCGAAATTATCCTCCCGCAACGAGCGTCCCGCAAGCACCTATTCATGCCATCATTTGCAGGCTTGAGGCGACAGTCGTCGGCGACCAAGGAAAGCCCGTTCAAAAACCCGCCCGATTGCGGCAATCTCCTTCGCGGCCATGGCGGAAATCCCAGGCTGACATCCGAGACCGATCCACCGCCGGAGGGCTTCATGCGCAACCGCCTGAAACGAAAAAGGGCGCCAGTCGGCGCCCTCAATTCTTCGCGGAGATAAATCCCGACTCCCAGCTCAGCTGTCGAGGAAGCTGCGCAGCTTGCGCGACCGGCTCGGATGCTTGAGCTTGCGCAGCGCCTTGGCTTCGATCTGGCGGATGCGCTCGCGGGTGACCGAAAACTGCTGGCCGACTTCTTCCAGCGTGTGGTCTGTGTTCATGCCGATGCCGAAGCGCATTCTGAGCACACGCTCCTCGCGCGGCGTCAGCGAGGCGAGCACCCGCGTGGTGGTCTCGCGCAGGTTGGCCTGGATCGCCGCGTCGATCGGCAGGATCGCCATCTTGTCCTCGATGAAATCGCCCAGATGCGAATCCTCCTCGTCACCGACCGGCGTTTCGAGCGAGATCGGCTCCTTGGCGATCTTCAGCACCTTGCGCACTTTTTCGAGCGGCATGGCGAGCTTTTCGGCCAGTTCCTCCGGCGTCGGCTCGCGGCCGATCTCGTGCAGCATCTGGCGCGAGGTGCGCACGATCTTGTTGATCGTCTCGATCATGTGCACCGGGATGCGGATGGTGCGCGCCTGGTCGGCGATCGAACGGGTGATCGCCTGCCGGATCCACCATGTCGCGTAGGTCGAGAACTTGTAACCGCGGCGGTATTCGAATTTATCGACCGCCTTCATCAGGCCGATATTGCCTTCCTGGATAAGGTCGAGGAATTGCAGGCCGCGATTGGTGTATTTCTTGGCGATGGAGATGACGAGACGCAGATTGGCCTCGACCATTTCCTTCTTGGCGATCGCGGCCTCGCGCTCACCCTTCTGCACCTGGTTGACGATCTTGCGGAATTCCAGGATCGAGATCGCCGTTTCGGTGGCCAGATGCTGGATCTCGGCGCGCAGCTCCTTGATCGCATCCTTCTCGTTCTTGGTGAATTCCTTCCAGCCGCGCGAGGTCAGATTGCCGATCGCGCGCGTCCAGTTCGGGTCGAGCTCGGAACCCTGATATTCCTTCAGGAACTCCTCGCGGCGCACACCGTAGCTTTCGGCGAGCCGCAACAGCTTGCCTTCGTTCTGCACCAGCCGCTTGTTGATGTCGTAGAGCTGCTCGACCAGCGCCTCGATGCGCGCGGTGTTGAGCGACAGCGACTTCACCGCCTTGATCAGCTGGTCCTTCAGCTCCTTCAGCCGGCGGTCCTGGCTGGGCGACAGCGTGCCGGCCGCGGCCAGACGGTTCTCGACCTGCTGGTCCTGCAGCTTGCGCAGCTTCTTGTAGGTGTCGGCGATGACGTCGAGCGTCTCCATCACCTGCGGGCGCAGTTCCGCTTCCATCGCCGCCAGCGACAGGCTCGCCTCGTCCTCGTCTTCCTCGTCGTCATCCGTCAGGCCGCGCGTATCGGCGCCGACATTGGTGATGTCTTCTTCCTCGTCGCGGCCGCGGCGCGGCTTTTCCTCGGCCTTGGGAGCCTCCTCGATGCGTTCGACCACCGGAGCCTGCTTGGCTTCGGGACCGGCATAAGTGGCTTCCAGGTCGATGATCTCGCGCAGCAGGATCTTGGATTCGTTGAGCTCGTCACGCCAGATGATGATAGCCTGGAAGGTCAGCGGGCTTTCGCATAGGCCGGCGATCATCGTCTCGCGGCCGGCCTCGATGCGCTTTGCGATGGCGATTTCGCCTTCGCGCGACAGAAGCTCGACCGAGCCCATCTCGCGCAGGTACATGCGCACCGGATCGTCGGTGCGGTCGGTCGGCTCTTTCTTGGTCGTGGTGGCGGCGACCGCCGTGCCGGTCTGCTCGGCCAGCTCGTTGGCGTCTTCCTCGGCATCGGCCGCGGTATCGCCGGCCTCGGCTTCTTCGCCCTGCTCGTCATCCTCGACGACGTTGATGCCCATGTCGGACAGCATCGCCATCGTGTCCTCGATCTGCTCGGAGGTCACTTCCTCGGAAGGCAGCACCGAATTCAGCTCGTCCATGGTGACATAGCCGCGCTTCTTGGCGGCCTTGATCATCTTCTTGACAGCATCATCGGAAAGGTCGAGCAGAGGGCCATCGGTGGCGCCTTCGCGTTCGGTCTCGACCTCTTCCTTTTCCTTAGTCGCCATAGTTTTTATCTTCTCCTAGCGGCCGGACATCGGGGCCGCGTAAGCTGTCGGACCAGTCAAATCGGATACGCTCGTTTTTCTAAACGTGCTTCACCGGGCCACGAACCGCATCAACTCTATTGTTTGGTGCATGCCGTTGTCCCAAAACCGGTTTCCACTCTTGGGCGACCACTCTTGGGCGACATGCATTAAGTCCAGATTAACCCTGATATCTGTGGCAGGCGGCCTGCCTGTCCAGTGACCAGTACCTCACATCGCTGCATTCCCGTCGATGCGGGTGCGGGTTAACGTTTCGAATCGTCCTGATTCCGCCATTCTGTCCGAAGGTCAAGCGCCTGTCGCATGATTCGCATGAAAAAAGCGAATCAATTACCCGACTTAGCGCGCCCCGCCCGCTAAGGAGGCATGGCCGCGCTCTCATTCCTGCACTCAGCTGCACTTAGGCTCGCCCGGCCCTGCCCGACGAGACGCCGAATCCTTCGATCAGCGCTTCCGTCGCTTGTACATCCCTGAATTGCGCCTGAATTTCGATCAGATGGCGGAAGTTTTCGTCCGAGGGATCCGCTTCGAGCGCCGCCTCCGCCTGTTTCAGCTCCTTATGTAAGGTGCGCGCGCTGCGCTGCAAGTGCAACGCCTGGTTCAGAGCGTCGCGGGCATCGTCGAGTGCGGCTGTCTCCAGCGCCGGCCATTGCCGCGCCCGCCGGATCAGGCCGACGGCACGCTCCCAGATCTCGGCGCAGCCGGCACGCTCGATCGTCGCCACCACGGCTTGGCGGTCATTGGCCATGTCGTGCGCCATGGCGTCGAGGATGGCACCATGCAGCCGCTGCAGATCGGCATTGGCAAGGTCGAGGAACTCGACATGGGCGAAATTCTCGTCGATCAGCGGCGGGTGGTTGACCAGCGCGACGATGATCGTCGCCTCGCGCACCGACATCCCCTCGCCGCGCTTGACCAGCGCCGACTGGCCGAGGCTTTCGGTGATTGCCATGCGGCCGCTGCCAGCCTTGGCGAACTGCCCGCCGGGCGCGGCCGTCTTGCCCTGCCCGGGTTTCCAGTCCTGACGGCTTTGCCGGGCACCCCGCTGGGAGCCGAAGAAACTCAGCACCCGCTCGCGCATCTCTTGGCTGTAGTGATAGCGCAGGCTTTCGTCGCGGATGCGGCTGGTCAGTTCGCGCAGCGTCTTCTCGAGTTCGGCCCGCCGCTCCGGCGTGTCGAAGACGCCGCCCGCCGTCTCGCGCATCCACAACAGGTCGACCAGCGGCCGCGCGTCGGCCAGTACCGCGCGGAATGCATCCGGCCCTTCGGCCTTGACCAGGTCGTCGGGATCCTTGCCCTCCGGCAGCAGAGCGAAGCGCGCCGAGCGACCGGCCTGCACCGATGGCAGCGCGAGATCGGCGGCCCGCCATGCGGCCTTCAGCCCGGCCTTGTCGCCGTCGAAGCACAGCATCGGTTCCGGCGCCATGCGCCACAGAAGTTCGAGCTGGTTTTCGGTGAGCGCGGTGCCGAGCGGCGCCACGACATTCTCGAAGCCGGCCTGCGCCAGCGCGATCACGTCCATATAGCCTTCGACGGCGATGACCGTGCCGCCTTTGGCGAGCGCCCCCTTTGCCATCGCTTGGCGGGCGCGGGCGAAATTGTAGAGCACATTGCCCTTGTGGAAGAGCTCGGTGTCTGGCGAGTTCATGTATTTGGCCACCGCGTCGGCGGCGAGCGCGCGGCCGCCGAAGGCGATGATCTTGCCGCGCGAATCCGGGATCGGGAACATGATGCGGTCGCGGAACCAGTCATAGGAGACCGGGATATCGTCGCCGTGGCGGACCAGCCCGCAGGCCTCGATGTCCGCCTTCGGCACGCCTTTTGCGGCGAGATGCTCCTTCAGCGCATTGCGGCTGTCAGGGGCGAAGCCGAGCCGGAACGAATGTTGCGTCGCCGGCGTCAGCCCACGGTCGCGCAGATAGGCGCGGGCTTTTGCGCCTTCCGGTCCCTGCAGCCGCTCCTGGAAGAAAGCTGTCGCCATCTCCATGACGTCGGTCAGGCTGGCGCGTTCCTTCTCACGCTGTTCTTCCCGTTCGTCGCGGACCGGCATCGGCACGCCGGCCATGTCGGCGATCTTCTCGACCGCTTCGGGAAAGCTCAGTCCCTCGAGTTCGGTGAGGAACTTGAAATGGTCGCCCGAGACCGAGCAGCCGAAACAGTGGTAGCGCCCCTTCTTGTCCTCGCAGTGGAAGGATGGGCTCTTCTCGCCATGGAACGGGCAGCAGGCCCAATAGTCGCCGCGCGACGTATTGGTTTTCTTGCGATCCCACGCGACGCGCTGGCCGACGACCTGTGAAATCGGCACGCGGTCGCGGATCTCATCGAGAAAGGCGGGCGGAAAGCGCATTTAGGGAACTCGTTTCGCCACCATATAATCATGCCGGCGAAATCCGACGACCCCCAATACGGGCCATACCCGGTTTCCACAGGGCAAAAAGAAAGGCGGCCGTTGCGGGCCGCCTTCCAAGTCCAGCGCTGGGTGCTTTAGTGTGCGGCGAGCGCGCCGAAGATGACGCCGGAGAGGATGCCGACCAGCACATAGTCGTTGCCGACGCGGATCCATTCCTGGCCGGGACCCGGGCGGCGCAGGCCGTAGCGGCCGTAGTCGCGAACCGGCTGGTGCTGCCTCCAGCCGGAATATCGCTGGCCATTGCGCCAGTTGTTCCGCTTCACGATGACTTTCTTCTGAAAGACGCGCTTCTGGATGACGCGCTTCTTGACATCCCGGTGAGTCGGCTTCTGCCAGTCGACCTTGGTGTAATTCGACTGCGGCGCGACCGGTGCGTTGATCGGCGCGGCCTGGCCGGTGAGCGAGGTGGCGGCCAACATCGAGAAAGCAAGCGCGGAAAGGACAATGCGTTTCATGGGAAGTCTCCTTGGGTTGTCGATGTCCCGAGGAGTAGCGGTCAATGGATGAACTGAAACTGAACATCATCATTACAATTATGTAATGAATTCGCTAGCTTAGAACAGTGAGTTGAACAGTCCCGCAAAGACAGGCACCGAAAGCGCGGCGGAGCTGGCCGAACTGCCGTCCCGCCCGTGGCCCGGAAATGCAACCAATTTCGCCTCCGTCCATTTTCCGACACGGCCCGTCGCGCCCCCGTGGGCCCTTGAAATCGACAAAATTTTATTATCCGGCTAAAATATTCCAGCTATTATCCCTGCTATCATCAGTGACTGCCATGACCATGATTCGTACCCCAGCTTTCCGCCCTGCCCATCGTGCTGTCCGCATCGCGGCCCGTTCCTGCGTGCAGGTGCCACGATGAGCGGTTCCGTCGTCCTTCTGCATCTGGCCGGCGCCGTGGCGCTGATGCTGTTTGCCACCCGCATGGTCAAGACCGGCGTCGAACGCGCCTATGGCGATGTGCTGCGCCACAAATTGCGCGCCACCATGCGCAATCCGATCATGGCGGTGCTGGCCGGCACTGGCCTTGCGATCGCCTTGCAAAGCTCGACCGCGGTCACCCTGCTGGTCGGTTCCTTTGCTGGTTCCGGCATCGTCTCGGGTGCCGCGGGCCAATTGGCGGTGCGCGGCGCCGAGATCGGCTCTGCGCTCGTGGTCAAGCTCTTGACCTTCGATCTGACGCTGCTGGTGCCACTCTGCCTGATCACCGGCACGGTGATGTTCATGGCCACCGAGCGGCGCGACTGGCGCCAGACCGGCCGCATCCTGGTCGGCATCGGCCTTCTGATCCTGTCGCTGGAAATGATCGGCCAGGCGTCGGAGCCGTTGCGCAACAGCCAGCTCATGCCGGTCATCATCAACTACTTCTCCAGCGATTCCATCACCGCCTATCTGCTGGCGGCGCTGATCACCTGGCTGTTCCAGTCCAGCATCGCGGCGGTCCTGCTGATGGCGACGCTTGCCGGGCGTGGCCTGATCAGCCCCGAACTCGGCGTCGTCCTCATCCTTGGCGTCAATCTCGGTTCCTCGATCATCGCGCCGATGCTGACCCGTTCGGCCGGGCCCGCCGTGCGCGTCGTGCCGATCGGCAATCTCCTGATGCGCGGGCTGGGCTCCCTGGTCATGCTGGTCCTGTTCATGATCTTCAGGCCGCATGTCGGCTTCCTCGGCGCGACGGCGTCGGACCAGATCGTCAACGCCCACATCCTGTTCAACGTGATCATCCTGCTGGCCGGCCTGCCGCTGGCCGGTTTCGTCTATCGCGCTTCCGAGAAGATCGTGGCGCTCGGCACCAAAGCCGCGCCCGCCGCCTCGCTCGACGTCGTCGAGCTTTCCGCGCTCAACGAAAGCGCGCTCGATGTGCCAAGCCAGGCGCTGGCCAACGCCACGCGCGAGGTGGTGCGGGTGTGCGAGACGGTCGAGATCATGCTCAAACGCATCATCGAGCTCTACGAGAGCGCCGACGCCGACAAGATCAAGGCGCTGGCCGCGCTCGACGACCGCGTCGACCGTAAGCACGCGGCCATAAAGCTCTATCTTGCCAAGGTCACCAAGAATCCGCTGACCGAGGACGAGGCGCTGCGCTGCCAGGAACTGATCGGCGCCTGCGTCAAGCTGGAGCAGGTCGGCGACATCATCGTGCGCAACATGCTGGTGCATGTGAAGAAGAAATTCGACCGCGGCCTGGAATTCACCGACGAAGGCTGGAGCGAATTGTGCGCCTTCCACGGCTCGGTGCTGGCCAATGCCCGGCTTGCCTTCAACGTGCTGGTGTCGCGCGATCCCGAAACCGCCCGTCAGCTGGTGCTGGAAAAGGACCAGTTGCGTGACCGCGAGAAGGAAACGAGCGCCAGCCATTTCCTGCGGCTGCGCGAGGGTACCGCCAAGAGCGTCGAAACCAGCTCGATCCACCTCGACACCATCCGCGACCTGAAGCAGATCAACTCGCTGCTGGCGTCGATGGCCTATCCCGTCCTGGAAGAGCGCGGCCTGCTGACAGGATCGAGGTTGAAGGCGGGGTGATTGTGTTCGCGGTAAACGCTAGCGCATCCTCAAAACCATTCGCCGCTGACGCATCAATATTCAGCAACCGATGATCGCTAGCGGGTCCTGGTTTAATCGGAGGTGGATGACGGTTTCGGATCGCCAGCCAGACGAAGACCGACTTCGATGGCAAAGCGCACACCCGCCAACTGAAGCAGCAGTGTCATCGCAGCCGATATCTGGCTTATAGAGGCGCTGAACGCCGTCCATTTATGGGTATCCATTACGGGCTCTTGCGCAGCGTAGACCACCGATCAAACTGGCTAAAAATCTCAAAACCAATACTACAACGGCCATCTTCCAAACAAAATTAGCAACGCGCTCGATATCAACGCGTCGCAAATTCCAAATATTTTTTATCTTTAACACATCCCCCTCCTTATAGAATGAATTTCAGCAACGACGAACATCGACAGATAAACATATACCAGCACTATTGCGAGACCTAGAGGGTGCACCAGCAATTATTCGTGCCAAGCAAGTGCGGAATGATTCCACGCCATTGTGGTGGCGCTGACCAGAATTACGGCGCCTTCACGCCGGCATTGCGAGCACGTGTCGCGCGGGAACTCGATGAAGAAAACCTAAACCCACGCCCACAATTTCTGGATTGCCCGCAAGGCCCATCCGTGGTTTGAGGCCGTTCCAGCCAAGGCTTGTCCCATGTCGCTTCCACTCATCGCCCTGTTCATCGCCGCTTTCGCCTTCGGCACCACCGAATTCGTCATTGCCGGCGTGCTGCCGCAGGTGGCGCAGGGGCTCGGCGTTTCGGTTCCCACATCGGGTTATCTCGTCTCGGGCTACGCCTGCGGCATCGCCATTGGCGGACCGCTGCTGGCGCTCGCCACCAAATCGATCTCGCGCAAGACCTTGCTGCTCGGCCTCGCCATCGTCTTCACCATCGGCCAGGCGGCCTGCGCGCTGGCGCCGGACTTCACCTCGATGCTCTTGTTGCGCATTGCCGTCGCGGTCGCGCATGGCGCCTATTTCGGCGTCGCCATGGTGGTGGCGGTCGGCCTTGTGCGCGAGGACCAGCGTGGCATGGCGGTCGCCGTCATCCTGTCCGGACTGACCGTCTCCAACGTCATCGGCGTGCCGGCGGGCACCGCGATCGGCAACATCTGGGGCTGGCGCGCGACCTTCTGGGTGATGTGCGCGCTGGGCGTCGCGGCAACTTTTGCCATGGCCGCCCTTCTGCCGCGCACCACGGGATATCAAGCGAAGCATGCCGGCCTTGCCCGCGAGGTCCGCGTGCTGGCGCGCCAGCAGGTCTGGACCTCGCTGATCCTGATGCTGATGCTGATGATCGGCCAGTTCGGTCTGTTCACCTACATCACCCCGACATTGCTTGAGATCACCGGGCTGGACGAGGATGTGGTGCCCTGGGTGCTGCTGCTCAACGGCGTCGGCGCCACGCTCGGCGTCTTCCTCGGCGGCAAGCTCTCCGACTGGAAACTGATGCCCTCGCTGATCACGATGCTTGGCCTACAGGCGGTGACGCTGGCGGTGATCTATGCCGTCAGCCCCTATCCGCTGCCGATGATCGTGGCGATCGTCATCTGGGGCGGCCTCAACTTCGCCATCGGCACGCCGATCCAGACCCGCATCCTGGCCTGGACCGCGGACGCGTCGAACCTTGCCTCCTCGCTGATCCCGTCCGGCTTCAATGTCGGCATCGCGCTGGCGGCGTCGCTGGGTGCCGCCATGCTGAACAGCGGCTTCGGCTATCGCAGCCTGCCGCTGCTTGGCACTTTCGCGATGCTGGTCGCCGTGCTCGTGGCACTCGCCTCGTATCTTTGGGAAGCGCGCAGCAATGCCACGCCGCCGCTGACGGCCGCCGCCGAGTAGCGCCTCAACCACCCCCACCCCATCCGTGCCCTGTCCGACCACGCGCCGTGTGCTGACGAGCACGGGTGAGGATGGCGCCGGCTACAGCTTGATCCGGAACCGCAAACTCTCCGCCCCGCCATAGGCGGCATCCTCGAAGAAGCGCTCGACCAGCCTGCCGCCATTGGCCAGGATCACCTTGTGCGACGCCGGGTTGCCCGGCTTGGCGGTGATCTCGACGTGAGCCAGGCCAACCGCCCTCGCCTCGTCCAGCATCAGCCGCAGCGCCTCGGTCGCGTAGCCGCGCCGCCGCTTCCACGGCACCACCGCATAGCCGATATGGCCAAGCACATGCGGCGGCAGGTCCGCCGTGCCTTTCTGCCAGCGCAAGCCGATCGAGCCCGAGGCCTCGCCGTCCCAGATCCAGCGGCGGAAACCCGGCAGGCGTGGCACTTTCGTCCCGTCGGGCAAGGTGACCGGGCCACCTTTCGCCTCAGGATCGTCGAGGCTGGCCAGGAACGCCACCGGATCCTCTTCTATCGCCGCAAGTTGCTCGCGCGTCGCCTGCAAGAGCCGCACATTGTCCGGCGACCAGCCGCGCTCGAGCGCCGCCTTGTAGGACGGCAGATGTTCAAGCGCGGGTTTGACGATCTCGACCATGATCCATGCTCTCTAACCGTGGCCGGGAGAACGCTCAAGCCGCCTGGAAGCGGATCTCGCCCTTGTTGAGGAAACACGCCTTGCTGAACAGCGACAGGTCCAGCGGGTTCGGCAACCGGACATCGCCGATATCGGGAAACGGCTTCGCCGATGGATCGTATGAGCGGTCGATCTGCGAGATGAAGACCAGGATCACGCCGCTGTCGCGTGCGAAGGCCTTCAGCATGCGAACCTGGTCCATCAGCTCGGGATTCTCCCGCTTCTGGTCGAGCAGCTGCAGATAGTCAATGACCGCCAGCGTGCCGCGCGGCGCCGATCCCAGCACTTTGACGATATAGCCGGCGCTGATGGCATCGGAATTGTCGAACTCGAATAGTCCGCCGAACTGCTGCGGCTCGATGCCGATGGCGCGAAACCGGTCGAGCACATCGCTTTGTGTATATTCCAGAGTGAAGAACACGCTGCGATGGCCTGACTTCATGGCTTCGGCCGCGAGTTCGAGGCTCATCAGGGTCTTGCCGTGGCCCGGCCGCGCGCCAACCAGGACCAGGTCGCCGGGCGCCAGCCGCGCAAACAGCCTGGCGGCGGGCGAGATTTCGGCCGCTTTTGCCGCGAGCAGGCTCCAGCCGGCAAAACCTTCGCGAGCGGCAATACGGTCAAGTGCCTGGTGGAGCGGGATTTTTGCCTCGCGCGACAACAGCCTGGCTTGACGCTTCAGATGGTAGATGGGCGCGATCATCGCAAAACCTCCTGGTGCGAGCAGTTTTCGCAACCCCTCCTCATGCCTTGTGCTCGAACAGTCGGTTCGGTGATCGGAGTGCCCCGCATGAATGATGCTTTCCCGGCGGAGGGAGGAGGCGCGGGCCGTGCCAGAATCAGATGATAGCGCAATCCCAAGCGATCGAAAATCGCGCACATCCCTGGATCCGCAGTCGAGCGGCGCAAGCCTTGAGCCAGCATCCCGGCCTACGGACGTTTTGCGCGCCGCCTTCGTGCCTATTTGACGGAGCGCTAAACAAGATGTGTTTCGCCGATTGGCGCGAGGCATTTTATGATCGGCTGCTTGCGGCGAGGATTCGCAAGGCTTCGACAGGAGAATTGAACCGGTGCGGTTGAGATCTGTCCCTTTGGGTATCGTCGCCGGCTTGTTGCTTGTCGTCATCGCTTTGACGGCCGTCCGGTCGTTCGCCGCACCATCCGATATTCCGGCCTGGCTGCAGGCTCATGTCGGCGACGGCGATGGCCAGATCTCGCAAGTGGTCCTGGAGCGGGCGCGCGCGCTTTACCGCAAGAAGGTCGCGCAGGGCGCCGTCAGGAACCCCTGCTACTTTGCCATGGACGCCACGCGTCCCGGCGATCTGGGCAACGGCGTGCTGGGGCGCCGGTATTATGTCGTGTGCGAAGCCAGCCAGTCGTTTCACGCCATCTCGTCGGGACATGGTGGCGGCCGCAACCTGAAAGGCACGGTAGATTTTTCAAATGGCAGGCGCTGCGCGAAGAACTTCGGCAATGCCATGGATTCGGAACTGACCGCCGGCGGAGCCTACATGACCCGCGAGGCGAAAACCTCGTTCAAGGGCTACTACCGCACCGGCGCGAAGCAGGACGTGGCCTTCCAGCGCACCTTCATCCAGTTCGATGGCGAAGGCGAAGCCGCCAACGCCAGGCAGCGCGTGATCGGCGGCCATGCCGCGCAAGTGTTGCGCGGCATGTGCATGCGCAAAAGCCCGAACAGCTCCTATGCCGACCACGATGGCCTGGTGCCGTTCGGCAAGCTGGTGGACTATGCCGGCGGCCGCAGCAATGGCTGCACCAGCTGGTCGCCTTCGGATGCGCGGCAGATCATCTCGATGGTCAAGGACAACCCGACGACGCTATACATCTATCCGGAATCGCGCGACATCGCCGCCGTCGCGCAAGCATCGGCCAAAAGCCATTCGCTGTCCGGCACAGATCTCTACTGGAACGCCTCCTGCCTGAAAGAAATCGGCGCGCCGAAATTCTGGCCGCGCAAAACCCTCGAGCCGATCATCGTGCAATACAAGAAAGACCATCCGGCGGCACCGTCGCAACCAGTGCCGATCTGCAAGGAGCCGTGAGGACCACTACGTCGCCAGACAGCAGACCACGGGAGTAGACTCTCGGTCAGCGCAGGAAATCGAGCACGGTTTTTATGAACTCCGCCGGATACTCCACGTTCGACAGGTGAACCGCGGGCAGGACAACCAGCTTCGCGCCGGGCACCGCTGCGGCGATCAGTTCGCCGTGGCTGGCCGCCGTCACTGTGTCGTGCTCGCCGGCGATCACCAGCGTCGGCCGGTTGATCAGCGCCACGCTGCGGCGAAGGTCGGCATCGCGAACGGCGGCGAACAGACCCGCCAGGCCTTGCCGGTCGATCGTCAGCAGCATGGTGCGGAATTCCGCGATGATGGGCTCGTTGGCCGCCACCATCTTGGCGGGGAACCAGTTGTTGAGGAACATTTCGGCGGTTTCCGACATGTCGGGCGCCTGCTGTACCGAGACAATCCGCTCGTCGAAATAGCTTGCCGGCCCGAGATGCGACGAGGTGTTGCTCAGGATCAGCCGGTCGATGCGCTCGGGCGCGTGGACGCCGAGCCATTGCCCGACGAAGCCACCCAGCGACAGGCCGAGGAAATGCACGCGTCCAAGGCCGAGCGCATCGAGCAGCTCGATCACGTCGCGGCCGAGCCGGTCGAGCGAATAGGCCCCGATCGGAACACTCGACCCGCCATGGCCGCGAAAATCGTAACGCAGAACACGGAAATGCCGGGACAGCTCGCCGACCTGCCCGTCCCACATATGCAGCGTCGTGCCGATTGAGTTCGACAGCATCAGCACCGGCTTTCCGGCGTCGCCGTCGAAGCGGTAGGCGATGCGCGTGCCATCGCCGACAGTCACGAACTTCAGCTCACTCATGATGAAATTCCTTCTGGAACGTTGAATGAGGCTAAGCGTAGCTGCGGCCGGCTTTTGGTGATATTACAAAGATAGGACAATCTCTGTAGTCAAAGCTGACATGGCCGAATTCACCTTGCACGACTTGCAATGTTTCGATGCCGTGATCCGCACCGGCGGCTTTCAGCCGGCGGCCGCCCTGCTGCACCGCTCGCATCCGGCGGTGTTCGCCGCCGTCGCCAAGCTCGAACGGCAGCTTGATCTCGTTCTCCTGGACCGCAGCGGCTATCGCGTGCGCCCGACCGAGGCAGGGCTGTCGTTCCACCGCCGCGCGCAAGCGCTGCTGCGCGAACTGGAAGGTCTGCGTGTCCACGCCGCCCAGCTCTCGATGGGCGAGGAAAGCGAGATCCATGTCGTGATCGGCGACCTCTGCCCGCGCCCGCAGGTGCTTGGCATGCTCGGACGGTTCTTCGCCCAGTGCCCCGGCACGCGCCTGCACCTGCACTTCGAAGCCGTCGGCGGTCCGTGGGAGCGGCTTTTCGATGACGAAGCCGATCTGATCCTGCACTGGGTCGATAAGGGCGATGCACGGGTGGAATGGGTCGATTTGTGCAAGGTGCCCTTCATTCCCGTGGTGGCGCCTGGCTTTCTGCCGCAGCGCATCCAGGAGCCGATCACTCCCGATCAGATGCAGGCACTCACCCAATGCGTGATGCGCGACAGCGCCCGCCATTCGCCACAACAAAACTATTCGCTGATCGAAGGCGCGCCGCAATGCCTCGTCGCCGACCAGGGCATGAAGAAAGAGATCATCCTGCAGGGCCTCGGCTGGGGCCACCTGCCCCGCTTCCTGATCGAGGACGAGTTGCATGACGGGCGCCTGCGTTCCATAGCCGGCCGGCATATGCCGGGCCGCACCGATGAGCTGGTGGTGGCGCGCCGCCGCGACCGCCCGCACGGCCCGGTCGCGAACCGCCTGTGGGACCATATCCAGCAGGAAGCGCCGGCACTACGCCGCGCGTTGGAGCCTCGGAGGCCCGCCGGAGAGATGCCGACCAACCAGTCGCGAAAGGTGCAAGTGGAAACCGGTCGTTAATGACGGGCCGTGCAGTATCAAAGCCCAGGCTGAACTGGATTATCGGCCATGATGAAAAATATCATTCTGATGGCATCACTGTTTGCGAATGCCTCAGTACTTTACGTTCTCTTCAATCCCGCGGGCTCTCCAGCTCCCAAGATGACCTGCGATCAATCAAGAAGCGAAACATTGTCCAAAGAGGCCACATCGACCTTCGCCCACGACAATGGTGGAGCGTTCTTCAAAGTGCACGGCTATCTCAAATCAAGCGATTTCGAGCTTCGCAACATCTTGACCGAAGGCAATTCGACCACATTCATTTATACAGCGAGCCTATATCCCAGCACATGTGGATCGCTGTTGTCGGGCGTAGATGGGACCATCGTACGCGTCAAAACCGACCTCGCCAACGAGCCAAATGTCGTGGCGGTATATTGATCGAAGGACCACCGAGTTGGTTCTGCGCGGTGTCGGCGATCGCCTCGCACCGCGCCTGACCGCTCTTCGTTGACTTCGACAACCCAAGGACTATCGGCATAGGCCGCGATTGGGATCATTTGCATCCTCGCCGCGTTGACCACCTGAGACGAGCGCACCATAGCGCGAACGGCAACGCCACAGTTGGGAGAGATGACAATGCCTGACAAGAAAATCATGGAGAAGGCCCGAGAGGACAAGCGCGAGGGCAAGTCGCCGAGCACGCAAGCCGGCGAGTTTGTGCGGGACGAAATCGAAAAGGTCCGCCAGGGGAAGCATGGCGCACGCTCGACGCAGCAGGCTATCGCCATCGGACTTTCCGAGGCGAGACGGGCAGGCGTGGACCTGCCCCCGCCCGAAAAGGGCAAGGTGAAGGAGAGCACGCGCAAGAGCGCCGAATATGCGTATGAGGCTGGCCAGGGCGAACGCAAGCCGAAACGGCGGCCGCGAGTCTCGAAAGCGGTCTCCAAGGTGCTTGAGCGCGAGCCGAAGAACACGGCATCGCACGAGGCGCTGTCGCAGCAGGCCAAGCGCGCGGCCTCGCGCCGGACGGCCGAGGAACGCTCGGCTGCCGCGGAGAAGGCGGCCGAGACGAAAGGTGCATCCGGTCGTTCCGCCGCCGCACGCAAGGCAGTGCGCACCAAGGGCACCCGCGGCAGGAAGCAGGCGGCGCGGAAGTCGGCCAGAACGCGGACACACCACGCGTAGGTCAAGATCGCATTTGTGCCTCGCGGACGGATCCAGCGGGCCGAAACGCGCCTGGCTGCGCTCCAGATTTGTCGAGTGGAACCGACGGACTGCAATCCAGTTAGTAAGCCAGCCCAGTTAGTGAGCCGGCCCAGTTAGTAGGCCGGCAAGTCTGGTTGCAGCCTTGCCCCGATTTGACCGGCGGTCTCAAGGCCGACCAGCTGAGCTTCGGAAGCGTGGAAAGCACGCTTGATGGAGAAAAGTCATGAACCAGTGGTCAAACGCCAAGCTTTGTGACGTTGCAAATCTGATCCTAGGAGCAATTCTGTTCGTGTCTCCCTGGCTATTCGCCTTCGCGTCGGGAACGCAGTCCCAGAATGCCATGGGCAGCGGAATAGTGATCGTCGTACTTTCGATCGCCGCCCTCGCCGCCTTTGCTGTCTGGGAGGAGTGGCTGAACCTCGTTGTGGGCCTTTGGGTACTCGTGTCTCCCTGGGTGCTTGGATTCCAGGCTACCACGGCTATGAGTGTGCATGTTGTAATCGGCGTTCTGGTCGCGGTCCTGGCTGCAATCGAGCTCTGGATGATGCATCAGAATCCTCCGACGCAGTCCGCGGCCTAGCAGGACCGCTCTGCTCATCGCCGATGACGCCTGCTCATCGCCGATAACGTTGGAAACGCCGGCTGGCGGATGATGGGTAAATGAGCGCGGAGCGCCCGCAACCGGCCGCTCCGTCTCTAACGGCAACCCGCAGCCGAGCCATACGTGACAGAGAAGGTGTCGATATGAAAGCAGTTCGTATCCATGCTTTTGGCGGGCCGGAGGTTCTTTCCATCGAACAAGTCCCCTTGCCTCAGCCGCTTGACGACGAGGTTTTGCTCAAGGTCCGCGCAGCGAGCGTCAATCCGGTCGACTACAAGATCCGCGAAGGTTCGAGGAACCAGGCTCTGCCGGTCACGCTCGGGCGCGATGTGTCCGGCGCGGTGGAAATATGCGGCACGCGGGCGCACACGCTGAAGAAGGGCGACGAGCTATTTGCCATGCTTGGTCAGGACCGGGGCGGCAATGCCGAATACGTCGTGGTCAAGGCGACGGAGGCGGCCGCCAAACCGGATCGTCTAAGCCACGTCGAAGCCGCGGCGGTGCCGCTTGCGGGCATCACCGCGTGGCAGGGCCTGTTCGATCATGGAGGCCTCAAATCCGGCCAAAGGGTACTCATCCATGGCGGCGCCGGCGGCGTCGGTCATCTAGCGATCCAATTGGCCAAGGCCGCGGGTGCGTTCGTCGCGACAACCGTTTCGGCCGAGGATCTCGTCTTCGTCCGTGAGCTTGGCGCCGATCAGACGGTCGACTACAGGAACCAGCGTTTCGAAGAGGTCGTCGATGAGGTCGACCTTGTGTTCGACCTCATCGCGGGCGACACGCAGGACCGCTCCTGGGAGGTGCTCAGGCCAGGCGGGACACTCGTTTCCACGCTTTCCCAACCTTCGCAGGAAAAGGCAAACTTGCATCGGGCGCGTGGCGTCTCCTATGTGGCCGAGCCGAATGCGGCGCAGCTCGCGGAGATTGGCCGCCTTATCGACGCTGGCAAGGTCACCCCCTTCGTGCAGGCTGTCTATCCTCTTGGAGAGGTCGCCACGGCCGAGGAACGGCTGGAAAACGAGCATGTCCGCGGCAAGATCGTGCTCGAGGTGTCCGCTTAGCAGCCTGGCCGAGCCGCCGAGACAATTTTATCGACGGACAACGAAACGATTGTCCCCAAGCATCGTTTCGGGACCGGACATGATTTGACGAGGAGGCGACGATGAGCGCTACCGGTTTGGATGTTTTCGACAGGACGCTACAGACAACGAACATCTGGCTCGACGAGATCATGAAAGATCATGGGCCGGATCGGCGGATTGCCTGGCACATATTGGGTGCGGTCTTGCGGACCGTAAGGGACAGGCTGCAGGTCGGACTTGCGGCCAAGCTTGGGGCGGAACTGCCGCTCTTGGTGCGCGGTGCTTATTACGACCACTACCGGCCCGCAGCCGAGCCGGACAAGACGCGCTCCCTGGAAGATTTCTCGCAGCATATCGACGAGGAATTGAAATCGATCCGCCCTGTCGATCCCCAAGATGCCGCGCGCTCGGTGTTCCGGGTTCTTACCCGGCATATCGACCTTGGTCAGTCGGCCAAGGTGCGGGACGCGCTGCCGAAGGAAATCCAGGCGCTCTGGCCGGAGAGCGTCGGCGCCAAGTAGCGGCGTCACCGAATCCGGCGGCTCGCCAACCAGCCGACCCGGGACTGGCGCCCTGCGGGGCGTCAGTCGCGCAAACGGTTTGCGGCATGGTCCTGGCGCTGCTCGGTCGCGACCTGTTTGGAGTCCAGACCGCGTTCCCGGGAATGCTGTGCCTTGTCGCGATTGGAAAGGACCTGGTTTTCTTCCAGCTTGTCCTTTGGCGTTACAGTCATGGCACCTGTGCCAGACGCCTTTCCCTGTGAACCTGCTCCAATGTGCTTCTTGCTACCGCGGGCCATGGGCTGCCTCCAATTCATGCCAAGATGTTGCAGGGTCGGTGCCTAGTTGCGGTTCTTGTGATGGACGCTTTCCTGATTTTTGCCGCGAAGGATGTTGCGATCGTCGGGATCGACGAGATCAGGTGTGTCGGTCCTCATGTCCGATCCCTTGCGCAGCGCTTCACGTTCCGCTGGCGGCCGTTTCAGGTCCGCCTTCGCATCGAAATCCTTGCTGGCGTTCTTGGTATTTTCCCGCTCTTCAATGATGCGCATCTGCTGATCGTGGGTTCTGCGTCCGGTCATCGCTTCCTCCGGCATGTTCGTGTTGGCGTCGCAGGCTGAGGAGATGACGCGGGGTCATCTGAGTGGTCCGTTGCGGCATCCCCAATCCGAGCCTGTCCTCATGGTGATAATGGCAAGGCGACGGGATCGTTCCGAAAGCTGCTCGCCATTTGGTGACTCGGCGGTATCCGAGTTTCAACTCCAAGACATGGGTTCGGAGGCGACCAAGTCGGGTCGGCTGAAATCGCTCCGGAGGTGGATGATGGACAGCGCCCCTACTGCAGCAGCCCCTTGACGATGCCGCTTGCCTTGCCGAAATCCATCTGGCCGGCATATTTCTGCTTCAGCGCGGCGATCACCTTGCCCATGTCCTTCTGGCTGGCGGCACCCGTGGCCGCGATCGCCTCGCGCGCCGCGGCCGCGATCGCCGCATCGTCGAGCTGCGTCGGCAGGAAGCCGCGGATAATCTCCATCTCGCCGCGCTCCTGCGCCGCCAGTTCCGGCCGCTTGCCGTCCTCGAACGCCTTGGCCGATTCCTCGCGCTGCTTCACCATCTTGGCCAGGATCTGCAGGATCTCCTCGTCGCTGGCCGGTTCCTTGCCGGCGCCGCGATTGGCGATGTCGCGATCGTGTATGGCGGCCTGGATCAGCCGCAATGTCGGCAGCCGGTGCTTGTCCTGGGCCTTCATCGCGCTCTTCAGGGATTCGGCGATTTTTCCGCGCATCATGCTTTCTCCTTCGGCCGGCGCGGACAATAGCGCCGGGGACAAGCCAAGGCAAACCCTCATATCACGCGGCAAGCCTCTGATATTGCTTGATGAAATAAATCGCCGCCGCATTTCGCATGATCATTGACCGCCCTGCTCCCTTCCCCTATGTACTCAGCCTTGCATGAACTGAAGCCTGACTGCGTGGGAGCCGCGAATTCGCCGCTTCGCGCCGTTTGCCGCGCGGATGGCCCAACGGGCCGGTTGCAAGCGCGCGGCCTGATAGGAGTGCCGACATGGCCGAGATGACGCCCGCGTTGACCCCCACGTCGACCCCCGCCTGGGCCACCGAAAAGCCGACAGCCCTGCTGGTGCTGGCCGACGGCACCGTCATCGAGGGTCGCGGCCTTGGCGCCACCGGCTCGGCTGTCGCCGAAGTCTGCTTCAACACGGCACTCACCGGCTACCAGGAAATCCTCACCGACCCGTCCTATGCCGGCCAGATCGTCACCTTCACCTTCCCGCATATCGGCAACATCGGCACCAACGGCGAAGACATCGAGGACCTCAACCCGGTCGCACGCGCCGGCGCCGTGGGCGCGGTGTTCAAGGCCGACGTCACCAATCCGTCCAACTACCGCGCCGCCGGTCACCTCGACCAGTGGCTGAAGAAGCGCGGCATCGTCGCGCTTTCGGGCATCGACACCCGCGCGCTGACCGCGCTGATCCGCGAAAAGGGCATGCCCAACGCCGTCATCGCGCACGCGCCTGACGGCTTCTTCGACCTCGAAGACCTGAAGCGTCGCGCCGCCGCCTGGTCGGGTCTGATCGGGCTCGACCTTGCCAAGGAGGTCACTTCGGGCCAGTCCTCGGTCTGGCGCGAGACGCCCTGGGTGTGGAACGAAGGCTTTGGCGAACAGGCCGAGCCCTCCATGCACGTCGTCGCCATCGACTACGGCGTCAAGCGCAACATCCTTCGCCTGCTTTCCGGCCTCGGCGCCAAGGTCACCGTGGTTCCGGCCAGCACCGGCTCGGAAGAGATCCTGGCCATGCAGCCCGACGGCATCTTCCTCTCCAACGGCCCCGGCGATCCGGAAGCCACCGGCGACTATGCCGTGCCGGTCATCCAGGATCTGCTCAAGACCGACATTCCGGTGTTCGGCATCTGCCTCGGCCACCAGATGCTGGCGCTGGCGCTGGGCGGCAGGACCGCCAAGATGCACCAGGGCCACCACGGCGCCAATCATCCGGTCAAGGACCACACCACCGGCAAGGTCGAGATCGTCTCGATGAACCACGGCTTTGCCGTCGACGCCGACTCGCTACCCGCCGGCGTCGAGGAGACCCATGTCTCGCTGTTCGACGGTTCGAACTGCGGCATAGCGCTGACCGGCCGCCCGGTGTTCTCGGTCCAGCATCACCCCGAGGCCTCGCCCGGCCCGCAGGACTCGCACTATCTGTTCCGCCGCTTCGTCAATCTGATCCGCGAAAAGCGCGGCGAGGAATTGCTGGCCGAGCGGGCTTAAGAGGCGCCACGGCGCCCGTCATTGCCCTGCCGGGCATTTCTCCCCGTATAGTGACGGGGAGAAAGACGGCGTCGCCAACATTTCGCCAATTATCGACGTTGCAAAAGAGGGCGGCGAGGTCACGGCGGATCTCCCTTCTCCCCGTCACTATACGGGGAGAAGGTGCCGGCAGGCGGATGAGGGGCAGCGCAAACATCTCGCAGCCTCGCTCCCCAAACACCCGATCCTAAGCCACCGGCCGGCCTTCGCTGGCTTCCAATATGGCGAACCATTGCTGGCGGTCGAGCACGATATCGAGCGCCTTGACCATCGTGGCCAAACGTTCTGGGTTCATCGAACCGAGCACCGGGCACTGGCCGGGCGGGATGGCGCAGCAGCCAGGCGATGGCGACAGCGGCGAGATCGCCGGCGCCGATCTCGGCTGCCACCGCCGCCAGTGCCGCCCGCACCCGCGCCTCGCGCGCTTCCTTGCCGGTGAACAGCGAGCCGCCGCCGAGCGGCGACCAGACCATCGGCGCGTAGCCGAGACGCTGCGCGTGGTCGAGGCTGCCGTCGGTCAGCGCCGACGTCTTCAGCACCGACATCTCGATCTGGTTGGTGGCCAAGGGAAACGGCAGCCGCGATGCCAGCAGGTCGAACTGCGACGGCGTGAAATTGGACACGCCGACCGCCCTCGCCTTGCCTGATTTGGCCAGCGCGGCAAGTGCCGCCGCCGTCTCGTCCGCATCCATCAGCGGATCCGGCCGGTGCAGCAGCAACAGGTCGAGATAGTCGGTGCCGAGATTGGTGAGCGAACGGTCGACCGAGGCTGTGATATGCGCGGCGCTGGTGTCGTAGTGCTTCAACCGGTTTTGCGGCCTGTTGGCGGACGCCAGCATGATGTCGCATTTCGAGATCAACTCGATCCGCTCGCGCTTGCCTTTCCAGCGCGCCAGCCCGGCGCCGAACGCTGCCTCGACCTCGTAGTGCCCATAGATGTCGGCATGGTCGAAACTGGTCAGGCCGAGATCGACGGCGCTGCCGATCAGTCTTGCGACTTGATCGGCATCCGGGCGCACGGCTCCGTTGAGCAGGCGCCAGGCACCGAAGACCAGCCGCGACAGCGACACGTCCTTTGTCAGCGCAATGCGGCTGTCATGGCTCATACCTGTGCCCCGTCTTCGGCGACGCCGGTGGTGACATTTATGCGCGCCGCCGGCCGTGCCACCTTGGTGACAAAGACGATGACCGCCAGCGTCAGGAAGCACGCACCGACCAGATAGGGCGCACCACCGAAAGTCACCGGCGCGCTTGGCCCGGTGAACCAGGAAAAGATCGCCGTATAGAGCAGCGGCGTGATGATCGAGGTGATCGAGAAGATCGAGGTCATCGCGCCCTGCAGTTCGCCCTGTGCCGACGGCGGCACCTTGGCGGCGGCGAGGCTCCGGAGCGGCGGATCAGCCAGCGCTTCCAGGCAGCCGACGACGATCACCGCATAGACCATCCACCCCTGCGAGGCGAAGGCGTAGCCGAAGGCGCTCGCCGCCGTGAATGTCAGCCCGATGACCGCCGTCCTCCACTCGCCGAGCCTGGGGATGACGCGTGGCAGAACCGTGCCCATGATGATCGCGCCGCACAGCCCGAAGGCGCCGAGCGAGAAGCCGATCTGCTGCTCGCTCCAGCCATAGCGGTAATTGGAGACGAACGACCAGACCGCCGGGTACATCATGTGGCCGAGCGTCATCAGGAAGAAGACCAGACCGATCCAGCCGATGCCATGATACTGGCGCATCTGCAGCAGCGTGCCGACCGGGTTGGCGCGTTTCCATTCGAAGCGGCGGCGATGCTTTTCATCCAGCGTTTCCGGCAGGAAGAACATCGCGATCAGGAAGTTCACGAAGGCAAGCCCGGCGGCGAAATAGAACGGCACCCGCGGTCCGAACGTGCCGAGCAATCCGCCCAGCACCGGCCCGATGACGAAACCGACGCCGAAGGCGATGCCCAACAGGCCGAAATTCTTCGCGCGGTTCTCATCGTTCGATATGTCGGCGATGAAAGCCGATGTCGTTGAATAGCTGGCGCCCGAAATGCCGGCCAGCACACGCCCGATGAACAGCATCGGGTAGGACCACGCGACCGCGCAGATCAGGTTGTCGATCGAGAAGGTCAACACCGAGGCGAGCAGGATCGGCCGCCGTCCGAACCGATCGCTCAAGCCACCCATGATCGGCGCGAAGAAGAACTGCATCGCCGCATAGACGAAGAACAGCCAGCCGCCCTCGATCGCCGCGCCGCTGATGCTGACGCCGGTCAATTCCCTGAGATAGGCCGGCAGCACCGGCATGATCATGCCGAAGCCGATGATGTCGAGCAGCAGCGTGGTGAAAACGAGCGCCAGGCCCCGCCTGGCGGTTTTGGGATCGATCATGACGGGTCAAGCTCCTCTGTCCGCCCCGGGGCTTGGGCGGACGCACCTTATAGGCGAGACCGTAAAAAGGAACAATGCGGGAACAGGCAGGAATGTTTGATCCTGACATCCCCTGACGGCGTGTTCGCCGTCAGGCTACCGGCGTGAATCGAGTGCTCAGATTGCACCGCTCATTGTGTTGCAATCCGAAAGCTTGCCGCTCTTGTAGCCGCGCGCCAGCCAAGTCTGCCGCTGCTGCGAGGTGCCGTGGTTGAAGCTTTCCGGCACGACATAGCCTTGCATCTTCTTCTGCAGCGTGTCGTCGCCGATCTGCTTGGCGGCGTTGAGCGCGCTTTCGAAATCGCCCTGCTCCAATATGCCCTTCTGCCCGGTGTAGTGCGCCCAGACACCGGCGAAGCAGTCGGCCTGCAACTCGATGCGCACCGACAGCTGGTTGGAATCGGCTTCGCTCATGCCTTGCCGCATCTGGTTGAACTTGCCCATGATGCCGGTGAGATTCTGCACGTGGTGACCGACCTCATGCGCGATCACATAGGCCCGCGCGAATTCTCCGGAAGCGCCGAATTGCTGGTCGAGCTGCTGGAAGAAGGTCATGTCGAGATAGACCTTGTGGTCTCCAGGACAATAGAACGGTCCGGCAGCCGCCGAGGCAAAGCCGCAGGCCGAACGCACCTGGCCGGAAAACAGCACCAGCTTCGGGTCTTCATAGGTCAACCCTTGCGACTTGAAGATGCCGGTCCAGGTATCCTCGGTCTCGGCGAGCACAGTCGCCACGAACTGCTTCATCTCGTCATTGGCAGGGGCGGTCCCGCTGTCCTGGCCGCCGCTGTTGTCGGTGATCTGGCCACCGCCGCCGGGCAGCAGCCCACCGTCGCCGCCGCCCAGTATCGCTGAAGGATCGAAGCCGAAATACCATCCGGCCAGCACCACCAGGATGACGAGGAAGATGCTGCCGCCGCCGCCGGTACGGCCGCCGATCGGCAGGCGGAACTGGCCGCCACCGCCGCCGAGCCCACCGCCGCCACCCCCGCTGCGGTCGTCCTCGATATTGTCACTCTGACGACGGCCTTTCCAGAGCATGGCAACTCCCCGTGATGTAAACGTCCTCGTTGCTCCGGTGCGGCCGGCTCAACCCACCAGACAAATATCCCAATGGTTGCGCCAAGTCACAGCATTTCTCAGCGGCCGAGGCAGCGCCCGCGTGACGGCTTCAGTGCACTGGCCGGGACCGGCGAAGGCCTGTAGCATCGCCGCAACGGAGGGGTGCGTGAGAGTGAAGACGATCGGTCGATTCCTGTCGCTGCTCGCGACCCTGCTCTGTCTTGGCGTTATGGATGCCGGCGCGGTGACGCTCGATTCCAGTGTTGCCGTCACCGATCCCGCCACCTTGCAGGCGCTGGAGCGCGACGGTCTTTCGATCAGCCGCCTGCTCGGACCGGCACTCGGCCTCACCCGCGAGGTCGACAATCGCGGCCTGTTTTCGGTGCCGGCGCTGGCCACGGTGCGCGACACGGTCAAGCTTGAGATCGCCGAGGAGCCGAAGACCAGCCCCGACCCCTATGTCGCCGCCATGGCGAAATCGAAGGACACCAGCCAGAAATTCAATCCGAAATACATCGACGACGACGGCTCTACGCTCGAACTGACCGGCATCGTCAACCGCATGGACCGCGGCTATCTCGGCCACACCGAATGCGGCGAGATCAGGCTGATCTACCGCTTCCACTATTCGGTTGCGGAAAAGCCGGGCAAGGGCAAGCCAATCGGGGGGAAGACTGCGCAGCGCATTTCCTCGCGCCTGCCGTTGACCATGAGCCTGGTTTTCAACGCCAAGCCGAAGCAGGCGCAGGCCCGCGCCTCGAAGGATCTGCCTGATACCACCGATGTTTCCTGCGCCGACGTCGCCCGGCGCTGGCTGGCCGCCGGGCAAAAGGACCTGCCGCCCGAACAGCTTGCCGCCTGGCTGCGCTCCGGCGAAGGCCCGCTGTCGGGCGCCATGCTCAATTCCTCGCAGATCATGCGGCTCGAACTCAACATGCAGGTGCTCAGGCTGTCGGCCTCGACGCGGCGCGATTTCGGCGGCCACGCCGAGTATCTCCTGAAGATCTTCAAATGGAATCCGACGACCTCGAGCTTCTACGAATCGAGGATGGAGAACCAGATCGACCGGACGACGGTGCTGGCCGACAAGCCGGCCTTCGCCAAATGGCTGCTCACCGATCGCAACATCTACGACCTCGACCATGGCCGGCTGGTCATCGACGAAAAATTCCTGGCCAAAAGCGCCGTTTCGGTCGCGCCTGGAGGCCTCAGCCGCTCGCAGAACAACATCGCCTATGGGCTGGTCGACGATGCCGATATCGACCAGGCACTGAAGGACTATGTCGCTCGGGGCAACACGCTCGCCACCATCAAGTCCGTGGCCGGCTTCGACTTGCGGCTGAACGAGATGAGCTGCACCGGCTGTCACCAGACGCACGGTATAGCCGGCTTCCACTACACCGGCGCCGACCCGGCCAGCGAGCCGCGCCGCAACGCCGTCTTCGTGCCTGGCTCGGCCGTCTTCTTCGCCGACCTGCCGCGCCGCTGCGCCATTGTCGAGCAGTTCGCCGCCGGCGGTCATCCGGATTTCACCAGGGGTTTCGCCGCCCGTCCCGACCAGAAATATGCCGAGGCGCTGAAAGGCACCGACCTCTACAATGGCTGGGGCTCGATCTGCTATAGCGGTAAGGACGCAAGCTTCGAGGACTGGACCTGCGGCGCCGGCCTGCGCTGCGCCGGCGTCCACGAAAGCGCCATCCACCCGGGTTTCGGCACCTGTGTCAGCGAGAAGGGCACCGCGGTCGGCGACCCAGTCGAGTTCGGCGAGATCAGGATGTCAACATGGGGCAGCGACCAGTATTGCCGTCTCTCGCCGGCCACCGCCAAGGCTTGCGCCATCGACCCAGCACGCGACAAGAAGCCGGTGGTGAAGCTCGCCGGTTATGGCGCGGCGCGTCAACGCTACGACAATCCCGACCAGAAAACCGGCGGCTTTCCCGGCGGCATGCTGCGCAAGGCGACCTGCGACAAGCTTCCCGACGAGGCCACCTGCGGCCGGCTGGCCAAAACCGGCTTCAACGACTGCATCGCCTCGGGCAAGGACCACAAATTCTGCACCAGGGAATTCACCAAGACCGCCGGCCTGCGCGCCTGCGACAAGGCGCATCCCTGCCGCGAGGACTATATCTGCACCGCCGGCTATGACGATCTGGCCGAAGCCAAGCCTGGCGAAGGCACCTGCATTCCGCCCTATTTCATCTTCCAGTTCCGCGTCGACGGCCATCCCAGAAGCTGGGTGCAGGATGTTCGCGAGTGAACCAACCCTGCATCGCGCAACGGACTTACCCCTTCTGCTTGGCGCCGGCGCTCTTGCCGTCCGAGCTTTTCGAACGCTCTTCGAAACGCGCCGCTCCCTTCTTCAGGGGGTGACCGATCTCGGCCTCGGTCTTGCGCTCGTCCTTCGCAGCCGCCTGCTTCAATCCGCTGGCCGCCTGCTTGCCCTTCGCCGTCGGTGCCTGTTCAATGCCCATCGCTTCCTCCCTTGGCGCGCGACATCGCGCGCTCCCAGGAGCAACGTGCATGACATCGGACGGTTCCGGCGGCTCGGGCGTAGCTGGCGCGGCTCAGCGCGCCGTCATCGCCTTGCGGAACGCTTCCAGCGTCTCGGCGCTGACATGGTGCTCGATGCCTTCGGCATCGATGCGCGCCGTCTCCGCGCTGACGCCGAGCGAGCGCAGGAAAGCTTCCACTGTCTGGTGGCGGATGCGGCTTTCCTCGGCGACCTTGCGGCCGGCCTCTGTCAGGAACACGCCGCGATAGGGTTTTCTCGACACCAGCCCGTCGGCGCACAGCCGCGTCAGCATCTTGGCCACCGTCGGCTGGGCGACGCCGAGTCGTGCGGCGATATCGACCTGGCGCGCCTCGTTGCCGTCCTCGATCAGATCGGCGATCAGCTCGACATAATCCTCGACCAGCGCGCTGCGGCGCGCTTGGCGCTGCTGCCGGAATCCTTCCGAATGGACGTCGGCGTCAGGCAGTGGCTCGCGCGGGACCGGTCTGTTCTTCAGCGCCAATGCGCGCTCCTCCTCGGGAGTTTAGCCGTTGCTGCTTTATAGCACGGGCTCTGATTCTTCAGGCCGTTTATTTGCATTCCCCCACAGGCGCAACCGGCGTTCCCAATTGCGTCTGTCACCAGCGCTTCGGGGCATCGGATAAAAAGCACATACAATGAAATATAGCCTATTGCATAATGTTGAGCCATGGCATAGGTTATGGATATTCCCGGACGTGTCGGAAAGCCTTTCCATGTCAGAAGCAGAAGCCACAGCCTCCCGTTCCGCATGGCGGTTCGCCAGGCGCGACGAGGACGACCAGCCCAGCCTGCGCGAGGTCAATTCCTCGATCGCTGTGCCGAGTTCGGGCGTCTGGTTCCGCCGCCTGTTCGCCTTCATGGGCCCCGGCTACATGGTTTCGGTCGGCTATATGGACCCCGGCAACTGGGCCACCGACCTCGCCGGCGGCGCGCAGTTCGGCTACACGCTTCTGTTCATCATCATGCTGTCCAACCTGATGGCGATCCTGCTTCAGGCGCTGGCCGCTAGGCTCGGCATCGCCACCGGCCGCGACCTCGCCCAAGCCTGCCGCGCCTACTACCCGCGCCCGGTCAATTTCGTGCTGTGGATCGCCTGCGAGCTCGCCATTATCGCCTGCGACCTCGCCGAAGTCATCGGCACCGCGATCGCGCTGCAGCTACTGTTTGGCATTCCGCTGATCGGCGGCGCTATGCTGACGGCGCTCGACGCTTTCCTGGTGCTGCTCTTGATGAACAAGGGCTTCCGCTATCTCGAAGCCTTCGTCATTGCACTGCTGATCATCATCTTCAGCTGCTTCGCCATCCAGATCTTCGTCGCCGCGCCGCCGGCCGGCACGATCCTGCATGCGATGTTCGTGCCGTCCTCCGAAATTGTCACCAATCCTGCGATGCTCTACATCGCCATCGGCATCATCGGCGCCACGGTGATGCCGCACAACCTCTATCTGCACTCCTCGATCGTGCAGACGCGTGCCTATGAGCGCACCGAAAACGGCAAGCGCGACGCCATCAAATGGGCGACGACGGATTCCACCATCGCCCTGATGCTGGCGCTGTTCGTCAATGCCGCGATCCTGATCGTCTCGGCGGTCGCCTTTCACGACACCGGCCACCACGACGTCGCCGAGATCGGCCAGGCCTTCGAGTTGCTGTCGCCGCTGCTCGGGCTCGGCATCGCCTCCATCCTGTTTGCCGTGGCGCTGCTGGCGTCGGGCCTGAACTCGACGGTGACGGCGACGCTCGCCGGCCAGATCGTCATGGAAGGGTTCCTGCGCCTGCGCATCCCCAACTGGGCGCGCCGGCTTTTGACCCGCGGCCTCGCCATCATCCCGGTGGTGGTCGTCACCGCGCTCTACGGCGAAAAGGGCACCGGCCAGCTGCTGGTGTTCAGCCAGGTGATCCTGTCCATGCAGCTGCCCTTCGCGGTGGTGCCGCTGGTGCAGTTCGTTTCCGACAAGAAGAAGATGGGCAACCTTGCCATTCCGCGCGCTGTCGCGGCCCTTGCCTGGGTGGTCGCGGCGATCATCCTGGTGCTGAACTTCAAGCTGCTCTACGATACGATGTTCGGGGTCGGCTGAGGTCTCACCGACAGTTCGCACGTTCCTGAGCATGTAATCCGCGACAGATCGCCGGCCCGCGCTATCTCTGCATTGCCATGAGCAATATCGAGGATATCAGGAAATTCTACGCGCGGCTGATGGCGGCCAATGCCGCCTCGCCAGACCCGCGCCTGGAAGAGGTGTTCGCCGAGGTGCCGCGCGAAGCCTTCCTCGGCCCAGGGCCGTGGACGATCATCGCCGGCAACGGCAAGGTCACGACGCCGAGCGCCGACCCGGCGCACCTCTACCAGAACGTGCTGGTGGTGCTCGATGACGACAAGGGCATCAACAATGGCGAGCCGTTCCTGCACGCCATGTGGATCGGAAAGCTGGCGCCGAAACCCGGCGAGGCCGTTTCTCATATCGGCGCTGGTACCGGCTACTACACCGCCTTGCTGGCCAGGCTGGCTTCACCTGGCGGCACCGTCACCGCTTTCGAACTCGACGACAGGCTGGCCGATCTGGCACGCAAGAATCTCGAAGCCTGTGGCAACGCGACCGTCGTCCATGGCGATGCCGTGACGACGCCCTTGCCGCCATCCGATATCATCTATGTCAATGCCGGCGTCGTCGCCCCTCCGGCCGGATGGCTGGAGGCGTTGCGCCCAGGCGGCCGCATGATCTTTCCCTGGCGCCCGGCCGAGCGCGTGCCGCTGGCCGTGATGGTGACCCGTACCGACAGGGGCTTCGCCTGCGATCCCTTCATGCGCTCCTGGTTCGTCCCATGCTTCGGCGCCTCGGTTGCGGAGCTTGCCACAAAAATTCCGACCCGCGACGAGGCGACGCGCAGCCGCTCGATCTGGCTGACCAGCGACAGGACACCGGACCGCACCGCCACCGCGATCTTCAGCGACGTCTGGTTCTCGTCGAAAGGTCTCGAAGCGGCACCGCGCGCCCGGAAATGACGGAGGGCCGCCAGGAATTTCGCGTGCCCTGTCGGATTGGCCGCCGATCGCCCGTCCTTGGGGCTGGAGTCCGGCCACGACGGCATGGATTGGAGAAACGGGAGCATTCGAATGAGAAAGATCATCGCAGCCACCTTCGTCAGCCTCGACGGTGTCATGCAAGCGCCTGGCGGTCCGGAAGAAGATCCGGTCGGCGGCTTCAATTTCGGCGGCTGGACCTTCCATTACTTTGACGAGGTGGGGGGCGCGGCGATGGATGAACTCTTCTCCAAGCCCTTCGCCCTGCTCCTCGGCCGCAGAACCTACGACATCTTCGCCGCGTACTGGCCGTATCAGAAAGACCCGATCGCGGACGCCTTCAACCCCGCGACCAAATATGTGGCCACGCACCGGCCTGACACCCTCACCTGGCAGAACACGCAATCGCTTGGGGAAGACATCATCGCGACGGTGCGCCGCCTCAGCCAGGAGGATGGACCGGACCTGCTCATCCAGGGATCGGCCGATCTGATCCAGACCCTGCTCGCCAACGGGCTGATCGACGAGATCCGGCTGATGATCTTCCCGCTGTTGCTGGGCAAGGGCAAGCGCCTGTTCGGCGATGACGCGATGCCGGCCGCCTTCAAGCTTGCCAAGTCGCAGGCCACCAGCACCGGCGTCATCATCGCCACCTACGAGCGCGCGGGCGAAATCGAGGTCGGCTCGTTTGTCACGGGGGAGCCATCCGACGCGGAGCTCGAGCGGCGGAAGAACTGGAAGTAACAAAACTTGGCACCTTTCCTCTCCCTCCGGAGGGGGGAGAGGTGGCGCCGCGAAGCGGCGACGGAGTGGGGGAAGCCCTCCGCGAAACGCACCACCGCAAGACAGGCACAATCAGGCGGGCAAGAAGACTGAGGCCAGCGGCAGTCAGGCGAAAAAAGATCGACCCCCACTCCGTCGAGCTTCGCTCGACACCTCTCCCCCGATCGACGGGGGAGAGGAACCCAAGCTCCTGCCTGGTCTCAAGCCGCAACCGGCCGCCGGGCCAGCCCGTCGCGTATGTGCCGCGCGAACTCCTGCGCCGCCGGGCCGACGCCGTGCCTTGGCAGATGCAGGTTGATGGCAAAATTCGGCAGCGGCGGCAGCCCCGACTCGAACGGCAGGATGTCGAGGTCCGGAGGCACGGTCGAGGCGAGCCAGGCGGTGACGGCGAGGTCCGATCGCACCGTCGCCGTCGTCGCGTCGATGTTGCCGTTCTCGAACACCGTGCGCCATTCCAGCCCATGTTCGTTGAGCGCCGAAAGCACCGCCGGGCGGAAAGCGCAGGTGTCGGCGACGATCGAAACCGGCAGCGGCCGCTTGGCGCGGGCGACGCCGCCCTTCGCGCCGACCCAGACCAGCCGATCGACGGCAAGGCATTCGCCGGCCGTCGGCCCAACCCGCTCCTCGATCACCGCAAGGTCGATGGTTCCTCCCGCAAGGGCCGTGGCCAGTTCCGGCGACGAGGCGCAGACCAGCGAGATCTCGACCTGCGGATAGGTCTCGGCATAGGCCTTCAGCACCGGCGCCAGCAAGGTGCCGACGAGATCGTAGGGCACGCCGAGCCGCACCTGGCCGGCGACAGCACTTCCCGCCATCTCGGCCCAAATCTCGTCGTTGAGGCTGAGCAGGCGCTTGGCCTTGTCGAACAGCCGCTCGCCGGAGCGCGTCAGGCGCAGGCCGCGCCGGTCGCGCTCGAAGAGGCTGCAGCCGAGCGTCTCCTCCAGCCGCTTGACCTGCTGGCTGACGGCGCCCTGCGTCAGATGCAGCACGTTGGCGGCCGCCGTCATGCTCGCCTTGTCGGCCACGGTGACGAAGGTGCGCACCAGCGCGGTATCGAGATTGCGGATCATCTGTGCATTATAAACGCTAATGTCATGCATCGCAAACATTGCATTTACTGATATCGGCTCAAGTTTACCATGGAGCCTCCGACAAAGGACGCCCCATGCTCCAGCCGATCCTGCCGCTCATCCTGTTTGCCTTCGTGGCCACCGCCACGCCGGGCATCGCCACCACCCTGTCGACCGCCTCGGGCGCGCAGTTCGGCTTTCGCCGGTCGGTTCCGCTGATGATCGGCAGCGCCGCCGGCCTCGCCACCGTGACTGCGGCCGCGGCCGCCGGCCTTGCCGGCCTGCTGCTTGCCGTGCCCTCGCTGCAATTGGCGATGAAGGTGATCGGCTCGCTCTATCTGCTGTGGCTGGCGCTCAAGATCGGCCGAGCCGGGCCACCCAATCTCGATGTGACGATGGCCAGGCCGAACAGCTTTCTTGGCGGCGCCGGCATCCAGTGGATGAACCCCAAGGGCTGGGCGATGGGACTGGGCGCGGCGGCCTCCTTCGCAGCCCTTGCCGACGGGCCGGGACAACTCGCCTTGCTGCTCGGCTCGACCTTCGGCCTCGCCGCCGCCATCTCGCTGTCCGTCTGGTGCGTCGCCGGCATGGTGTTGGCCCGGCTGCTCAAGACCGAATGGCAATGGCGCGCGCTCAACATCGTGCTGGCGCTAGTGCTGGCCGCCTCGATCATTCCGATGTGGCGGCCGGCTTGAGGGCGCGGCGGCCTTGCAGAACCTGGGGCTTGTCCCCTACAAAGCGCTTATGCTGAGCTGGTCGACCCCCACTCCGTCTCGGCTTCGCCGAGCCACCTCTCCCCCGATCCACGGGGTAGAGGAAAGGCGCCAGGCTTTTTGCCGTCAACGCTCGTCCAGCAAAGCCCTTCCTTTCCCTCCGGAGGGGGGAAAGGTGGCGCTGCGAAGCAGCGACGGATTGGGGGAACCACGTGGCAGTCAAGCCTCGGGCCGATCGGTCACGCCAGTCACAGAAGGTATGTGCATTGGCTTCAAACCCCGTAACGCGCCGCCGGCTTGTCTGCATGCAGGCTGCCGTAGAAGGCTTGCCGGGCGCCGAGGAACGTGTCGAGCTTGGCGGTATCGGCAAGTGCGGGCACGGTGACGGCTTCGCCCCTGGCCAGGCCGACAAGGGCGGCATCGACCATGTCGTCGGCGGTCATGATGATCTCCTTCGGAACGTTGGCGATATCGGTGCCGGCAAGTTCCCAGAAATCGGTCCGGGTCGCGCCCGGCAGCACCACCTGCACCTTCACATTGGTGCCCGCGACCTCACGGTGCAGGGCTTCGGTGAAGTTGACGACATAGGCTTTGGTGCCGCTGTAGATGCCGCCGAAGGAGGTGTCGAAGGCGAGCACCGAGGCGATGTTGACGATGCCGCCGCGGTTGCGTGCCAAAAGCCCCGGCAGCACGGCGCGGGTTAGGCGCGTCAAGGCGATGGTGTTGACCTTGATCATGCGCTCGGCCGCGTCGACGTCAGCGGTGGCCACGACGGCCTGACCGCCGATGCCGGCATTGTTGACCAGCAGTGTGATGCTCTCGTCGGCTGTTACAGCTTGCTCGACGCGACGCACATCATCGTCGTTTGCAAGATCGGCGCTGATCACGCTGACCTTGCGATCGTAGGTATGGCGCAGCTTTTCCCCCAGTTCTGCCAGCCGGTCGGCGCGTCGCGCCACCAGCACAAGATCGTAGCCCTGGCCGGCGAGCCGGTCGGCATAGACGGCGCCGATGCCTGACGAGGCGCCGGTGACGACCGCCGTGCCCTTGTTGTTTTCTGCACTCATTATCCTGCTCCTTGTTTCGACCAATTGGTTCGTTTCGACCCGTGTTGCCGGGCTCCGTGGGCAATCGCCCTCGCCTTCACCAAAGTCGCTCAACTCAATAGTGGCATATGCCACTATCAACGAAGTAGGCATATGCCACTATCTTGTCAATGATCTCAACGGGGATTATTTGTCAGGCTGCGACGGACATCATGTCTCTGCCGCGAGGACCTATCATGCCGAAAGACGCCCTGCCCGGCCTTAACCTTTGCAACAACGCCATGCTGCGGCGTGCAACGCGCAAGCTCGGCCAATTCTATGATGATGTACTGGCCCCTTCGGGCCTCAAGGCAACTCAGCAGGGTCTGCTCTACCAGATCCATGTCGGCAACGAGCCGGCAATGGGCGCCCTTGCCGCTGCCCTTGTCATGGATCTGTCGGCGCTCGGCCATACGCTGAAGCCGCTGATCCGCGACGGCTTCCTGGAAACCTTCGCCGACAAGGATGACCGCCGCATCAAGCGCGTCCGGCTGACGCCGTTGGGCCTTGTCAAGCTCGATGAGGCCGTGAAGCTTTGGGAAGTCGCCCAGCGGCGATTCGAGGATCTGGTCGGCAAGGAACAGGCGGCGAAGCTGCGCGCGGTGCTGGATGACATCGCCGCGTTGGATTTCAATCTGCCGTCGGCCACCTGAAGCAGCCGACGGCTTTTCGCAGACCTTATTCCGCCGGCATCGCCACTGGCCTGGCCAGCATCCGGCCGGCCACCACGATACCAAGCCCGACGATCGGGAATGCAGCCGCGACCAGGCCGAGGTCGGCCGGCACGCCATAGCGCAGCACGGCGCCGCCGACCACGGCGCCCAGCGCCACGCCGAGATAGAGCGCCGAGGCATTGAGCGACAGCACGATCGGGGCAGCATCTGGCGCCAGCTTGATGATGCGGCTGGCCTGCGCCGGCGGGAACGCCCAGCCGACAATGCCCCACGGCACCATCATGCCCATCAGCGCCGGTCCGGCAATGTTGTGCGGCAGGAAGGTCGGGATCAGCGAGAAGGTGACCAGCATCGCCGCGCTCAGTGCCAACGACCAGGCAACGGTGCGCGTCGCGCCGAAGCGGTCGGCGGCCTGGCCGCCGGCGACGTTGCCGATGACGGCGCCGACGCCGAAGGCGAGCAGCATGCCGGGCAGCGCCAGCGGGCTGAGCCCAGCACCTTCGATAGCCAGAGGCGCGATAAAGGCGAAGACGGTGAAGGCGCCGATCAGGGCGAAGACCGTCGTCAGCAGGATCGGCATGACGCCGGGACGCAGTGCCGCCGCCAGCCGCCGTTTCAGCGGCAGCTTGGTGCCGACGATCCCGCGCGGCAGCCGATACCACAGGATCGCGCCGGCCAACGCGCCGAGCCCGGCGATGGCAAAGAACGTGCCGCGCCAGCCCGCGACCGTGGCCACCAGCGCACCGAGCGGCGCGCCGAGCGCAACGGCCACCGTGGTGCCGCCGACGACGACGGCGATGGCGCGGGCACGGTGGTGGTCATCGACCAGCGCCACCGCCGTACCTTGCGCGGTCGCCGCGAACAGGCCCGACGACAGCGCCATGATGATGCGCGCGATGAGCAGCACTTCGAAGGACGAGCTCAAGGCGGCGGTAACATTGCCGACGACGAAGAACACCAGCGTCCACAGGATGACGCGGCGCCGGTCCCATTCGCCGGTGAGCGTCGCCAGGATCGGCGTGCCGATCGCATAGGCGAGCGCGAAGGCAGTGATCAATGTGCCTGCCAGCGGGATGGAAATGCCTGCATCCCCAGCGATATCGGGCAGAAGGCTGGAAATGACGAAGCCCTCGGTCGAGATCGTGAACGATCCGAGCGCGAGCCAGAAGAGACGCTTGTCCATGGGGAAGTGTCCTTAGTTCAAAAGTTATTGAACAATTGTACATAACAGGGCATGATGTCAATGAAGCCAGGGGAAAATAGCTGAACCATCCTGACAGCTCTGTGTCAGTACAAAGGTCAGCACGGGTCGAAACGGGAGAAACAGTGTGTACGGGCAGGCGAGGACGGATGCGTTGAAATCGGCCCGAACTGCGCTTAGGTTTCCAGCCATGACGCTGCCTCACCCCAATACGGACCAGATCAGCCTGCCCATCGTGCTCGGCGTGCTCGGCGACCCGACGCGGCTTGCCATCGTGCGCTATCTCGCCAGCAAGGAAGGCGTACCGCTGAACTGCAGCCGGTTCCTCGATCTCGGTTCGAAGACGAATTTGAGCTATCACCTCGCCAAATTGCGCGAGGCCGGCGTCACCCGCACCGAAGTGGTCGGCACCAACCGGATGATCACGCTGCGCCGCGTCGACCTCGACGCCCGCTTCCCCGGCCTGCTCGACAGTGTCATCGCCGCGGCCGGCAACTCTGCCCTTCCAGCGGTCGGCGGCCCCGACATCGAAGTGCCGGCATAGCCTCAAAACTCGATCGGATGGCTGACCAATGGCCAAGTTGGGTGGAAGTCTACGTCGCCCGATCAGCACATTCTCGGGAATCGGACTTTCGAGCCAGGAGTGATCGATGCGTAGCTCTCAAATGGAAAAATACGTCTGGGCGTCGATCCTATATTACGCTGTGGCCGTGGTGGCGTCTGTGCTTCTTGTAGCCGCTTGTATGAGCGGCCTTGGCGTCGCGTGGACCCTGATTGCAATATTCGGATATTTTGCGCTGATTGCATCTCTTAATATCTGGCGACGCAGAAGGCACCCCCGAAGCCTGTATCCGATAGAATTGACCAAATGGCGATTGGACAGCTAGTCGTCAGTGCAACATGCCACGCAGCCAGATAACTTTTTGGAAGGGCCTACCGCGTCTTTCGGCCCGACGCTCTACTTCTATTTCGCGAAATAGCCCGCCACTCGTAATCTAAGGTTCTGGCGCCCCTAGCGCTGCCAAAAACCGATATGCGGCGCGAGAAGCTCCTCCTCCATCTCTGGGAAAGGGCCGTGGACCTCGATCGGCTTCTGCCCGGAGGCAAGGACCGTGCGCGACGCGAGGTTCATCGTCGGGTTGTCGGCATGGTCGCCAGTCAGCTCCAGAAGCTTGGTCTCCTCGAAGCCGTAGACCAGCCGGCCGATATTCGCCCAGTAAAGCGTTCCGGTGCACATCGCGCAGGGCTCGCCGGTCGAGACCAGCGTGCAGGACCAGAGGAATTCCGGCGGATAGGCGTCCGCGGCACGCCGGGCGAGTTCGGTTTCGGCGTGGCGCACGGTGCTGATGTTGCCTTGCCCCATGAGGATGCGATCGTCGGGGCCGACGAGCACACAGCCGAAAGGATGGTGCCCGTGCGCGGCGGCGTCGCGCGCGACGTCATTGGCAGCGCGCAGGTGGGCGAACATCCGGTCGCGGGTCATCGCCTGGTGCCTTTCGAGGCTGTCTAAGCGGATATTCCCATATGAACTTCGGGACGGCGTGGACGCTAGCAAATGCAGTGCTTCCGCGATAGCCACGGCTGGGCTGCCCAGTGGTCCCGTCCCGAACGATCTCAAGAGCCTGATGACAACGACCGGGGCTTGATAACGAAGGCGGGGGCTTGATAACGAAGAAGGGCCGGAAAGGCCTCCAACGGGCCGCGCCAAGGGAGCCCACCGCATGCGCATAGCCGTCCTCGCCGATATCCACGGCAACATACTGGCGCTGGATGCCGTGCTGGAGGATTTGGCGCGGCGTGGCGGCGCCGATCTCACCGTCAATCTTGGCGACAGCGTTTCCGGCCCGCTCTGGCCGCGCGAGACGTTTGCAAGGCTGCAGGCGCTGAACCTGCCGACGGTGCGCGGCAACCATGATCGCCGCGTCGCGGCCGACCCCGCCAATGACGAGATGTGGCCCTCGGACGTCTACGCGCAGGAGCGGCTGACGCAGGCGCAGCGCGCGGTGCTTCTCGCGCAACCCCTCACCCTGGAGATCGCACCCGGCGTCATCGCCTTCCACGCCCGTCCCGACCATGACGAGAAATATCTCACCGACGCGATCGTCGATGGCCAGTTGGTGCGCGCGCCGCTGGCGGCGATCCGGCGCCGGCTGAAGGCGCTCGACCCGGCCTGCCGCATTGCGCTGTGCGGCCACAGCCACCGCGCCGAGTTGGTCCGTGTTCCCGATGGCCCGGTCATCTTCAACCCCGGCAGCATCGGCTGCCCTGCCTATGACGATTCAACGCCGCCGGCACATGTCTCCGAGCAGGGCTCGCCGCACGCCCGCTACGGCATCGTCACCTTGGGCGGCGCCGGCCTGCCCGACCGTTTCGAGGCCATTGCCGTCGACTACGACCACGAGGCGGCCGCACGGCACGCCGAGCAGGCGGGACGGCCGGAATGGGCCCACGGCTTGCGCACCGGCTTCATGCCGTAGACCGCGCGGCCGGCTTCCCAGCGATCGACCGGCACCAGCTTTGCCACAATTTTCGGACTTACATGGCGGCCCGTCGTCCCCTATAAAACCGGCCGGGCATGCGGCGGGACTGCCGCGGCATGGTGTTTTGAATATCGGCGCACGGCCAAATGATGAGGCGCACAGTTACGCTCCGAACAAGTTTGCAGGCGCTGATTGCCGCTCCGCTGCTGATCGCGGCGTGGCCGGCCGTTGTCCCTGCCCATGCCGAAGACTTCATTTCGGTCGTCACCGGGCTTGCCCCCGACGACCTGCTGAATATCCGCGCCAAGCCATCGCCGATCGGCAAGACCGAGGCCCGCCTGGCCGGCGGCGCAAGCGTACGCAACCTCGGCTGCAACGACATTGACGGGCACCCCTGGTGCAAGGTCGAGTCCGACAATCCCAAGGCCACCGGCTGGGCACCCGCGCGCTACCTCGTGCCTCTCAATCCGGCGACCGTTTCCGATCTGGACCAGGCGGCGGACGCGCCTGCCGGCGATGCCGCCGCCCCTCCGCCGGCGCCTGATCTGACGGCACGGCTGGGCGAGGAGGCCCACGCCGCCGAACCGCCGATGAAATCCGTTGCCGAGACCGCCATGCAGGATGCCTATGGCCTGGCTCTGGCGGCTGAGACCCCGCCGGCCGGGGCGGTTGCCGATCCCGCTGCGGCTGCACCCGTCGATAAGCAGACCGTCGCGGAACTCCCGCCCCAGCCCGACCCTCTTGCCTCTGGCGGCGGCATCGAGATTCCCTGCGCCCGCAAGGTCGGCCAGCCGATGACGCGCTGCGCGGCAATCGTCGTGCACAAGGGCACCGACAAGGCCGAAGTGACCGTGACCTGGCCCGATGGCGGCACGCGCGTCATCGCCTTCGACGCCGGCCGGCCGGCTGGCTCGGACGCGGACGGCAATTTCCGCTTCACCCGCGAGGGCAGCCTCAACATGATCCGCATCGGCGAGGCCGAGCGTTTCGAGATCACGGATGCCATTGCGTTTGGGGATTAGGGGTTAGACAGTAGGGACTAGATGGGAAGAAAAGCGTTCAGCAGCGCTTCCTATGGCCTACTGCCCAATCCCTACTGCCTAATCCCTCCCCTCATTTTCGGGGTTACATCCGACAAAACTCTTCCCTATAAGGCCCTCCTAGCCTGATACCAGAATCGCAAGCACAACCGGCCGGGTCTTCCCGTCCCGGTTTTTCGTGTAAGCCGCTCGCCGAACGGAATCCGAACCCATGCCAAGACGCACTGACATCAAGTCGATCCTGATCATCGGGGCCGGCCCCATCGTCATCGGCCAGGCCTGCGAGTTCGATTATTCCGGCACCCAGGCCTGCAAGGCGCTCAAGGAAGAAGGCTTTCGCGTCATCCTGGTCAATTCCAACCCGGCCACCATCATGACCGATCCGGAACTGGCCGACGCCACCTATATCGAGCCGATCACGCCGGAAGTGGTCGCCAAGATCATCGCCAAGGAGCGGCCCGACGCGCTGCTGCCGACCATGGGCGGCCAGACCGCGCTCAACACCGCTCTGTCGCTGCGCCGCATGGGCGTGCTCGAGCGCTACAATGTCGAGATGATCGGCGCCGACGCCATGGCCATCGACAAGGCCGAGGATCGCGCGCTGTTTCGCGAGGCGATGAGCAAGATCGGCCTGGAAACGCCGAAGTCGATGCTGGCCAACGCCACCGACGTCAAGAACGCCGACCGCAAGACGCATGAGGCAGAGCGCGCCGCGCTGAAGGCCGAGAAGCCGGCCGATCTCGATACCGCGCTCGATGCGCTGGAGACACGCTGGAACCTCGGCGAAGGCGACCGCAAGCAGCGCTATATCAGCCACGCCATGGCGATCGCCGCCCAGGCGCTCGACCATGTCGGCCTGCCGGCCATCATCCGCCCCTCCTTCACCATGGGCGGCACCGGCGGCGGCATCGCCTACAACCGCGCCGAATTCTACGACATCGTCCAGTCCGGCCTCGACGCCTCGCCGACCACCGAAGTGCTGATCGAGGAAAGCGTGCTCGGCTGGAAGGAGTACGAGATGGAGGTCGTCCGCGACAAAGCGGATAACTGCATCATCGTCTGCTCGATCGAGAACATCGACCCGATGGGCGTGCACACGGGCGATTCGATCACCGTCGCCCCGGCGCTGACCTTGACCGACAAGGAATACCAGATGATGCGCAACGCCTCGCTCGCGGTGCTACGCGAGATCGGCGTCGAGACCGGCGGCTCCAACGTGCAGTTCGCCGTCAACCCGGCCGACGGCCGTCTGGTGGTGATCGAGATGAACCCGCGCGTCTCGCGCTCCTCCGCGCTGGCCTCCAAGGCGACCGGCTTCCCGATCGCCAAGATCGCCGCCAAGCTTGCCGTCGGCTACACGCTGGACGAGCTGGAGAACGACATCACCGGCGGCGCCACGCCCGCCTCGTTCGAACCCTCGATCGATTACGTGGTGACCAAGATCCCGCGCTTTGCCTTCGAGAAATTCCCTGGCGCCGAGCCGGTGCTGACGACCGCCATGAAGTCGGTCGGCGAAGTCATGGCCATCGGCCGCACCTTCCAGGAATCGCTGCAGAAGGCGCTGCGTGGACTGGAAACCGGCCTCACCGGCCTCGACGAGATCGAGATCCCCGGTCTCGGCCACGGGGCGGCAGTTGCCAGCCATGTCGACGACCGCAACGCCATCCGCGCCGCCTTGGGCACCCCAACGCCGGACCGGCTGCGCATGGTGGCGCAGGCGATCCGCATGGGCACCTCGCTGGAAGACGTGCACGCCATGTGCAAGATCGACCCATGGTTCCTCGAACAGATCGCCGGCATCCTGGCCATGGAAGCCCGCATCCGCGAGCACGGCATCCCGCAGGACGCCGTCAATCTGCGCATGCTGAAGGCGATGGGCTTCTCCGACGCCCGCCTCGCGTCGCTGACGAAGACCGACGCCGAAGTGATTCAGAAGATTCGCGAAAAGCTCGACGTTCATCCAGTTTATAAACGCATCGACACCTGCGCCGCCGAGTTCGCCTCGCCGACCGCCTACATGTACTCCACTTATGAAGTGCCGTTCGCAGGCAGCCTCGCCAACGAGGCGCAGGTCTCGTCGCGAAAGAAAGTCGTCATCCTCGGTGGAGGCCCGAACCGCATCGGCCAGGGCATCGAGTTCGACTATTGCTGCTGCCACGCGGCGTTCGCGCTGCGCGACGCCGGCTATGAAGCGATCATGATCAACTGCAACCCCGAGACCGTGTCGACCGACTACGACACCTCGGACCGGCTCTACTTCGAGCCGCTGACGGCCGAGGATGTGCTGGAGATCCTGCGCGCCGAACAGGCCTCTGGCGAGCTGGTCGGGGTCATCGTCCAGTTCGGCGGCCAGACGCCGCTGAAGCTGGCGGACGCACTGGAGAAGGCCGGCATCCCGATCCTCGGCACCTCGCCCGACATGATCGATCTGGCGGAGGACCGCGACCGCTTCCAGAAGCTGCTGCACAAGCTCAACCTCAGCCAGCCGAAGAACGGCATCGCCTATTCGGTCGAGCAGGCCCGCCTCGTCGCCGGCGAGCTCGGCTTCCCGCTGGTGGTGCGCCCGTCCTATGTGCTGGGCGGCCGCGCCATGCAGATCATCCATGACGAGAGCATGCTGCAATCCTATTTGCTCGACACCGTGCCCGGCCTGGTGCCGGAGGACATCAAGCAGAAGTACCCCAACGACAAGACCGGCCAGATCAACACGCTCCTGGGCAAGAACCCGCTGCTGTTCGACACCTATCTCTCCGGCGCCATCGAGGTCGATGTCGACTGCCTCTGCGACGGCAAGGCGACCTTCGTCTCCGGCATTCTGGAGCACATCGAGGAGGCCGGCATCCATTCGGGCGACAGTGCCTGCTCGCTGCCGGTCCATTCGCTGCCTTCCGAACTGGTCGACGAGCTGGAGCGCCAGACGGCCGCCCTTGCCCGCGCGCTCAATGTCGGCGGGTTGATGAACGTGCAGTATGCGATCAAGGACGGCACGGTCTATGTGCTGGAGGTCAACCCGCGGGCGTCGCGCACCGTGCCCTTCGTCGCCAAGACGATCGGCAGACCAATCGCGAAAATCGCCGCCCGCATCATGGCGGGCGAGAGCCTGGAAGACGCCTTCGCCCATTACGGCGCTATGCCCGATCCCAGGAACCCCGGGCACATCGCGGTCAAGGAAGCCGTCTTCCCCTTCGCCCGCTTCCCCGGCGTCGACATCTTGCTCGGGCCGGAAATGCGCTCCACCGGCGAGGTCATGGGCCTCGACCGTGATTTCGCGCTGGCCTTCGCCAAGAGCCAGTTAGGGGCCGGCGTCGACCTGCCCCGCTCCGGCACGCTGTTCGTCTCGGTGCGCGACGAGGACAAGAAAGGCATCCTGCCGGCGGTCAAGCGCCTCGCCGGCCTCGGCTTCAAGGTGCTGGCGACCTCGGGCACGCAACGCTTCCTCGCCGAAAACGGCGTCGTCGCCGAAAAGATCAACAAGGTGCTCGAAGGCCGCCCCCACATCGAAGACGCCATCCGCAACCGCCAGGTCCAGATCGTCTTCAACACCACGGACGGCCAGAAGGCGGTGTCGGACTCGAAGTCGCTGCGCAGAGCAACGCTGATGCAGAAAGTGCCGTATTACACGACATTGTCAGGCGCCGCGGCCGTGGCGGAGGCGATCGCGGCGCTGAAGGCGGGGAGCCTCGAGGTCAGGCCGCTGCAGGAGTATTTTGCGTAAGTGATTAGCTGATAACTAAGTTGGCGTCTTTGTCCGGTCTAAAGTCTGATCCTTGGACGGAGTACTTTAGTTCGCGATTCCGCAGCAGGCGACGAATTCTCGGCACCTGAAATAATTGCCTCTACCGCTTTGAATACTAAATCAAATGCAGAAAACGCTTCATCCGGCAACTGCGGCACCACAGTGTTGGCAAACGCCATTTTAGAACCTTCATCAATTAACTGAACCTCTGTTCCGCCGTCCAGCGCCACCCGAACTGTTTCACTTCCTAGTCTTCTAGAAGCAGTCATCGGGGCTAATACCAGCCGCCGACCATCAACGACCGTTGTCAGGTACTCATCCGCAAACAAGAATTCGATTGGCAGGTTTTCGTTTGCGGCACACGACCTTCTATAATCAGGAATGGGTAGGAGAAGTCCGAACGACCGCCCATTTTTTGAAGACTTTGCGCCTGAGAAAAGATCGTTCGCCACAAAGTTGTTATCTAGTTTCCATTCTTTTATCCCGCTCTCATCTCGATCAAATAGGCCAATGACCACGTGAGGATTATCCGCCGCAAGTGCCTTCAGACAAAGAGACAATTTAGATGCTCCAGCGGCGCCGCCGCTGCTTCCATCGCTGGTATCACAGTTTTTTATTCGAAACGTTTGCCTCGTTTTTCGAATCCTCTTCCAAGCCTCCGTAAGAATCATTTCGTCAGTTTTGCCTTCGGTAAGCAAAATAGGAGATTTTATCTCGAACAATTCGCCACGAACAACGTCAATTTCTTCTTTAAATTTTATTATTTCTAGTTGCTGAGCTGAATATGACTCAAGAGCTTTGGCAACGGCGGGAAGGTAAAAACCTTCACCAATTGCAGTTGCCGCATCAAATCGCTCAAGATTCTTACCTTGCACGATTGAAGCGCTCCCATCTTGCAAATCTCTTGTTACGTAGAATCGAGATATCTTTTCGGAAGTAAGATTGTAGAAAGAGGGGCTATGCGTAGTGGTAAATATCTGAACTCCTTCACCCATGGCAATTTTTAGAAGGCGAACTGCTTCCGCCTCCGCCGCAACAAAATCCAAGGAGTTTTCCGGCTCCTCAAACCCCCAAATATGAAATTGAAAACGATCTTTTTTTGAAATGAAATTAAGCAACTCAGGTATATGCCGAGCCTTGATCCCATCACCTCTTTGCGTTGTAAGAGATTTTGAGATCCCTCCCGCATTGCTGATTGTTTCAAAATCTAAGGTTTGGAATAGTTCATCCATTCTGCTAGGTGAGGAAATTTTAGTCTCATGAGCTATCTCTTTGGGCAACTCCGAAAAAAGGCTGCTTGTTAGACTTTGAACCCTGCCTGCGAAATCACCCACGGTGGACACAAACTCCTCGGAATCAGACAGAGTCTCATAGATATTGAATAGGAGGCTTCTAAATATTGCAGGATCTTTTATCGCTGGTATATAAATAAACCTAAATAGGTTTAAGAATCTAGTGACAATGTGCCTCTGATTTTCTCGAATATGAGAAGAAACCTCTTCATGGTAATCGTCGCCACGAGAGACAGTCCACTGCCTTTTTACATAGAAACTATTTCCAAGGGACCTTTGGTAGTTTTTAGGTGTTGCAAACGTAATTTTTACATATATAAATTTTCTTACGTCGTCAGAGTTTTGAGATTCCAAGAGACGTCGATCCGAAAAGTCGATGCTAAAATTGTAATCATTTATGTGATCGGTCTTATTGTTAAAAAACAAATTAAGCGCTCTGACTATGTTCGATTTGCCAACATCATTTTTCCCAAATATGATATTTAGATGATTGCATCTATAGAGAGTGACTTTATAAAAACTGCGAAAATAAGCAATTTCGATTTCTTGAATGAGATTCACGGTCGGTCCCCTTGCCTCAACGGGAGACTACTACAAATTTTAGCCGCCAAACAACGTGTTACCCCACCGCCACACATTCAATCTCGATATCAAACTCCATCGGCCAGGACGCCACCGGCACAAAGCTCCGCGCCGGCGGGTTCACGCTGAAATACCGCGCATAGACCCGATTAATCGCGTTGTAGAAGCCGGAATTGACGGCGTAGATGCGCACCATCACTACATTTTCCAGCGAAGTCCCGGCCGCTTCCAGGCAATGTTTCAGCGCCTTCAGCGATGCCTCGGTCTGCACCTCGATGTCGCCGCGCACCATCTCGCCGGTCACCATGTCCACCGGCGGCGTCGCCGAGATGAACACGAAGCCGTTGGCCTTCACCGCGGTCGAACAGGGCAGGCCGAGCGAGCGCACCTTGTCCGACATGACGGGTACTTCGATGATTTCTTTTTTCATGGTGATACTCCCTGGGGTTGGCGGGAGCTTATCGCGCTAGCGGCCGAACACCAGCGCAGTTCTTTCCTTCTCCCCCTGTGGGAGAAGGTGGCACGGCGCGTCAGCGCCGGGTCGGATGAGGGGTGTTCCAGCTTGGCGATACCGTCAAACAATTACGAGATCGAACCAGAAAACACCAACGCCTCACTCCGCTGGAGCACCCCTCATCCATCTTGCCGCTTCGCGGCAATCCACCTTCTCCCACAGGGGGAGAAGGAAAGGCCGGCACCTCGCTCACCCCTGCCCCGGATACGGCGTCCCATCCTTGTGCAGGAACCGTCCGTCGGAACTCGGGCTCATCATGTCGATGTCGGAGCAGGTGATGACGTCGTCCGGATTGCGCGAGCCGACCTCGAGGTAAACAGCCGTCGTCGCCGAGCGGTTGATCATATGGTGGCCGTTGCCGTTGTTCTTGGCGAAGGCAGCACTATCGCCGGCCCTGAGCAGCGTCTCGCCGCCATCCTCGACCAGCGTCAGTTCCCCTTCCAGCACGTAGACGAGTTCGTCCTCATGGCTGTGCCAGTGGCGCTGGCTCGACCAGCCGCCGGGCGGAAGCGTCATCAAATTGACGCCGAAATCAGTGAGGCCGCCGGCATCGCCCAGGCGACGGCGCGTGCGGGTGGCGCAGGGGGCATTGAAGGGTGCCGGGTAGCCGGAGCCTTGGCGGACGGGCACGGTGGCGAGGTCGATCTTGGGCATGGGTGCTTCCTCGGGTGATGGCCGCAGTTTAATTCGCGACGGGCGCGGAGCCAACTTGCGGCACCGGGTTCGCCACTGGAAGCGCTGCCGTCGCGCCCGTAGAGCGCCGATTTTGAACAGTTCACGTTCTTTGGCTTTGCTCACCGACCCCCCGACCACCTCGAACCCCTAATGCGCCGCCGCCAGGTTCTTCACATGCTTCTCGTGCATCTGCAGCGTCGGCAGCGTCTTCTTGGCGAACTCCTTCAGCGCCGGGTCGTCGCCGGACTGGGCGTAGGTCGAAAACATCGCCACCGCCTGCTTGTGCGCCTCCGCCTGCAAGGCGATGTACCTGGCCTGGAAGGCGTCGCCGTCCAGCGCCTTGAGCTGGTCGAGCATCGCCTGGTCCTTGGGCAGCAGCGGCGGGCCTTCCGGCGTGACCGACGCCGTGGTCTGGCTGTTTTCGCGCGCCGCCTTGAAATCCTCGCCGGCCTTGGTGTGGTCCTTGATCATCAGTTCGGCAAAATCCTTCACATCGGCTGCGACACCCTTGGTCTCGGCCAGCTTGCTGCTCTCGATCTCGAAGCGGTTGGCGCTGACCAGCGTTTTGGAAAAAGTGTCGGTGTCGACCTTGTTTTCCGACACCGGCGGCACGTCGGCAGGCGTCGCCTGCTGCGCGAAAGCCGCGGGCGTGCCGGCCAGAAGGGCAAGCGTGGCAAGAGTGAGATGGGGTCTCATCTGGTTTCTCCCGTGTTCGAATCCTCGAAGGTCCAACGCGGCAGATGCGGTGAAGTTGCGCTTGGGCGTCGCTCAGTGGCAGCACGCCTCGCCATATTGCAGCTGCTCGTGCCAGTTCGGCCGGCCCTCGGGCGTGAAATCCATCAGGTTCCACAGAATCTCGCAGGTACCGACAGCGCGCGGGTCCTGGCCGGGATCCGTCGGCGCGAAGCCGAGCTCGGACGACCAGAAATGGCGGATGCCGTCATTATCGCGGTGGAACACCGAGAGCAGCGGGATCTGCGCGCCGTCGGCATCCTCGGCGTTGTAGTCACGCTTGAAGCTGTTGGAAGCCGACGACACCAGCCGCATGTTCCTCCAGCCACGGTCGCGGCCGAGCGTAATGAGGTTTTCGAGCCCGGTCTTGGCCACCACGGCGAAATTGAAGCCGGCGGCCTGGAGGTGCCCGACCGCGCCGTCGAACTGGTCGAGCAGCGCCGTGCAGGACGGGCATGGCTGGTCCGGCCGGGCGAGCTTGGCCGTGCCGCCGCTGGTGGCGACATCGCGCGTTTCCTGCGGATGGCGGGGAAACATCATTTGATAGAGGATGAGGGTGTCCTTCCCAGGCGCGAACAGCTCCGACAGTTTGACCTTGGCCGGCTTGCCATCGGCGCCCAGCGCATCGAAGACATAGTCCTGGCGGATCAGCCCGCCCGGCGGCAGCGCGCGGCGTGCCTCGGCCACGGCTTCCATGGCGCGGCGCAGCTCGATTTCCTTTTTCAACAGCTTTTCGCGGGCGGTGCGGTATCTGGCGGATTCGTTGGGAAAGGTGATCATGGTGGGCTCCTTGCGTCGTCGCGCCGGCATCCCGGCGCGGTTGCTCTACGACCCAAGGACGTTTCGTCGCGATCGGTTCCGACATTTTTGCGCGCTGCGTGGCGACGACGGACCACCTCTCCCGCAAGGGCGGACGAACGCTACTGCGCCGTCGGCACCGGGCAATTGATGTCGCCTTCGGGACAGTTGAGATAGGTCTTGAAATCGCTCAATCGGTCGTTGGTGAGCGACGTCTGGCAATTGGCGACGACCATTGGGTAGATGGTGCCCGCCTGGTCGATCGGACCGCCCTGGAACTTGCATTCGGCATCGCGGAAGGCGACCCAGGCGCGCTGCGCGTCGACCAGCAATTTCTTCGACGCCGCATTGTCCTTCAGCCGGCCTTCGATCTGCCTGTAGGCGTCGTTGAGCTTCTTGTCGGCGGCGGTGAAGTCCTTGCCGGCGCATTGGTTCATGGTGGTCTGGTCCTGCGCGTTGGCGCAGTCGGCGGCGGCACGAGCCGGGCCGGAAGTGAGCGGAGCGGCAAGGATCACGATGGCCAAGGTCAGGGTGCTGGAAAGCAGAAGCCGCATCATATTTCCTCCGGTTTCAACAAGCCCCATACAGACGAAGCTTAGCAACCGGAAGCATCCAGGCAAGATGCCGACTGGCAGCTTGGTGGACAGTTCCTTTCCGCTCCTCACCCCTTGACCCCGCCGGCGGTGAGGCCGGAGACGATCTTGCGCTGGAAGATCAGCACCAGCACCACCAGCGGCACGGTGACGATCACCGACGCGGCCATGATGTTGCCCCACGGGATCTCGAACTGCGAATTGCCCGACAGCAGCGCGATCGCCACCGGCACGGTGCGCTGTGCATTGTTGGAGGTGAAGGTCAGGGCAAACAGGAATTCGTTCCACGCACCGATGAAGGCGAGCAGCCCGGTGGTCGCCAGCGCCGGCCACATCAGCGGCAGGAAGATCCGCGTGATGATGATCCACGGCGTCGCGCCGTCGAGGATCGCCGCCTCCTCGACCTCCACCGGCAGGTCGCGCACGAAGGCGGTGAGCACCCAGACGGTGAACGGCAGCGTGAAGATCATGTAGGAAAAGATCAGCGAGAACAGCGAATTGTAGAGGCCGAACAGGCGCACCAGTTCGAACAGCCCGGCCAGCACCGCCACCTGCGGAAACATCGACACCGACAGGATGGCGAACAGCAGCGCCGAGCGGCCACGGAAGCGGACGCGCGCCAGCGCATAGGCCGCGGTGACGCCCAGGAAGAGCGAGAGTGCCACCACCGCGCCCGAAACGACCAGCGAATTCACCAGGTTGCGAGCGAAGCTGCCTTCGGTCAGCACGTTGCGGTAGTTGCCGAGGCTGAACGTCTTTGGCCAGAGGTCGGCCTGGAACAGCTCGGTTCCGGATTTCAGGCTGGTGACGATGGCGTAGTAGAACGGGAACACCGCGACGAAGACGATTACCCCAACCAGCAGGTAAAAAGCCGTGCGCTTCAGGAGCCACATTTCAGCGGCCTCCATCCAGGCTGATGCGGCCGACCCGGATGGTGGCGATGGTGAGCAGGGCCAGGATCAGGAAGAGCAGCGTCGAGGCGGCCGAGCCATAGGCGAACTTGTCGAACTCGAACAGGTTCTCGCGGGCGAACACCGACATCGACTTGGTGTGCACATTGTTGGGCGTCAGCACATAGATCAGGTCGAAGATGCGCAGCGCATCGAGCGCGCGGAAAATGACGGCCACCATCACCGCCGGGCGGATCAGCGGCAAGGTCACCCGCCAGAATATCTGCCATGGATTGGCGCCGTCGAGCTTCGCCACCTCGATGATCTCGCGCGGCAGCATCTGCAATGCGGCCAGGATAAGCAGCGTCATGAATGGCGTCGACTTCCAGACGTCGACGATCAGCACCGCCGCCATTGCGGTTTCGGCACTGGCCGTCCAGGCGATCTTGCCGTCGATCAGGCCGAAATTGATGAGCACGACATTGATGATGCCGAACTGGTCGTTCAGCATCCACTGCCACATCTTGGCCGAGACGATGGTCGGGATCGCCCAGGGGATCAGGATCGCCGCCCTGACGATGCCGCGGCCAGGGAATTCGGCATTGAGCACCAGCGCTACGATCATGCCGAGGATCGTCTCGCAGCTCACCGAAATCGCCGCGAAGCGCACCGTGTTCCAGACGGCGCGCCACCACACCGGGTCGACCAGCAGGCCGTCATGGAGGACCCGGCCGCTCGGCATTGTGAACACCGAGAAATAATTGGCAAAGCCGACCCACTGGCGCGCGTCGAGATCGGCCAGCGAGGCGTCGGTGAAGCTGAAATAGACCGTGCGGGCAAGCGGCCAGCCGGCCGCGGCGGCCAGCACCAGCAGCATCGGCGCCAGGAAAAGCCACGCCGAGCGAACGCGCTGTGCCATCAGCCGCGAGCGCGGGCGCCCGGCCTGGCTGGCGCCTGCCGGCTCCGCGCTCACCAGCCGCGGCCCTTCAGCCTGGTCAGCGTCGCTTCGAGATCGGCCAGATTGTCAGCGGCGGCGCCGTCGCCCGACAGCGTGTTGTGAACGGCATTCCAGAACTGGCTCGATGCCTCGTTGTACTTGATCCCTGTCGCGGACGAGGGACGCGGCACCGCATTGAGAAAGATCTGCTTCCAGTGCGGAACGATCGGCTGTTCCCTGGCGATGTCGGCATCGTCATAGAGCGCCTGGATGGTCGGCAGGTTGGATGTCTTCAGCGTGCGGTATTTCTGCATCGCCGGCGAGGCGATGAACTTGACCAGCTCGATCGCCGCGTCCGGATGCTTCGAATATTTGGAGACGGCGAGGTTCCAGCCGCCGAGCGTCGCGACCGGCCGGGCGCCTTCGCCCGTGCCGGCCGGCAGCGGCGCCACGTCGAACTTGCCCTTGATCGGCGATCCTTCGCCGTTGCCGAGCGCATAGGCATAGGGCCAATTTCGCATGAACACCGCGTTGCCTGTCTGCCAGACGCCGCGCGATTCCTCTTCCTGGTAGGCGAGCACGCCGGGCGGCGAGATGGTGCCGATCCAGCCCTTGGTCATGTCGAGCGCCGCTGCCGCTTTGGGATTGTTGATGGAGACGGTGCCGTCCGGCTCGATGATCTGGCCGCCGCCATTCGACATCACCCATTCGAGCGCGTTGCAGGTCAGCCCCTCATAGGCATTGCCCTGGAAGACGAAACCCCAGATATCGCGATTGCCGGCGGCACGTTCCTTGTCCATCACCAGCTTCGCGGTATCGCCCAGCTCCTTCCAGGTGGCCGGCACCTTGGCGCCGTATTTGTCGAGGAGATCCTTGCGGTAGTAGAGCGCCGGGGCATCGGTGAAGATCGGCAGGGCGACGAGCTTGCCGTTGACGGTCTGCGACTGGATGATTGAGGGGAAATGCGCACCCACGACATCGCGCGTCGCCGCGGTCAAATCCACGAGCTGGCTGGCGAGCTGCGGCGCCCAGATGACATCGGTCTGGTAGATGTCGATGTCGCTGTTTCCAGCGGCAAGCCACAGCCGGTACTGGCCGAACTGGTCGGTCCCGGACGACGGCATGACGACGATCGAGACCTTGTTGCCGCTTTCTTTCTCGTAGCGGTCGAGGATCTCGCGCAGCACCTTGATGCCGTTGCCGGTGTCGCCCGACACGATCGACAATTCGACGGCACGCACTGGGACCGTTCCCAGCATGACGGTGACCGCCAACGCCAGAAATGCATGGAAAAGCTTCACGATGGCGAATCTCCATGCTGAGGGCGACGCGGACACGCCGGCAGTTCGTCAGGCCCCGCCGTTCAATGAATGCAAAGCGACGCTTTGGGTTCCCTGGCCATCGCGGCCAACCAGCGATCGGGCCGATCGGAAGCTAGCCCTCCCAGGCGATGGGCATCATCCCCAGCCGCTCGTAGAGCCGCACGGCGGCGGCGTTCTCGACCGTGTTGGTCTTGAGGTCGACATGGTCGGCGCCGCGATCGCGAAAGGCGGAGAAGACGTGCCGCATCAGTGCCTCGCCGACGCCGTTGCCGCGCGCCTCGGGATGGACGGCGAGATCCTTGACGAAAGCGCGCGTCCAGCAAAGCGCCGCCGCCGCCAGCCGGCCCTTGGCGTCGATGACGAGGAAACAAAGCGCGGGGTCGAATTCGGGATCACCGGATATGCGCGGCCACCATTCGTCGAACGGGCCGTCGGCGCCGTCGTCGAATACGTCGCCGAGCAGTGCATGCAGGGGCAGCGCGTCACCGGGCTCAAACGAGCGCATGGTAAAACCCTCCGGCCAGTGCGGTGCAACGATCGTCTCGTCGAGGATCTTGCGCAGCCGGATGTCGTCAGGGGCCGGCGGGCGCGGTTCAGGCATCGCGCTCAGGCGTCGGGCTGGAGGCGCTGCCGTTTGCGGTCGGTGCCGAGGCCCGTCGCCTCGAGCAGGCCCTTGCGCTTGGCGTCGAAATAATAGCCGGTCTGGTAGAGCCAGTCGGCCTTCTTGGCATTGCCGTCCGACACCAGCCAGGCGCCACGCAGATATTTGACCGCGTATTTGAGGTTGGTCTCGGCATCGAACAGGCCCTTGGCCGGTCCGTCATAGCCCATGCCGCGGGCCGTCGCGTGCTTGATCTGCATCAGGCCCCAATGGCCGTTGTTGTAGGCCTTGGGATTGAAGGTGCTTTCGCGGTTGACGACGTGGCGAACCAGATCCACCGGCACCTGGTAAAGGGCGGCGTATTTGACGATCAGCCGGTCGACGTCACCGCGCATGCCTGTGTGCTCTTCCTGCGCCGGAGCGGCCGGATCGACCGGCGCGGACGGGAACTGCACCAGGGCAGCCGGATTCTGCGGCACGACATAGGCCACCTGCTGCACGCCGGGCATGGTTTTCAGGCCACCCTTGGCGACTGCGGGCACGATGAGCCCTGCGGTCGTGTATGTCTCGGCCACCTTGGCCGCTTGCCCCGCCTTGGTGGGCGGCGGCGCCTGCCAGGCATTGGCGGTCATCACCGCCGGCATGGCCGGCGCGGTTGGCGTCGCTCCGGCAAAGGCGGCGGTCGCCGCGGCAGCGGGATCGAGACCCGGCGCGGCCACGCCAGGCGTCAGTTCGGTCGCCTGGACGGGCACGATGCCAGAGGATTGCGGCAGCACCGAAACCTTGTCCGGCAACGGTACCGTGAAGCCTGCATCGCTGCCGGCAACTTCAGCGGTTTCGGTCAGGGATGGCGCGGCCTTCATCTGCGAGGTCGACGTGCAACCGCTAAGGCCGGCAGCGGCGACGATCACGCCGATCGCGATAAGGTTCAGTTTTGCTGGCAAGCCGCGCTCGGGTCCGGTTCGTCGGGTGTTAAGAAATCCCTTACACCAGCGATTCAGCACCGGCAATCAGGGCCATCAGGTGGTTTTCGGGTGGCGAGACGCAGGCGGTGATGCCATATTGTTCCTGATATGTACTGGCAGGAATCCCGGATTTCGCCGCTTTGCGGAAAGGAGCGCATCATGGAAACGCCATCTTCGATCACAGCCGGCCACGCAGTGTTAGAAACAGTGATCGGTTTCATGGGCATCGCCTGGAGCGAAAAGGGCCTGATCCGGCTCTGCCTGCCCGAACGCAGCCGCGAAGCGGTGGAGCGGCGGCTGATGCGCCATCCCGGCGTTTCCGCCTCCACGGCCCAGCCACCATGGGTGGTCGACCTGATCGCTTCGATCAAGGCATATGCCACAGGCGAGGACGTCGATTTCACCGGCATACCCGTCGATCTCGACGGCGTCGACGATTTCCGCCTCGCCATCTACGACGCGGCGCGAAAGCTCAGCTATGGGCAAACCACCACCTATGGCGAACTCGCCAAGCGCGCCGGCCATGCCGGCCTGCCGCGCGAAACGGGTGCTGCCCTTGGCGCCAATCCGGTGCCGCTGGTCATCCCCTGCCACCGCATCCTGGCCGCCGGCGGCAAGATCGGCGGCTTCTCGGCACCCGGCGGCTCGGTCACCAAGGAAAGGATGCTGGCCATGGAAGGCGTGCGCGTCGGCCCGCCGCCGCCGGCGCAGGTCTCGTTCGGCTTCTGAACCGGCGGCAGGGGCCTGGATCAGAACCCCGTGCATCAGTACATCGGTCGCTTGTTCGCCGGATTGGCCGGCACCGGCTGCATCACGTCCCAATGCTCGGCGATCTTGCCATCCTCGACGCGGAAAATATCCACGATGACGGTCTCCGCCATGTCGCCCGTCTTCGGCTGGACGACCTCCGTCATGACAAGGTCGCCGTCGGCGATCACCCGCTTGAAATCCACCTTCTGTCTTGGCCATTGGGCGCCGCCGTTCTCCTCGGAAGTTCCCTCGATAGTCCGGCGGATCAGATCGAGGGTCGGTGCCACGTCAGCCCCACTTCATCTCGCCCTTGGCGACCTTGGATCCGATATCGAGGGCAACGCCCATGCCGAGACCTGGAAAGCGGGCCTCCATGGCTGCCTTTAGCGCTGCGCTGTCGGCCGCCTTGTTCAGCTCGCCCTCGAAGGCGAGGAGATAGGATTTGGTGAATTCCACCGCCGAAGGACCGGTCGCGGCATCGGGGGTCATATGGCCCGGCACCACGACGGCGGGGTGGCGCGCTGCAACCGCATCCAGCGTCTTGACCCAGGCGGCACGGCTTTCCTTGGTCTGCGTGTCGGCGGTCCAGACATGAACACCCGCGAAGATCATCACGCCGCCGAACACGGCATTGAGCGACGGCACGAACAGGTACCGGCGATTGGCTAGTCCTTCTTCGGCATTGACGATCTCGATCGTCTCGCCGTCGATCGTGAGCGTTGGGCCGTCGAAAGCCTCGGGCAAGACGATGTCGGTCAGCGCCTGAGGGCCATTTTCCTTCAATTGCGGGCCCCAGACCGCGAGCTTCTTCTCCACGCTGTCCTTGATGGCTTCGAGCGTGGCTGAAGCAGCGATCACCTTTGCCTCCGGGAAGGCTTCCCGCACCGGCTTCAGGCCGAAGTAATAATCGGGATCGGACTGGCTGACATAGATGGTGGTCAGCTTCTTGCCTGTGGCCTTGATGGCCTCGGCGAGCGCTTTGCCGTCCGGATAGGTGAAGCCGCCATCGATCAACAGGGCCTCGCTCGGTCCAGACAGCAGCACCGGCGCGCGGAAGAAGCCGTTCGGACCCGCCGGGAAATGTTTCCAGTCGAGTTTGCTGCCGGCGGCCTGGCCGCGCTCCGCGGATGCGAAGACGGCGGTTGCGCCGAGGGCCAATGACGTCTTCATGATCTGTCTCCTCGTAAACATCGAATAGCTCCTTTGAATGGAATGGGATCGGGTGGCGGTGGCATCCGCGGGTCCGCCGCTGATGAAAGGACAGATCGGAAGGTAGCCCCGTTGGATTAATTGATAAATTATCTATAATAATACAGACTGTATGCCATCAGCTTACAATAAATCGAAGGCGTCCCATGGAACCGATCAACCTCAACCGCCTCGCCTATTTTGCCACCGTCATCGACGCGGGCTCGTTTACCCGGGCAGCCGAGCGGCTTGGCATCACGAAGGCCGTCGTCAGCCAACAGGTCGCCCGCCTTGAAGCCGAACTGCAGACCACGCTTCTCGTGCGCACGACGCGAAGGCTCGAGCCGACCGAAGCAGGCCGCCTTCTGCATGCACGTTGCGTCATGATCCTGCGGGACGTTGAAGAGGCAGTCGCCGAGGTCGCAGAGGGCAACACCGAAGTGGCGGGTGTGCTGCGCGTTTCGGCGTCCAATGACTATGGCGCGATCGTGCTGGCCCCGATCGCCGCCCGCTTTCGACAGGAATTTCCAGCCTGCGGCGTCGAACTGTTCATTTCCGATGCCATAATTGATTTGATCGGCAGCAAGATGGACCTGTCCATCCGGGTCGGTTGGCTGGAAGATTCCAGCCTGCAGGCGCGCCGCATCGGCACCTTCCGGCAGATCCTCGTCGCTTCACGGGATTTTGCCGCCAAGGTCACGGTGGACGAACCGGAAGATCTTGCTTCCTTGCCGCTCGTCGCCAATTCCGTCCTTCGCAAGCCGTTCACCTGGAGCTTCACCCGAGGCGATGTCGAGCCGCGGACGGTCACCATGCGCGAGACGTTCTCCATCAACTCGACACCGGCCGTCCTGGAAGCGACGCTCGCCGGCGGCGGGCTGGCGGTTCTGCCGGACTATCTGATCGCCGACTATCTATCGCAGGGTCGTCTCGTCCATATGCTGTCTGACTGGGCGCTGCCCTCCGGCGGCATTCACGTGGTCTACCCGGCCGCACGCTTTCGCCCGCAAAAGGTGACGCGGTTCGTGTCCATGCTCATGGAACAGATTCGCGAATGAAAGCGCATGCCGCCGAGCGGCGCAGGTTGAACAACTGAGAAAGCCTCCGCTGCAGTCGATGAGCGGCCTAGTCGTTGTGGAAGAATCGCCGCCGGAAACGCCTTTCATTGTCCGGCCGCTTGCAGTTGTAGACCGGACAGGACTTGGTGTCGGCGCTCGGCACATAGGCACGCGTCCTCACCTCGCCCATGGTGCAGAACTGCTGGCTTTGCACATAGCGGTCGTAGAGCGGCAGCCCCGGCACGCGTGCCGACTGATAGCGCAGGATGACGGCGCCCTGCCGCGCGATCGTCGACTGGACCTTGCCGCAGCTCATATGCGTCGGGTCGTAGCGCGAGATCGCCTGCGCCTCGGCGGCCACCAGCGTCAGGCAGGCGGCAAGCAGAATGGTTTTCATGATCCTCTCCCCGATCCGCCCATCCTCCGACAGCGCGATCTGCCGCAACGGTTTCACCAGATTGGGGCGGCCGTTGGGCGGCCCCTCGATCACGGCTTTTTCACGCAGTCTTGTTTTTCGTCGGAAAGCAGCCTATATCAGGCCCATTGATATTTCGGCCGATCGATCCGGGCCTCGCGATCTTCGCGTTTGCTGACGTCTATCTCCAAAATCTCGATGCACACCGGCTGGACCTCGGTCTGGTCAAACCAAAGCAAATGCAAGGACTATTTTTATGGCAACTGGAACGGTCAAGTGGTTCAACGCCACCAAGGGCTTCGGCTTCATCCAGCCTGACGCGGGCGGCGCGGACGTTTTCGTCCACATCTCCGCAGTCGAGCGTGCTGGCCTGTCGACCCTGGTCGAAGGCCAGAAGATCAACTTCGAGATCGAGCAGGACCGCCGCACTGGCAAGTCGTCCGCTGGATCTCTGAGCAAGGCAGCCTGATTTTGCGAATGGCGCGCGCCGGGCGAGAGCTCGGGGCGCGCGGCAAGTCACGGATGTACTGACGGTCGCGCGAGAAGCGCGCCGGAGCGGAAAGACCCGACAGACTGGATCAGCAGATAGCTGCCAGCCCGGACTGGACGCTCCCAATCAGGCTACCAAGCACGGAAGGCGGGATTTATCCCGCCTTTTTGCTGTCTGGGGTTGGGTGCCGCAGCCGGCGCAATAGTCCCACCGGTGGTACTTTTGGCCCACTAGTGGTATCATTCGGCCATGACCAAACTTGAGCAGATCGAAAAATCCGTCGCCGAACTGAGCCCCGAGGAACTGAAGGCGTTTGCCGCCTGGTTCGAGGCGCTCCAGGCGGATATGTGGGACCGGCAGATGGAAGCCGACGCGAAGGCGGGCCGTTTGGACAGGCTTGCCGAACAGGCGCTGGCTGACCATCGCGCTGGTCGGACGCGGCCTCTGTGAACCACGTCGCCTCTCCATCGTTCTGGGAGGCTTATGAAAAACTGCCATCGTCAATCAGAGCAAAGGCGGACAGGCGTTTTGCCCGACTGCGTTGCGATCCTTTTCATCCCTCACTGCATTTCAAACAGGTCGGTCGCTATTGGTCGGCGCGAGTTGACGAAAACTACCGGGCTGTTGCCATACGCAACAATGAAGATGTGATCTGGTTCTGGATCGGCACCACGCCGATTACGACCATCTGTTGAAATAGCCCCTCCTTCAAGAGGAGAAGGCTACCCCACCCACCCGACCGGCACATGCCCCGGATCTGCTTCCACCCGCCTCAGCCAGGCCGCCACCGCCGGATAGACGTCGAGCTGGAAGCCGCCCTGCTCCGCCGTGTGCGTGTAGGCATAGAGCGCGATGTCGGCGACGCTGAAGGCGCTGCCGGCGAAGAAGGCGTTGTTTTCCAGATATCTGTTCATCACGCCAAGCGCCTTGTTGCCGCGCTCCAATGTCACCGCCAGCCGTTCGGGCGTAGCATCCGCGGCCCTTTCGGGAAAGGTCAACAGCGCCTTGCGCACGGCGATGTAGGGCTCGTGGCTGTATTGCTCGAAGAACAGCCACTGATAGGCGAGCCCGCGCTCATACTTGTCCGCCGGAAGGAAGCGCGTGCCTTCGGCGAGGTAGAGCAGGATGGCGTTGGACTCGGCCAGCCGCCGGCCATCGTCGAGTTCGAGCAGCGGCACCATGGCGTTCGGATTCTTGGCGACGAAATCGGCTTTTCGCGTGTCGCCCGTATGCGAACTCACCTCGACCGTGGTGAAGCCGAGGCCGAGCTTGGCCATCAGCAGGCGCGGCTTGTAGCAGTTGCCGCTGTCGATCATGCTGTAAAGTATCATTGCCGTTCCCCGAGCGCTGCCTTGCAGAGGCGATTATCGCAGCGGCGGCGTCCTCAACCAATGATTTGTTTTGGCGCGACCATCAGCGCCGCTGATGCAAGGTCCTGGCAAAGAGCGGCACGACCTTGTTGTCGAGGCCCAGCAGCGCGTCGATCACGAGCGGCGCTTCCTCGAAGACGGTGCCGGCCAGCGCCGGCCGGGCCAGAAGAAAGCCTTGCAGCAGGTCGACGCCGGCTTCGAGCGCCACGCGCAGGTGGATGGATTGCTCGATGCCTTCGACCAGGACCTTGGCGCCGCGGTCGTGCAGGCTCGATACCAGCGGGCGGAAGAAGCGTTCGGCTGCGGCATGGCGGCAGAACTGCGCGAACCAGCCGCCGTCGATCTTGACGATGTCGGGCTTGAGCAGGCTCACCCGCTCCTCGGTCGAATGGCCGGTGCCGAAATCGTCGATGGCGATGCGGATGCCGTCGCGCCGCATCTCGCGCGCCAGCCGGGCAAGCAGCGCATCGTCCGCCGCCTGTTCGGTGATTTCGCAGACCAGCATGCGAGGAGCGAGGCCGAGTTCGCCCAGATGCCTGCTCATCAGCCGGATCTCGGCCAGCGCCCGCCCGGTATGGTCGTTGACCAGCGGATTGTAGTTGAAGAACAGATCGAGCCCGTCGACGCCGATAATGTGGAAATTCCGAAGATGCAGCACCCGGCACATGGTCTCGACAAACAGCCGGTCCGGTGTGGCAACGCCTTCAAAGAACACCCGTGGCGACCCTGGCCGGCCGGCGCGGTGCGGCTCGATCAGGCCTTCGACCGCCACCGGGTGCAGGCTGTCGCCGCGCGGGGCGAAAATCGGCTGATAGGCGCTGCGCAGACGGAAGTCGCCATAAACGCCGAATTCGATGCCGACCTCGTCGACGAAGATCGCATCGCCGACATTGCGGCGCCGTTCGGGCCTCATGGCGCGACCCTGCGCCCGAAGGCTTTGACCGGTCGCGCCGTTTGCCGAACGGGCGACGCGACAGGCACGGTCTCGGCGGCGGAGACGGGTTCCGGCGGGACTTTGCCGAAGACGCGAAAGCTGGTCGGTGCCAGCTCGGGCCGTGCCAGCACATAGCCCTGGATCATCGACGCTCCCGACTTCTCGGCAAGCTCCAGCTGCCATCTTTCCTCGATGCCCTCGAACACGGTGCGGATGCCTTGCTCTTCGAAGCTTTTCACCATCGTGGTCAGCAGCGCGAAGCCGGCACCGGACTCCATCAGCTGCGTGATCCACTGCGCATCGAACTTGACGATGTCGGGCTTCAATTCCTTGATCCGGCCGATGTCGGACTCATCAGCGCCATAATCGTCCACCGCAATGCGAAAGCCGTTGCCCTTGAGCGCCGCCACGAAGCTGTGCAGGGTCTCCTGCGACGCCGACCTCTGTTCCGTCACCTCGCAAACGACGCGGCCCGGGTCGATGCCGGCCTCGTGCAGCACCAGCCGCATTTCGCGCAAGGCATTGTCGGCGATCGCCCGCTCGGTGAACACCGACGGGTCGAAATTGATGAAGATCGATGCCTCCTGCGGCAGGCAGGCGCCGGCGTTCAGGAGATGCAGCGTCCTGGTAAGCGCTTCGACATGCAGGCGGTCGGCGGCCGGACAAGTCGAAAAGAAGCTCATCGGCGATTGCGGCTCGCCATCGCGAAACGGCCGGATCAGCCCCTCGAAGGCGGTGACCGACAGCTTGCCCTCCTTGAAGGCGAAGATCGGCTGGAAGGCACTTTGCAGCGTATAAATGCCCCAGACACCGGTAGAGGTGCCGTCATCATGACGGATGATATGGGCAAGCCCGACGCTGCGCGACACGGTTCCTCGCTCCGCAATTGGATTGCGATCCTGTCACGCAAGCCTCTACCGCCCGTTAATAAATTTATTGTTGCCGATCACGGCGCCCGATCATGGCTCCCAATCACAGCTCATTGACCGCGCGACCCACCTGGCACAGCCAAGAAAGCTTGCACTGCGCGGAATGATGCGACATGAGAAGCGCCGCGGCCGCTCCTGGCCGCGCCGATCCTCTCAGGAGAGACAAAAGGTCATGGCCTTTCTTGCCGACACCCTTTCCCGCGTGAAGCCTTCCGCCACCATCGCAGTGACGCAGAAAGCCCGCGAGCTGAAAAATGCCGGCCGTGACATCATCGGCCTCGGCGCCGGCGAACCGGATTTCGACACGCCCGACAACATCAAGAATGCGGCGATCGAGGCGATCCGGCGTGGCGAGACCAAGTATCCGCCGGTTTCGGGCATCGTGCCGCTGCGCGAGGCGATCGCGAAAAAGTTCAAGCGCGAGAACAATCTCGACTACAAGCCCGAGCAGACCATCGTCGGCACCGGCGGCAAGCAAATCCTGTTCAACGCTTTCATGGCGACGCTGAACCCCGGCGACGAAGTCATCATCCCGCGCCCCTACTGGGTCAGCTACCCGGAAATGGTGGCGATCTGCGGCGGCACGTCGGTGTTTGCCGACACCTCGATCGAAAACGGCTTCAAGCTGACCCCGCAAGTGCTGGAGAAGGCGATCACGCCGAAGACCAAATGGCTGTTGATGAACTCGCCGTCGAACCCGTCGGGCGCGGCCTACACCGAAGCTGAACTGCGCGCGCTGGCCGACGTGCTGCTCGAGCACCCGCATGTCTGGACGCTGACCGACGACATGTACGAGCACCTGACCTATGGCGACTTCGTCTTCAAGACCCTCGCCGAGGTCGAGCCGAAGCTCTATGAGCGCACGCTGACCATGAACGGCGTATCGAAAGCCTATGCCATGACCGGCTGGCGCATCGGCTACGCGGCCGGCCCGGTCCAGCTGATCAAGGCGATGGACATGATCCAGGGCCAGCAGACATCGGGCGCCTGCACCATCGCGCAATGGGCCTCGGTCGAAGCGCTCAACGGCCCGCAGGACTTCATCGCCAAAAACAAGGCGATCTTCCAGGGCAGGCGCGATCTTGTCGTCTCGATGCTCAATCAGGCACGCGGCATTTCTTGCCCGTCGCCGGAAGGCGCTTTCTACGTCTATCCGTCCTGCGCCCAGCTGATCGGCAAGAAGACCAAGGCCGGCAAGGTGATCGACACCGACGAGACCTTCTGCTCGGAATTGCTCGAGGCCGAGGGCGTGGCGGTGGTGTTCGGCTCGGCCTTCGGCCTCGGCCCGAACTTCCGCATCTCCTACGCCACCTCGGATGCCCTTCTGGAGGAAGCCTGCACGCGCATCCAGCGCTTCACGGCATCGCTGACCTGATCGGACGCATCATCGCGGCCAACGGAAACCCGGCTCCACGCCGGGTTTTTTGTGAGCCCGGCTCGGCCTCAGCCGCCATACTGCTCGGTGGTCACCGCTTCCAGCCAGTCGGCGTGGACGCCATCGAGCGCTTCCTGCATGGCGATATGCGTCATTGCCGATTTCGGCGCCGCGCCATGCCAGTGTTTCTCGCCGGGCGCGAACGAGATGACGTCGCCTGCCGTGAACTCCTGGACCGGTCCGCCCCAAGTCTGGGCAAGGCCGGCACCCGAGGTGACGTAGAGCGTCTGGCCGAGCGGATGTGTGTGCCAGTATGTGCGCGCACCCGGCTCGAAGCTGACCAGTGTCGCCCTCAGCCGCGCCGGCTCCTCCTTCTCGATGATCGGCGTCTGCAGAACCCGACCGGTGAAGTACTTTTCGGGTGCGATGATGGTGGGTACGCTGCCGCAAGCAATGATCTTCATCGTCTAATCCCAGGACCGGTGGTGAAGCGACCGACGGCAAACGCCGTCTCTCATTTGACGCGGATGCATTCTCGGCTGATATCCTCCGAGGCGCAACCGGCCGTTTGCCGCGCCGCCGCAAGGACGCCTGACGCAGCAGTGGATTCCTATTTTTCTTGCCCTGCCGGCAAACAAGTGGGACGATGCTTTCGGGCAGGTGGTGAAACCAAAAGAACCCCGCCCGCGACGGTCGAACAGGCCGGCCGCCGCTCAGGACCGATTGACCACGCCTGAACCATGCATGCCAGTCGGTCCTACGGGAAACGCCTGAGTGGAGGTCAGTCATGGGTACTCGCGCCGGAGGACGACGCACGGGACCGAAATGCATTGCCATAGTCGGTCCCTTCGCAAGCGGTAAGACGACACTTCTCGAAGCCATATTGGCCCGTACGGGCGCCATTCCCCGACAAAATCCCGTTTCTTCCGGCAACACCGTTTCCGACCATTCGCCGGAGGCGCGTGCCCACGCCATGAGCGTCGAGGCGACGATCGCCACCACCGAATTCATGGGCGAGCAGATCACCTTTGTCGACTGCCCCGGCTCGATCGAATTCTCCTTCGAGGCCGAACCGGTGCTGGCCGCCTGCGACCTCGCCGTGGTCGTGGCCGAGGCCGATGAAAAGAAGATCCCCGCCCTGCAATTGATCATGCGCAAGCTCGACGATCTCGGCGTGCCGCGCCTCCTGTTCCTCAACAAGGTCGACAAGGCGATATCGGGCGTGCGCGACACGCTGAAGATGTTGCAGCCGGCCAGTTCGGTACCGCTCCTGCTGCGCCAGATTCCGCTGCGCAAGGACGGCGTCGTCATCGGCTCGATCGACCTGGCGCTGGAGCGCGCCTACATCTACCGCGAATATGCCGAGAGCGAGGTGGCTCAGATACCGGGTGACGACAAGGCGCGCGAGCTGGAAGCGCGCTTCTCCATGCTGGAGACGCTCGCCGACCATGACGACCAGTTGATGGAACAGCTGCTCGAGGAGATCGAGCCGCCGAAGGACGCGATCTTCGACGACCTCTCGGCCGATCTGCGCGACGGCGCGGTGACGCCGGTGCTGATCGGTACCGCCGAGAAAGGCAATGGCGTGCTCCGCCTGCTGAAGACGATCCGCCACGACGCGCCCGACATCGAGGCGACCCGCAAGCGGCTCGGCGCACCGGATGGCAGCGCCACCGTGGCCCAGGTGATGAAGACCATTCACACGCCGCATGGCGGCAAGTTGTCGGTGTCGCGCATCCTGTCAGGCCAGGTCGCCGACGGCTCCGAACTCTGGCTGCCCGGCGGCGGCACCGCCAAGGTCTCCGGCATCTATCGGATGCTCGGCAAGGATCAGTTCAAGCTCACCGCCGCCAGGGCCGGCGACACGGTCGCGCTCGGCAAGCTGGACGAGGTCAAGACCGGCCAGACGCTGACCTCGGCCAAGGGCGGCATCAAGCAGCTGTTCGATGTCGAACCGCCGCAACCGGTCTTCGCCTTCGCACTGCGTCCCAAGGAGCGCAAGGACGAGGTGAAGATGTCGGCGGCCATCCAGCGCCTGGCCGAGGAGGATCCCTCGCTCAACCTGCGCCACAACCAGGACTCGGCCGAGACAGTACTGTCCGGCCATGGCGAGATGCATCTGCGCGTCGTGCGCGAGCGGCTCGAGGGCAAGAACCAGATTCCGGTGGAAGGCCACGCGCCGGCGGTGCCCTATCGCGAGACGATCCGCAAATCGGTGCAGCAGCGCGGCCGCCACAAGAAGCAGTCGGGCGGCCATGGCCAGTTCGGCGATGTGGTGATCGAGATCAAGCCGCTGCCGCGCGGCTCGGGCTTCCAGTTCACTGACACCATCACCGGCGGCGTGGTGCCGAAGACCTACATCCAGTCGGTGGAGACCGGTGTGCGCGACTACCTGAAGTCCGGCCCGCTCGGCTTCCCCGTCGTCGATGTCGCCGTCAACCTCTCTGACGGCTCCTACCATGCGGTCGATTCTTCCGACATGGCCTTCCAGATGGCGGCGAAGCTGGCGATGAAGGAAGGCATGGCCGCTTGCTCGCCGGTGCTTCTGGAACCGGTGATGAAGGTCGAGATCGTCACCCCGTCCGACGCGACGTCGAAGATCATCGCGCTGATCCCGCAACGCCGCGGCCAGATCCTCGGTTATGACGCGCGGCCCGACTGGCCGGGATGGGATGTCGTCGAGGCGACCATGCCGCAGGCCGAGATCGGCGACCTGATCATCGAGTTGCGCTCGGCAACCGCGGGCGTTGCCAGCTATCGCGCCGTATTCGACCACATGGCCGACCTCACCGGCCGCCTCGCGGACGAGGCGATGAATGCCAACGGCAAGGCCGCGTGATTTCCATCCTGATATAACGCCCCCTCGAAATTCGAGGGGGCGGAAATAAAAAACGACGCCCGGGGAGCCGGACGCCGTTTTGTTTTGCGGACCGTTTTCTTGGGAGGAGAAACGGCAGGTCCGCCGCATATGCAGTCGCCGAGCTTCGGCAAAAAGGTTCGGACGCGGTAGCCGCCTGAGCCCGGGTCGTTCGAGTGATGCCCCCATCTCCCGTCCGAACCACACCGCGTCCTATGGTCTACATAACAGATGGAGGATGCCCTTGTCATGTTACCAGAGGTTACATGACACTGTTACGCGGCAATTCAGGTGAAATTCTCAGCCGCCCTGGGGGGCATGCGGGCAACAAAAAAGCCGGATCAATGAAGATCCGGCTGAGTTTGATGGAAGTGCCTGTTAAGGCTAACCTCCAGAGGGGAACACTCGAGGGCGCCAATGGGAGGAGAACGCACCCAGGAGATGATCTATATATGTACTCATCATGCCCAAGAAACAAGCATCTATTTTGCAACACACGCATGCAAAAAGACGCAGGCTGTGGTCTAACCCGCTCCCGACGCCAATAGGACCAGTGGAATCGTCGAATTGCAGCGCGCGATCGGGCCATTGTCACACCGGAATCGCGAATAGCGATCGGTTTTCGCCGCGAAATGCCAAAACCGCGCAATGACGTGGAAGTGAGCAGCAGGCGTTCATTTCTAAGGCAATCGGAAGGAGCCAGCCAATGCGTACGTTCACGGCGATTGCCGGCAGCGCTATTTTCCTGATTGCGGCACCTGGCGTGGTCGCCGGTCTGATTCCGTGGCTGCTCAGCGATCGCTGGGGCCTGCCTTGGTCCGCTGTGCCGGGCTTTGTGCTTGCCGGCTGGGTTCTGATCGTCGCTGCGGCCGCCGTGCTGCTGCGTGCCTTCGGGCGTTTTGCGCTGGAGGGGCTGGGGACACCAGCACCGGTCGCGCCGACCGAAAAGCTGGTGATCGGCGGCATCTACCGCCACGTCCGCAACCCGATGTATGTCGCGGTGCTGTCGATCATCCTCGGCCAGGCGCTGCTGTTCTCGAGCTGGACGCTTGTCGTCTATGCCGCCGTCGGCGCGGTCATCATGGGCGCCTTCGTCAGGCTCTACGAGGAGCCGACGCTCAGCCGTCGCTATGGCGCAGAATACGAGACCTACCGCCGCAACGTGCCCGGCTGGCTGCCGCGCCTCACGCCCTGGCGGGGGTGAGGCGGCTTGCGGACGCAGCGCCGCAGAGGATATGCCGAGATTCAGGTGAGGCCGAGCCGAGAACGGCAGCTTCCGAGAACCGGAACGGAGCGGACTTTCCGTCCGTGAGTACCGGAAGCGCAGGAAGCTCTCGTTCGCAGGCCGGCCTCACCTGAATATCGGCTTATCCTAAAAAGACCAGCTTCTGGCCTTGGCGATGATGAAGTCGCGGAACACGTGCAGCTTGGCCTGGTTCTTCATCGCGTCTGGATAGGCGAAATAGGTGTCGAAGGACGGCACCTCGGTCTCCGGCAGCAATTGCACCAGGCCGGAGTCCTTGCTGATCACATAGTCCGGCAGCATGGCGATGCCGGCGCCGCCCTGCACGGCCCGCTTGATCGACAGGATATCGTTGATCTGCAGGGAAGGCACACGCTGGCCGCCCTCGAAATCGCCCACCGTCTCCAGCCAGTTCAGCTCCGACAGATGCGAAGGCACCGGCAGGCCGAAGGTGACGATGCGATGGGTCCTGAGCTCCGCGACCGAGGCCGGCTTCCCATGCTTGGCGACATAGGAAGGGGCGGCGTAAAGGTGGAAATGCACGGTGAACAGGCGGCGCTGAATCAGGTCCGGCTGCTGCGGCTGACGCAGCCGGATGGCGCAGTCGGCCTGGCGCATGGTGAGATCGAGCTCCTCGTTGGCGAGGATCAGCTGCAGGCTGATTTCGGGATAGAGCTCGATGAATTCCTGCACCCGCTCGGTCAGCCAGCCGGCGCCGAGGCCAACGGTCGTCGTCACCCTGAGCACGCCGGAAGGACGGTCCTTGGTCTCGGTCAGCCGCGACTTGATGGTCTCGAGCTTCATCAGCACGTCATGCGCCGTGCGGAACAGCATTTCGCCTTGCTCGGTCAGCACCAGGCCGCGTGCATGGCGGTTGAACAGCGGCACGCCGACATCATGCTCAAGCGCGCTGACCTGCCGCGAGATCGCCGATTGCGACAGATGCAATGTCTCGGCCGCGTGCGTAAACGACCCCGCTTCCGCCGCTGCGTGAAACACGCGTAGCTTGTCCCAGTCCAACGCCATGATACCCCTCGTTCTGTTTGGCGTCTGAATGAAAAATCAGGCTTTTGCACGGCGTTTCCAAGCCGCTTTTTTAACAGTTTTACAGCGGCCCCTATTCCGCTGCTTCGCGATGCACCTCGATACCGGCCAGATACTTTTCCGCCTCGAGCGCCGCCATGCAGCCGAGGCCCGCCGCCGTCACCGCTTGGCGATAGACATCGTCGGTCACGTCGCCGGCCGCGAACACGCCGGGCACGTCGGTGCGGGTCGAATCCGGCGCGGTCCACAGATAACCGTTCGGCTTCTGCTTCAGCTTGCCGGCGAACAGTTCGACCGCCGGTGCGTGGCCGATCGCCACGAACACGCCATCGACCTTGAGGTGCGTTTCGGCACCGGTCACCGCATGCTTGAGCTTCAGCCCTTCGACCGACGGCGGCAGCGGCGTCTTGCCCGGGCGGCCGGTGACCTCGTCGACGATCGTGTCCCAGATGACGCGGACATTGTCCTTCTTCAGCAGCCGCTCGCGCAGGATGCGCTCGGCGCGGAAGTCGCTGCGCCTGTGGATGACCGTCACGCTCTTGGCGAGGTTCGACAGATAGAGCGCCTCCTCCACCGCCGAATTGCCGCCGCCGACCACGGCGACATCCTTGCCGCGATAGAAGAAGCCGTCGCAGGTGGCACAGGCCGAGACGCCGAAGCCCATGAAATCCTGCTCGCTCGGAATGCCCAGCCACTTGGCTTGCGCACCGGTGGCGATGATCAGCGCGTCGGCCGTGTAGGTCGTGCCGGAATCGCCCTTGGCGCGGAACGGCCGCACGTTGAGGTCGACCTCGGTGATGATATCGTTGATGATGTCGGTGCCGACATGCTCGGCCTGCTTGAGCATCTGCTCCATCAGCCACGGCCCCTGGATGGGGTCGGCGAAGCCCGGATAATTCTCGACATCGGTGGTGATCATCAGCTGGCCGCCCTGCTGCAGGCCGGCGACAAGCATCGGCTTCAGCATGGCGCGTGCGGCATAGACCGCCGCCGTATAGCCGGCCGGGCCGGAACCGATGATGAGAACGGGCGCATGCTTGGTGGTCATTTGAAGCCTCTGCGGGGCAGACAATGGAGTGTTGCCTTGGAAAAAGACGTGGAATGTCGCGCTTAATGTAAGGGTTGCCAACCACGCCAGCAAGGCGAACGGGCCGTCGTCCCCGGAAAGCTTCGGCCTATGTGGATATTCGCACGATGACCGCTTTTCGTTGCCGTTCCAAAATCGCCTTGATGAGGGCTGGCGTCGACACAAAAGTCGTTTAATTACAAAATCGCGAAAGATTCTTGCGCCACTCTGATCATCGAGACCTCCAATGCCGCTCAAGGCCGACCTCGACGCCATCGACTGGAAGATCCTGCGCGAATTGCAGGGCGACGGCCGCATGACCAACGTCGAACTATCGAACCGCGTCGGCATTTCGGCGCCGCCCTGCCTGCGCCGGGTCAAGCGGCTGGAGGAAGCCGGCATCATCCGAGGCTACCGCGCTCTGCTCAACGCCCCGGCGCTCGGCCTCGACGTGGTCGCCTTCTGCCTGGTCGGGCTGCATCACCAGGCCGATGCCGAACTGCGCATCTTTGCCGAGCGCACGCGCGGCTGGCCGATCGTGCGCGACGCCTGGATGGTCTCGGGCGAATCCGACTTCCTGCTGCATTGCGTGGCAAGCGATCTCGGCGCCTTCCAGACTTTCGTCATCGAGGAACTGACCTCGACGCCGAATGTCGACACGGTGCGCACCGCCCTCACCATCCGCCGGGTCAAGGATGAGGGCTTGGTCTCATTCGAGCGCCCCTGAGGCCGGGCGAAGGCCTGTCCGCCGGCAAATTCCTTGCCTTCGCCACACCGGCGCCCCGTTGGTATCAGACAGACGCTGATGTACAAGGCTGGACGGCCTGCCGGACTTCGCCGCTCGACTGACGCTCGAACAGAGCGCAAGCAGTGTTGTTCCGGGGACGGCCCGCCATGGGAAGGGGACCATGACTCGATTTGCAAGCCCGGTCTCGGCGCTTATCATCTGCGTGAACGAGGCCGATATGATCGGCCCGTGCCTGGAAAGCATCGATTTCTGCGCCGAGATCATCATCGTCGATTCCGGTTCGACCGATGGCACCGTCGAATGCGTGGAAAGCTATATCGTCAAGGGCTACCCGATAACGCTGCTGCACAATGACTGGCCGGGCTTTCCCCGACAGCGGCAGTTCGCGCTCGACCATGCCAACCAGCCATGGTGTCTTTCGATCGACCCGGACGAGCGCGTCGACGACCAGCTGCGGCAGTCGATCGTGGCCGCTACGCAGGCTGCCGACACCAAGATCGGCGGCTGGTACATCCGCCGCCGCGATTGGCTGAAGGGCTACGGCTATGCGCATCGCTGGGTGCTGCACAACAGGCTGCTGCGGCTTTTCCGGCGCGAGGGCGCCACCATGGACCTCACCGCGCGAGTGCATGAATCCTTCCGTGTGCCCGGCGAAACCGGCACGATCGAAAACGGCGTGCTGCTGCATCGCCGCGAGATCTCGGTCGAGGAAGATCTTGCCCGGGCCAACAGCTACTCCGGCCTCAAGGCCAAGACGCTGGTCGAGAAGGGCAAGAAGCCCGGCCTGGTGCGGCTGGTGCTGTCGCCGTTCGGCAACTTCCTGAAATTCTATCTCGCCAAGCGCTACTTCCTGTGCGGCCGGCACGGCTTCGTCTACTCGATGTCGGTGATGATCTATTCCTTCGCCACCGAGGCCAAGCTCTACGAAGCCTCGGAGCGCAACGATCAGGCATGAGCGGTCAGGCCTGGATCAGGACCCGTTGTCCCGGCAGAGCGTTTCAATGGCGGCGAGCAGACCGCCGAGGTCATCGGCGTCATGCAAGCGCCTGATGGCGAAGCCGGGCAAAGCCGCCGCCTCGCCGTCCACCAGCCAGCCCTGCGCCAGACCGGCGCGCCGTCCGGCCTGCATGTCGCCCAGTCTGTCGCCGACGATCAGGGAGCGCTGGAGATCGAGATCGAGGCGTTTGCCCGCCTCGACCAGCATGCCCGGATTGGGCTTGCGCATCGGATGGTCCGATACGGCGAGCGGCCCTACGCCCGCCTCGTGATAGGCGCAGGCAAGCACCATGTCGACGAACACGCCCCGGTCGCCCAACAGGTCGAGCACGCGACCGTTCACCGCCCCAAAGACGTTCCAGTCGAAATAGCCGCGCGCGATGCCGGACTGGTTGGTGACCACGACGACCGGGGTCCCGTTGCGGTTGGCGGCCGCGATCGCCGGCACGATATCGTCGCGCAGCACGATCTCCGCCGGATTGCTGGGGTAATCGGTATCGACGTTGATGGTGCCGTCGCGGTCGAGGAACAGCGCCGGCGGGCGTCCCGGGAAGACCCGGTCGCCGATCCGCTCGACCCACAGGCCCGGTTCGGTCAGCGGGTACGCTACCGCCTCAGCCATTATGCAGGCGTGCTTCCACCACCTCGCACAGATGATGGTAGAGGCACAGGTGCCCCTGCTGGATGATCGGCGTCGAGGTCGAGGGCACGTTGAGCAGGATGTCGCACAGCGGCTTCAACTTGCCGCCGGTGTCGCCGGTCAGGCCGATCACCGTCATGTCCATCATCCGCGCCTGTTCGGCGGCGGCGAGGATGCTCGGCGAATTGCCGCTGGTCGAGATCGCCAGCAGCACGCCGCCGGCCGCGCCATGCGCCTCGACCTGGCGCGAAAACACCGTGTCGAAGCCGTAGTCGTTGCCCCAGGCGGTCAGCACCGCGGCGTTGGCCGGCAACGCGATGACATTGTAGGCCTTGCGCTCCTTGAGAAAACGGCCGACCAATTCGCCGGCGATGTGGATGGCATCGCTGGCCGAGCCGCCATTGCCGGCGATCAGGAAGGCCTTGCCTGCTGAAAGCGCGGTCACCACGGCGCTCGCCGCGCGCTCCATCTCGCCGGTCAGGTCGCGCTCGACCATCGCCGTGATCGCAGCCGCCGAGCGGACCAGGTAGTCGTTCAGTTCAGACATGGAACCCTCAGTTCGTGGTGGCGCCAGCACGCAGCTTGCCGATCGTGCCCGTAGTGCTCTTGCCGGCGACGAGATCGACCAGCACCACGCGTCCGCCGGCCTTCTGCACCACATCGGCGCCGACCACGGTGTCGATCGTATAATCCGCGCCCTTGACCAGGATGTCGGGCAGAAGCGCCTCGATCAGCGCCAGCGGCGTGTCCTCCTCGAACACCACGACGGCATCGACCGAGGCAAGGGCCGCGAGCACGCAGGCGCGGTCATGCTGGTCGTTGACCGGGCGCCCCGGCCCTTTCAGCCGCCGCACCGAGGCATCGCTGTTGAGGCCGAGCACCAGCCGGTCGCACTGGCTGCGGGCGGCATGTAAAAGGCTGACATGGCCAGCATGCAGGATGTCGAAGCAGCCATTGGTGAAGCCGACGCTCAGTCCCTCCGCCTTCCAGGCCGCGACCATGCGCGACGCCGATGCGGCATCGAGGATAGCGTCCTTGTGGGCGGTCGGTCCATGCGAGCGGAACAGCGCGCCGGTCAGTTCCTCCACCGTCAGCCGCGCGGTGCCGCGCTTGCCCACCACGACGCCGCCGGCGGCATTGGCAATCGAGGCCGCCGCGACCGGATCGGCACCGGCGGCCAGCGCCAGCGCGAAGGTCGCGATCACCGTATCGCCGGCGCCCGAGACGTCGAACACTTCGCGCGCCTGGGTGGCGATGTGGCGCGCCTCGTCGGGGCTGACCACGCTCATGCCCTTTTCGCTGCGGGTGGCGACGACGAAATCGAAGCCGTGCGCGGAAATCAGTTCACGTGCGGCCGCGACGATCTCGTCATCGGCGAACACCGCATGGCCGACGGCCTCGCCAAGCTCCTTGCGGTTAGGGGTGATGGCGGTCGCGCCGGCATAGCGGGCATAGTCGCGGCCCTTCGGGTCGACCAGCACCGGCTTTCCCGCCTCATGGCAGATGGCGATCAGCTCTGCGGCGACGCCGTCGAGCAGGATGCCCTTGCCGTAGTCGGACAGGATAACGACATCGGCCTGCTTGAGCGCATCCCGGAAATGACCGACCAGACCAGCCCGCTCGTCGTCGCCGAGCGGCTTGATTTCTTCTTCGTCGAAACGCAGCACCTGCTGGTTGAGCGCGCTGAAGCGGCTCTTCGACGAGGTCATGCGGCCGCGCTGCTGCGAAAGCCCCACTGTCTCGGCGCCAAGCTCGCTGAGCATCCGCACCAGGCTGTCGCCGGCCGCATCGGTACCGATCACCGAAACCGGGATGGCCCGCGCGCCGAGCGAGACGATGTTGGCCACGACATTGCCGGCACCGCCCATGGCCAAGACCTCGCCGCGCCCATGCAGCACCGGGATCGGCGCCTCCGGCGAGATCCGCTCGATGACGCCGTTGACGAAGCGGTCGAGGATGAGGTCGCCGACCACCAGCACGGTCACGTCGCCGAAACGCGCGATCGCACGGTGCAAAGGTTCGGGAGAAGGCGGATTGTGCTTGATCATGTCACTGGCAACGCGCGGGAAAGGCCGATCTCTGTCGTGCTGAAAATTGTCAATTTACGGGCCGGATCGTTCATGCCTGCCGATATACCGCAAATCCATGCAGCGCAACGGCCGGACGTGACCGGCACGGTCCGGGCGCTCAGCTCCTCTGCAAGGCAACGTGAACGCCAAGCCCGACCAGCACGGCCCCGCCTGCGCGCTGCATGAGGCGCTGCGCACGGCTCGAACGCCGCAGCCGGCCGATGACGAGACCGGCCAGGAAGACGCAGACGATGTCGGCCGAGGAGAACATCAGGTTGACGATGGTGCCGAGCACGACGAATTGCAGCCACACCGGGAACGCCGCCGAGGCATCGATGAACTGCGGCAGGAAGGCCATGAAGAAGATCGCGGTCTTCGGGTTGAGCACCTCGACGGTGATGCTTTCGAAAAAGGCACGCCGCGCCGATTTCCGCTCGATGACGGGCAGCGTCGTGTCACCGTCCGCGCGCTTGCGGAACAGCGAGACACCGAGCCAGATCAGATAGAGCGCGCCGACCAGCTTGACCGCCATGTAGAGCGGCGGCACGGCGTGGAACAGCACCGACAGGCCGGCGGCGGCGGCGAAGACATGCACATAGCCGCCGAGATGGATGCCGAGTGCCGCCGTCAGCCCCGACCAGCGCCCACGCGCCATCGTCTGGGCCGCGGCATAAAGCATGGCCGGACCAGGGATGTAGGCGAAGATCGCCGTGGTGGCGAAAAACGCAATGAGCAGTTCCGTCGACGGCATTCGTTTGTTCCTTCGTGATCCAGTCCGGCAGGCGAACCAACAGAAGCGGCAGCTTTGCGGCCCCACCGTGACGTCAACCCGCCTCGCCTGCCGTCGCCCTGCACCTGCTTTGTCGACAGCCCGGCTGGCCTCCCTTATAAGGACCGGAATCGCAAGCAACCAGAGGCCTTCATGATCATCGTCACGGGCGGCGCCGGCATGATCGGCTCCAACATCGTCGCCGCGCTCAATGCCGAGGGACATGACGACATCCTTGTCGTCGACGACCTCACCGACGGCCACAAGATCTCCAACCTCGCCGATCTTGGCATTGCCGATTATCTCGACAAGGACGATTTCCTGCCCCGCATCGAGGCCGGCTCGCTCGGCCGTATCGAGGCCGTGTTCCACCAAGGCGCCTGCTCGACCACCACCGAGTGGAACGGCAAGTTCATGATGGAGGTGAATTTTGCTTATTCGAAGCGGCTGCTGCATGCCTGCCAGGCCCTGCGCGTGCCCTTCCTCTATGCCTCTTCTGCGTCCGTATATGGCGGCGGCGCCGAGTTCCGCGAGGATCCGACGCTCGAACGGCCGCTCAACGTCTACGCCTATTCCAAGAAACTCTTCGACGACCATGTCAGGCGCACCGTCTTTGACAGTGACCACTCGCAGGTCGCGGGCCTGCGCTACTTCAACGTCTACGGGCCGCGCGAGGCGCACAAGGGCGCCATGGCCTCGGTCGCCTTCCATCTCTTCAACCAGGTCGAGCGTGGCGAAAACCCGAAACTGTTCGGCGCCTACGATAGTTTCGGCCCTGGCGAACAGAGCCGCGACTTCATCCATGTCGGCGATGTCGCCGACGTCAATCTGTGGCTGTGGAAGCGCGGCGCGAGCGGCATCTTCAATTGCGGCACCGGCCGCGCCCAGCCGTTCCGCGCCGTCGCCGAAACCGTCATCGACACGCTCGGCAAAGGCGAGATCGAGTTCATCGAATTTCCCGACCATCTCAAGGGCAGCTACCAGAGCTTCACGCAAGCTGATATGTCCCGTTTGCGCGCGGCCGGTTACAATGGCCAGTTCCGGAGCGTCGAAACTGGCGTCAGAGACTATGTCGAATGGCTGAAAGCCCAACGATCCTCGTGATCGGCCCACGCTGGGTGGGCGATATGGTGATGGCGCAGTGCCTGTTCTCGGCGCTGAAGGAGCTGCACCCCAACGCCGCGATCGACGTGCTGGCGCCGGCCTGGGCCGCCCCGCTGGTCAAGCGCATGCCCGAAATCCGCCAGCAGATCGACTTTCCGCTGAAGCCCGGCGCGCTCGAATTCACCCATCGCCGCCGCTTCGGCCGCCTGCTGCGCGGCCGCTACGACATGGCCTATATCCTGCCGGGCAGCTGGAAATCGGCGCTGATCCCCTTCTTTGCCCGGATTCCACGGCGGTTCGGCCATCTCAGGGAAATGCGCTATGGCCTTTTGACCGACATCGTGCCGCTGCCCGAGGCCGTGAAACGGCGCACCGCGCAGGCCTATTTCGGCCTCGCCCAGGGTGGCACCTTCCGCGCCCCTCACCTGACCGTCGACGCCAACAACCAGGCCGCCCTGCTCGATCGTTTCGGGCTCGCGCCACAGCAATTCGTGGCCCTGATGCCCGGCGCCGAGTTCGGACCGGCCAAGCGCTGGCCGAGCGAAAGCTATGCCGGCCTGGCCCGCGACTTGATGGGCAAGGGTCTCAAGGTCGCCCTGTTCGGCTCGAAGAACGACCGCGACGTGACGGCGGAGATCGCAAGCCTCGCCCCCGGCGTCGTCGACCTCGCCGGCCAGACGCGGCTGGAAGACGCCATCGACCTGATCGCGGCGGCAAGGCTCGCGGTGTCCAACGACAGCGGGCTGATGCATGTCGCGGCGGGGGTCGGCACGCCGATCGTCGCCGTCTATGGCTCGACCTCGCCGCAAAATACGCCGCCGCTGGCGGAGCGCCGCGAACTGGTCTGGCTCGGCCTGTCCTGCTCGCCCTGCCACCAGAAGATCTGCCCCCTCGGCCATCTCAACTGCCTGAAGACATTGGAAGTCGGGCAAGTCGCGGCAGCGGCGGAACGCCTGCTGGAACTTCCGGCGGCGGCATGAAGGTGCTGATCGTCAAGACATCGTCGATGGGCGATGTCATTCACACCTTCCCGGCCGTCGAGGACGCCAGCCTCGCCAGGCCGGACGTGTCCTTCGACTGGTGCGTCGAAGAGGCGTTTGCCGGCATCGTGGCGTTGCACCCGGCGATCGGCAGGATCCACACGGTCGCCATCCGGCGCTGGCGCAAGGCGCTGCTCGACGGCGCCACCTGGCGCGAGGCGGCCGCGCTGCGCCGCACCTTGCGCGAACGCCGATACGACCTCGTCATCGATGCACAGGGCCTGTTGAAGTCGGCCCTTGTGGCCCGGCAGGCGGGCGCACCGATTGCCGGCTTCGACCGGTCCAGCGCGCGCGAACCTTCGGCAACGCTGTTCTATGACGTCACCTACGGCGTGCCGCGCAACCTGCATGCCATAGAGCGGACGCGGCGGCTGTTCGGGCAGGCGCTCGGCTATCAGCCGGATCTTTCGACACTCAACTCCGGCATCGTTCCATCGCCGGTCACCCCAGCCAACATCGGCGCAAACACCGCCTTCCTGCTGCACGGCACCAGCCGTGAGGACAAGAAATGGCCGGCCGGAGACTGGATCGGGACGGCCCGCCTGCTGGTCGAGCGGGGCATGACACCGGTCACCACCTGGTCGAACGAGCGCGAGAAAGCCGTGGCCGAAGCGATCGCCAGGGCGGTGCCCTCCACGGTCGTGGTACCGAAATCGCCGCTCGCCGACATCGCCGCCATCCTCGGCCGCTCGACGCTGGTCATCGGCGCCGACACCGGCCTGACCCATCTCGCCAGCGCCTTCGGCCTGCCGACGGTCGCGGTTTTTTTGGCCACCGAGCCTGGTTTGACAGGCCCTCGCGGGCCATATGCGTCGACGCTATTGGCGCCGCCAGGTGGGCGTTTGACGCCGAGCGAGGTGGTGGCGGAGGCGGAGAGGCTTTTGGCGCGTAGGGGCGCTGCTCTGGCTGGTAAGAATTGATTTTTTCAAATCAATTCAATTGAAAAGGCCAGCGCCGCCCCTCATCTGCCTGCCGGCATCTTCTCCCCGTATAGTGACGGGGAGAAGGGGCTGGCCGCAACGCTGGCGCCTATTTCTACAACCCGAAATTAGCGAAATCATACGTGACAGCGTCTTTCTCCCCGTCCCTATACGGGGAGAAATGCCCGGTAGGGCAATGAGGGGCAGCGCAAACCTCGGCTTGAATAGATCAGCGGCGCGCCTAATCCCCTAGATGAACTGCACCTGGACGATCTCATAGCCCCTTGCACCACCAGGGGCATTGACCTCGATGGCGTCGCCGACTTCCTTGCCGATCAGCGCGCGCGCGATCGGCGAGGAGATCGAGATGCGGCCGGACTTCACGTCGGCTTCCTGGTCGCCAACGATCTGATAAGTCTTCTTTTCCTCGGTGTCCTCGTCGACCAGCACGACGGTGGCGCCGAACTTGACTTTTTCGCCGCTGAGCTTGGTGACGTCGATCACCTCGGCCCGCGCGATATAATCCTCGAGCTCGTTAACGCGGCCCTCATTGAGGCTCTGTGCCTCTTTTGCGGCATGATATTCGGCATTTTCGGACAGGTCGCCATGCGAGCGCGCTTCGGAGATCGCCTCGATGATGCGCGGCCGCTCTTCCTGCTGGCGCCAACGCAGTTCTTCCTTCAATGACGCGAACCCCTCGCCTGTCATCGGGACCTTGTTCATCATGCCTCACCTTTCCTGCCACCACCCCCGCGTTTCGGGGGAAGCCTTGTCGTTGGGTACAAAAAGAAAACGGTCCGGCAGCCTCGGGCTAACGGAACCGTCTCACCGCAATTTGCTCTAATATAGCAATGTCAGCGGGTTTTTCACGCCCAAAAAATGGGTTTTTCAAAAATCGTCGAGGCTGCCATCCAACCGAGGCTGCGGAGCCAATTCCAGGAACTGCTCTAACGAGACAGGTGAACAAAAAAGCGGCCGCGAACGATCGCGGCCGCTTCGAGGAATGGCCTGGAGCGTGGTCAGCTCCGCATGAAATGGTCGATCTGCTCGGCCAGCATGCCGTATTCGCGCGAGCCCTTGCCGGTGCGTTTCTCGATCTCCGCCAGCTGCTGCTGAGCGCCGGCTAGGTCGCCAATCTGCAGATGTGCCTCGCCGAGATATTCGCGCACCAGTGTGTAGTTCGGGTCGATGCGCAGCGCTTCCTCGTAGTAGCCGAGGCCGACAGTGACGCGTCCGGAATGGCGGTGCGAATAGCCGAGATAGTTGAGGATGCGCGGATCCTGCTTGTTGGCGGCGAGGCTGAGCACGGCGATCGCCTCGTCATAACGCCCGGCCATCGCCAGCGCATGTCCGGCATCATAGATGCTGTCGTCGTCCAGCATGCCTTCCTGGGGTGCCACGCATTTATGCTTCTTCTTGTCCCAGACCATGCCCTTCTTGCATTGGGTGACGGTTTCGTCGCTGCCGCCACCACTTCCGGCGGCGAACACCGGAACGACCATGAACTGCAGGGCGAGAAGCGCGCCCGCCGCCTGGATCAGCACTCTTTTATGCATCGAAGCCTCCTGGAGGGGTGAGAATAGAATACTAACGCAGGGCGGTCCGCGTTTCATCCCGGAAAAAATCAGCGTGGAGAACATCAGGTGACGGATGCCGCAAATCCGCTATCATCCGGGCAAACGACTGACGGAGACGGCCCGTGCAGCGGCGGCTTGAAAAGGACTGGGACCTTACGATCGGCCCCGACACCGTGCGCCTGTTCATCCTCAAGGCCAAGGCGCTGAGCGCGGCCGTCAACGAGGATTACGCCGACGGCGCCGAGCACGAGATCGAGTTCGACGGCGGCACCCACGACAATCATCATCATGATGGCCTCGCCGAGGAAAGTTCGGAGAACCTGACCGAAGAGGAATTTCGCGAGCTGATCAACGACCTCAATGTCGACGAGGCGGCCGAACTGATCGCACTGGCCTGGGTCGGCCGCGGCGACTATGACGCGGCGGAATGGTCCGATGCCGTGACGGCGGCGCGCGAACGCGCCAACAGGCGCACGGCGAAATACTTGCTCGGCATGCCGCTGCTCGCCGATTGGCTGGAGGAAGGCCTCGAAGCAATTGGCGCGTAACGGCGCGGTTACCGATTGTGATCGGGGGAAAGCGCCTTCCAGGCAACTTCGGCATGCCGGCGCCGTTTCGAAGCGATGGCAACGCTGAGCTTTTCCCTGTTTCGCAGACTGGCGTTGTCGTTGATGGCCGCCACCTTGCTCGTGACCCCGGCCGACGCCAAGCATCGTCACAGGCATGACGGACGACCGGCGCCACGGATGGAGCAGCCGCTGACACCGCGTGCCGACCAACCGCTGGCACCCCGGGCAAGGCAGCGCCTGAAATCACGGGGCAAGCGGCACATCACCCCGGACCATATCACTCCGGACAAGGCACAACGGAAGACGCAGGACCGGCAGGCCTCGCCTGCCGATGTTCCAGTGCCTGAACCGCGTCCCGCGGACGCGCCGAAGACCGATGCCGCGACGACGGAGGAACAAAAGGCGGACGTGCCAAAGACCGCCGGGGCGGCCGGTCGGTTCAATGAAGATAAGTCCCGTCAGGAAAAGCAGGCGCACCCCGGACCGCCAGCCTCGGAGCCATCCGCCGATACGGAAAACGAGCCGGAGCCGCCGGCCGAAGTCCCGGTCCCGACACAAAGGCCCGACACCGCCGAACCAGGGGCTCAGCCGCCTGATGTCGCGCCGACGCCGCCTGAAAAACCAGCGGATGCCGGCGACGAGAAGATGCTCCCCGACCCGCGCTCTGCCGATCTGCCCGACGCGAAAATGCCGGCGGAGGAAGTCGCTTGCCGCGAGCGGTTGAAGGCGCTCGGCGTCGAATTCGAGGAGCACAAGGCTGAAAGCAATCCCGAAATCGGCTGCTCGATCCCCTATCCGCTGGTGCTGAAGAGCCTGGGCAAGTCGATTGCGATTGCCCCCAGCACCGAGCTCAACTGCCCGATGGCCGAGGCAGCCGCCCGGTTTGCCGCGGACGTCGTGCAGCCGGCTGCAAAGGCCGAATTCGGCGCCGACTTAAAATCGATCAGCCAGGCGTCGGCCTTTGTCTGCCGTCCCCGCAACGGCACCAGGAAACTCTCGGAGCACGCTTTCGGCAACGCCCTCGACATCGCCAGCTTCACCTTATCGGACGGCAAGAAGATCGAGGTCGGGCCGGCGCCGCCGGAAAAGGACGCAAAATTCCTCGACGCCGTGCGCAAGGCCGCCTGCGGTCCGTTCAAGACCGTGCTCGGACCTGGCGCCGATGCCGACCACGCCTTGCATTTCCATCTCGATCTCGAACCGCGCCGCCATGGCGGCACGTTCTGCCAGTAAACGCGGCTGTTGCAGGATCGCCGCCGCAATTCGGCCGCAGGCATGAACGCGGTCGCTGAGTTTTCCTTTACCCTTGATCGTTAAAATGCCGGATATCCAGAAGTGGGATCCTGCAAATGGCCGGCAAATTTCGCGCCGTGTTTTTCGCCACCGCGCGCCGATTGAGACCCGTGATGCTGCTGGCCACCGGCCTCACCCTTGCGGCCGTTTCGGCCTGCAACACCGGCAGCGTGCTGTCGCTGCAGCCGGCCGTCGATGTCGGCTCGCAGACGGCGGCCGTGCCGCAATACACAGGCATGCAGAAGCTTGTCCCGTCCAATCCCTACATGACGCAGGCCGCCTATCCGCGCATGGACGAGCCGATGTCGCCGGTCGAGCAGGTTCCGGCCAGCGAGATCGATTGCCGCCGAGAGCTGAAGCGCCTCGATGTCGCCTACACCGACCTGGCGCCGATCCATGAGGGCCAGTGCGGCATCGACTATCCGGTCAAGGTCACGGCCATCGGCAGCATCCAGATGAAACCCGCCGCGACGCTGACCTGCGACATGGCCGCCACCTTTGCCGCATGGACGAAGAACGAACTCGTTCCTTCCGCGCGCTGGCGCTACTTCTCCGGCGTCAGGACCATCCACCAGGGCTCCAGCTATTCCTGCCGCAACATCGCCGGCGAAGGCGTGCTGTCCGAGCACGGCAAGGGCAACGCGCTCGACGTCATGAGCATCGAGCTCAACAATGGCGACGACATCGACGTGCGCAAGCCTGGCCTGTTCGCCTTCCGCACCCGCGGCTTCCTCAACAATGTGCGCGCCGACGGCTGCCAGTATTTCACCACCGTGCTCGGCCCCGGCTACAATTACGACCACCGCAACCATTTCCATTTCGACATCAAGAACCGCAAGAACGGTTATCGCGCCTGCCGCTAGGAAAAGCTCAAGCGTCACCGGTGGATGCGATAATTTGCCGTGCCACCAGATCCTGGATGCGCCAGAGATTCCTGTCGCGAATACCGCTTTCCTCCAGCTTGCTGACAGTCCGGAACAGATACTGCGCCGACGAGCCCCAATGTCCGGCGGCTCGCGCCAGCGTGTCCGCGACCTGCTCCAACGGCAACCGTCCGGCATAGGCCTTGCCATCCGGGGCGGCGACGAAAGCCAGAGCACGCAGCGGACCCTCCTTGGTCTTGACCTTGATCCAGCAAGGCACGTTGGTTGGCGGATTGGCATCGATCTCGCGGCGCATAAGCTGGCCGAGTTGCCCGAAATGATCTTCCGCGGGCAGTCTATAGACAATGCCATTGCAGCTGCCGCCGCGATCGAGCGCCAACATCAGGGCTGGCAATTGGCGTGTTCCGCGCCAGCGGGTTAACTTCAGGCAGAACGAGCGGTGCCATCCAGGCGCTGTCGCCGGGCGCTGCTCGACAGGAACGAATTCGGGATTCCAGATCAACGAACCATAGGCAAAGACCCACAGCGTTTCGGGTCGATATTCGGCAAGCAGTCGCTCGACCAACTCATCGAACTCCGCATCGGTGTGCTCGGTTGTTCCAGGCTCAGGGCCGGGATCCGGTTCGATGCGCTCGACCCTGACGACAAGATCGGCGGTCAACGCCATCGATCTCCGGCGCGTCGGCTTCAGCTTCATTCCAGCCCCCTGAAAAATGATGGCTGACGATAGACCGGCTGCTCATCTGTGGCCATTGATTTCCAAAGGACCGTCAGGCAACAGATACCCCCACGGATCGAGCCTCCTTCATGAGCCAACGAAGCCTCCAGCGACGCATTACGACCTGGGTGGCTACCCTGCTGGCCGCCTGGCTGGCGCTCGCTTATGTCGCCGCACCGGAATTCTGGACATTTTGGGATCGCGGTTTTCGCGACCAGCGCTTCGAAATGGTGACCCATACGCCGCAAGGCATTCCCGGCGACCCGATCAATATCGGTCTCGTCGGTACTGAAAAAGAGGTGGTCCACGCCTTCGCGGTCGCCGGCTGGGACACCGCCGATGCCGTCACCTTGAGGACCGCCATCGACATCGGCGAAAGTGTCCTGTTTTCCCGCCCCTATCCCGATGCGCCGATGAGCCGGTTGCTGTTCGAAGGCCGCGCCCAGGATCTCGCTTTCGAAAAGCCGGTCGGAGACAGCGCCGACCGGCGCCACCATGTCCGCTTCTGGCAGACGGATACGGTCGGCGACGATGGCCGTCCGCTTTGGCTGGGCTCCGCGAGCTTCGATCGCGGCGTGGGGCTGAGCCACGACACCGGCGCCATCACCCACCATATCGGCCCCGACATCGACGCCGAGCGCGATTTTCTCATCGGCGACCTGCGCGCCGCTGGCGAGTTGATCTCGACCAGCGAGCTGGCCGGCATCGGCGCCACCAAAACCGGCCGCAATGGCGGCGGCGACCCCTATTTCACCGACGGCAAGGCGATCATCGGCGTGCTGAAGCAGCCGCAGTGAAATCATGCGCACGTAGACCGGTCGGCCCGGGATCGGATTGAAAATCGCGGCGTGTTCTTCGATGTTGCCGCCGGATGTCGCCCAAGAGCCGCGATCGTCATCTTCCAAAAATCATGAAGGACTATTTTCGAGCGGCCCGCCGCAATGCTATTGAGCCCTCATGCTATACGTTGAAATTGCTATCGTGGTCGTCCTCATCTGCGTGAACGGCCTTTTGTCGATGTCCGAACTCGCCATCGTTTCATCCCGCCCCGCCCGGCTGAAGACGATGATCGACCGTGAGGTCAAAGGCGCCGGCCGCGCCCTGGCGCTCGGCTCCAATCCCGGCAAGTTCCTGTCTTCGGTGCAGATCGGCATCACCTTGGTCGGCGTGCTGTCGGGCGCGTTTTCCGGCGCCACGCTGGGCGAACGGCTGGCGCAGTTCCTGGCCTCGACCGGCATGAGGGAGACCGTCGCCGATCCGCTCGGCGTCGGCATCGTGGTTGCAATCATCACCTATTTCTCGCTGATCGTCGGCGAACTGGTGCCCAAGCAGATCGCGCTGCGCGACCCCGAGCGGGTTGCGGCCAGGGTGGCGCCGGCGATGACCATCCTTGCCACCGTCTCGGCGCCGTTGGTCTTCCTGCTCGACATTTCCGGCCGCGCCATCCTGTGGCTGCTCGGCCAGCGTGGCGAAAGCGAGGAGAAGGTCACCGACGAGGAGATCAAGATGCTGGTCGCCGAGGCCGAGCACCACGGCACCATCGAATCCGACGAGCGGCGCATGATCGCCGGCGTCATGCGGCTTGGCGACCGCGCCGTGCGCGCGGTGATGACGCCGCGCACCGAGGTCGACTGGATCAATCTGCAATCCGATGAGGCGGCCATCCGCAGGCTGTTGGTCGAGACCCAGCATTCGCGCCTGCCGGCGGGCGACGGCGGCGTCGATGTCATGGTCGGCGTCGTCCAGACGCGTGACGTGCTCGCCGCGATCCTGGCCGGCCGCACGCTCGACCCGCGCAAGCATGTGCGCGCGGCGCCAATCGTCTACGATCAGGCCGATGCGCTTGACGTGCTGCAGAAGCTGAAGGAATCCGACGTGCCGATGGCGCTGGTGCATGACGAATACGGCCATTTCGAAGGCATCGTCACCCCTGCCGATATCCTGGAGGCCATCACCGGCGTGTTCCGCGCGGACCTCGATGCCGGCGACGAGGAGAACGCCGTCAAGCGCGAGGACGGTTCATGGCTGCTTGCCGGCTATATGCAGGCCGACGAGATGGCCGAGGTTCTCGGCATCGACCTGCCCGAAAACCGCGACTACGAGACCGTCGCCGGCTATGTCCTGTCGCACATGCATCATTTGCCGGCGACCGGCGAATGCGTCGACGCTCAGGGGTGGCGCTTCGAAGTGGTCGACCTCGACGGCCGCCGCATCGACAAGCTGATCGCCACCCGCCTGCCCGGCGCCCACCGCGAAGTGGTGCGCTGACAGTCAGCGCTCCGCGAAGGCCCGAGCGAAGGAATCGAGCATCGGTCGCGCCAGATATTCCAGGAATGTCCGGTCGCCCGTGTTGATGAACGCCTCGACCGGCGCCCCTGGATAAAGCTGCTCGGGCTTGACACCGGACGGCAGCTCGGCGGCAATCTTCAGCCTGGCGCGGAAATAGGGCTCGTGCGTAGCCTGATCGATGAGCCGGTCCGCGGAAATTTGTGTCACGGTGGCTGAAACCTCCGGGGTAAGCCGCGTGTTCAAGGCGGACAATCGCAGCTTCGCCGGCTGGCCGACACGGACTTGATCGATGTCGTTCGGCCGCAGCCTTGCATCGACGACCAGGCCCGGTGCCGTGGGCAGAATCTCCATGATCTTTTCGCCGGGGCCAACCACGCTGCCCTTGGAGTTGTAGGTTGACGAGACCACGATGCCCGCCGCCGGTGCCTTGATCGTCGTTCGCCGCAGCACCGCCTCGGCCGCCCTGATCTGTTCCTCGATGTCGGCCAGGTTGGAGCGAACGTCGTCCAGCTTCGTCAGCGCCTCCTCCACGCGCTGCGTGGCGAGGTGCTCGGTCTGTTCCTCGGCCTCGACGATCTGGGTGTTGGCCGTCGCAAGGTAGGCCTCCAGCGCCCCGGCTTGCCCGACAAGATCGGCTTCGCTGCGCAAAAGCTGGGAGTATTCGCTACGATTGGTGAGGCCTCTGTCCAGCAGGCCGGTCTTGATGCCGAGTTCCTTCCTCACCACGTCGGCCTGTTGCTGAATAGCCTGTTTCTGGGCCTGCAATCCCACGACCGACTGTCGATGCATGGCCACCCGTTGGACGAGGATCGATTGTTCCGATCGAAACCGGGCGAGCCTGGCGTCGAATTCCTTCTGCTGTTCTTCAACCAGCGTCTCGAAATCGTGCTGGAACGGTGCTGGCGCCGTTTCGGTGATTGGCGCCAGCCGGTCCAACCCGTCGCGTTCCGCCTCCAGCCGCGCCGCGCTCGCCCTGAGCGCGATCGACTGTCGCGTCAACCGGTTGAGCTCGGCCCGCGCGGCTGTCGGGTCCAGCACGATCAGATCCTGGGCCTGTTGCACGCGATCGCCTTCATGGACCAGCAATTCCTGGATGATGCCGCCCTCGGGATGCTGGATCAGGATGTTTCCGCCTGTCGCCGAGATCGTTCCTTGCGTGATCACCGCTCCAGACAACGGCGCCGTGACGGCCCAATAGCCAAAGCAACCCACCAATAGCGCTATTGCCGCGTATCCGGCGGATGCCACACGCCTTATGTCGGTGCGCGGACTGCCTTCCCGGGCGAGGCTCTGCACCGCCATGGTCTATGATCCAAAGCGGGTGTTATGCATGCGGACCGTCGTGGCGAACGAGCCCGTCACCACGGGATTCTGCCGGGGAATGCCCTTGCCGGCGCCCGTGCTGGCCCCAGACTGCCGCAACACCTCGCCGCTTGGGCCGAAGGCTTCGATCACGCCGCCGCGCAAAAGCATCACGCGGTCGCAGGACGCGGCGATCGAAGGACGGTGCGTGATCACGATTGTCGTGACGCCGGCCGCTTTCACGGCGGCAAGCACCGCTTCGAGCGCGGCTTCGCCCGCGCCGTCGAGATGGGCGCTGGGCTCGTCCAACACGAGGATCTTGGGCTTGCCGTAAAAGGCGCGCGCAAGCCCGATCCGCTGGCGCTCGCCACCCGACAGCGTCCTGTCCGACGGGCCTATCAATGTCTGGTAGCCGTCCCGCTGCGCCAGGATCAGTTCATGCGCCTCGGCCCGCCTTGCTGCCTCGATGATCGAGGCGTCATCCGCATCGGGGTCGAAGCGGGCGACGTTTTGCGCGATCGACCCTGGAAAGAGCTCCACCTCCTGGGCCAGGTAGCCGAGATGCTTTCCGAGCAGGCTTTCGTCCCAGGTCCTGAGGTCGGCGCCGTCGATCCTGACCGCGCCGCCGGTCGGCTGGGCGGCGCCCACAAGCAACCGCGCCAGCGTCGATTTGCCGGCGCCGCTCGGGCCGACGATGGCCAACGCTTCGCCGGCGCCGATCTGGAAGTTCAGGCGCTTGAGGATGGGTTCGGTGCCAGGCTGGGCATTCGGCGCCATGAAGAAAACGTCCTGCACGGAAATCGCGCCGGTAGGATCGGGCAGGATCAGCTTGCGCGCTTCAGCCGGACGCGCCGCAAGCGCCGTCTCCAGCCGTTTCCACGCTCGCCGGGCATCGGCGATCTGCCGCCAGGCGCCGATCAACTGGTCGAGCGGCTGCAGTGCCCGCGACGATACCAGCGAGGACGCGAAGATCATGCCTGCCGTCATCTGCCCCCTGAGCACCAGCCATGCGCCGGTGCCGAGGATCGCCAGCTGCAGCATCATGCGCAGCGCCCGCGAGGCGCCGCTGAAGATTGCATTGGCACTCGAGGAACGGTCATGGAAGGTGAGTGCAGCCGCGACGTACCCTCCCCAGACCCGCGCGGCGTTCCCCACCATGCCCATGGCGCGCAGCGTCTCGGCATTGCGGGCAAAGGCCTGTTCCGCCTGGCTAGCCAAAGCCGAACGCTCGGCCGAGAAAGCGTCGTTCCTGCCGATGGCAAGCTGATTGGCCACGACCAGGAAAAGCAGAAGCGCCGCGCCGGCGACCGTCACCCAGAACAGCACCGGATGGATGAGATAGAGCAGGGCGAAGAAGACCGGAGCGAAGGGCAGGTCGAACACCACCGCCACGCCGCGCGACCTGATGAAGGCGCAGACCGAGGCAAGGTCGCGCAGCGGCGACAGGCCGCCGGCATATCTTGCGCCAAGCGAAACCGCGAATGTGCCAGCGCCCAGCTTCCGGTCGACGGTCGCCGCGACGCGCTGGGTGTAAACGGCGCGGATCGCGTCCAGCAGCCCGAGGAAAGCGAGCGCAAGAACCGCAATGGCCGAGAGATAGACAAGCGTCTCGACGCTGGAGGATGGCAGCACGCGGTCATAGACCTGCAGCAGGTAGAGCGGGATCACCAACAGCAGGATGTTGATCAACAAAGAGAAGACGCCGACATCGGCGATGGCGCGCATGAAAACCGGACGCAGGCCGGACGGTCCAGTCATTTCGGCATTCCCCGGCTGCATGATCCCGAGACCTCAGGCGTGGCCTCCAAACTCGGAACCGCCATGCAGTGTGCTGCTGGCGATGCTGTGCGTGGCGGTGCTGCTGTTCAGGGCGTTCGCCGGCGCATTGTCCAGCGTATAGGCGCGGATGTAGTCGATCTTCATCTCGGCCGGCGTGGCCAGGTGATCCGGAGGGGTGCCGGCAAAGCCGCCGACCGCGAGATCGGCCAGCATGTACATCGGCTTGTTCATGTCGGCCGGTGTCGCGGCTTCGGCGACCTGCACACCGTCATAGGTCCAGACGAGCTTGTCCGGCGTCCACAGCAGGCCATAGGTGTGGAAGCCGGCGGTATCCGAGACACTCACCGTCGAGGAGACCTTGACGTGCGTACCGGTTTCATTCGTGTGCGCCGTCATGATCAACGAGTTCGGGGCTTGGCCGGCAGTCTCCACGACATCGAGTTCCGGCGGCCACGAACCGTCTTCCGGCAGCAGCCAGAAGGCCGGCCAGGCGCCGGCGTGCTCGGGCAGGTCGGCCCGCATTTCGAAATAGCCATAGGTCTGCGAGAAGGAATCGTGGGTCGTCAGGATGCCGGAGGTGTATTCGTAATTGTTGATCAGCGGCTTGATATCCGCCGGCGCCTGCGCCGCGGTGATGGTGAGCACGCCGTTGTTCACGCTGAACGGGTGGACGGAACTCGTCGGTGCGTAATTGGCGTCGATGTACCACTGCAGTTCGCCATTGCCGCTCAAGGTGCTGCCGTTGGGCGCTCCCCACGAGAAGTTGGTGTCCCAAGTGCCGCCCTGGCTATTGTGAAGGTTCAGCGTGTTGAAATCGTCGCTGAAGGACAGGCTCATTCCGGACTTGTCGATCGGCAATTCGAACTGGCTGGGCTGCAGCTTGTCGATGGTCGTGTCCTTGAACTCGAGGATCTCGCCGGATCCGAGGTTCAACAGCACGTTCGATCCCGCCTGGATCATGCTCGAGTGGATGGCGTCGAACGACGTGAACCCGTAGCCGTTGAGGCGCACGGTGTCGGTGGCGGCAAAATTCGCGATCAGGTCGCTTCCATTGCCTTTCGAGACGATGAAAGTGTCGTAGCCGCCGCCGCCGTCGATCAGCACATCGTTTCCCGCGCCGCCGTCCAGCGTCTGGTGTCCGGCCGTGGCGGTGATGATGTTGTCCAGCCCATTCCCGAAAGCAAAATTATTGGCGTGTGTGACGATGAGGTTCTCGACATTGTCGGGGAGCTTGTAGCTCATCCATGTGCTGATCGTGTCGATGCCGGCCCCAACGCCCTCGGCCACCTTGTTGCCCGCCGCATAGAGGTAATAGATGTCGTCGCCCGTGCCGCCGTGCATGGTGACGTTGACACCGGATGCTCCGTAGATGGAGTCGTTTCCGGAGCTGCCGTACAAGTCCGGTCCGGACCCTGCCGCCGAGAACCAGTGGTTGGAAGCGCCGCTGTAGGGAAGAGGAACGCCCAAAGCGTTGACGAAGAAGCTCATCGGACAAATTCTCCTCGTGATGCCAGGCCTGCTTGAACCGCTCGACACGGGTTCGAGGCGGGTGCATCCGGACCAACGTTGCCACGCACGATATCGTTCCGGGAACTTGCCACATAGATCAACATTACATCGACTGTTCAGTGAGATTTTCTGGACTGAAAGCACAACGATCCGGGAAATGGTCTACGGACAGTAATTCGTCCGACGGAATATTTAATAAAAGTTTCAACACGCGCCGATCTGCCTGCGACCATGCTTGATTCAGGTCACCCGAACGCTCCCCTGCTTTTTGACGGGGCGTGCAATTGCCACTTAGGAAATAGTGCGTCAAAGCGCCCGGCCGGCGCCGCATCGAAGATGCCGATCGCAACCCGCCCGGCCGTCACGGCCAACTGGTACGCCGTGCCTCGTTCCCGGATGCCGCCGCGATAATTCTTGTGGTGAGGATTATAAGGTCACGCCTATGGTCACGCCTTGGCACACCGGCATATGCCCGGCGCCGGACGGACCGCAGATCCAATACGGGACGGGGTGAAGGGTGATCATGATGACTGCAAGGATCAGGTTCACGCAACGTCCTCCAAGGTATCATCGCTTCAGTATCGCGACCACGAACGCCAAGTGCGGCGTCTTGCGAAACCTGATCCGGAAGTTGAACCAAGAAATTTGGAAATTATCAACCTCACAATGACTGTCATCACAGCGGATACACTCTTGTCAATTTAAAAATCCGCTGCGCAGCCATGTTCATTTTTGGTTGGCGCGCCACCGCTGCATCCAAATTTAACATTAGAAACATCTAATACTTGTGCAAATCGAACCGATCGCTGTAACGGGTCCTGCTGCCCGCCCGTGTCGGCGACAAGGGCAGCAGCGCCCGAAGCGTGTCGCGGGGACCCTCAAACCGCGGCTTCGATCGGCTCGGCAAGCCGGGGATTGGAGCGTGAGGCGATCAGGCAGCTTGCCACGATAAGGCCGGCTCCCGTCAGCGTGCTCCAGGTCGCCGCCTCGTTGAAGAAGAACCAGCCGATCGCGACCGCCCAGATGAAGGCCGAATATTCCGTCGGGATCAGATATTGCGCTTCGGCGCGCGCATAGGCCCAGCTCATCAGGAACTGGCCGGCGAGCGACAGCGCCGTCACCCCGGCCAGCGGAAGCCAGAGATTGCCCGGCAGGGCGACGGCGAGCCAGGGCGCGGCAAAGCCAAGCGTGATCGCGACGCAAAGGTTCTGGAACAGCATGATCTCGATCGGCTTGGCCACCTGGGCCTGCCGTCGCGCAAGGATCAGATTGTAGGCGTAGAACACCGTCGATGCGAGCACCGCCGCTGTGCCGAGCAGCGCATCCTTGGGATAGCTTGCCTGCCCGAACTGCCCGGCCATGATGATTATGACGCCGGCGATGCCTGCCAGCGAGGCCCAGATCGCCTGGCGCTGTATGCGTTCGCCCAAGAGCATCGCCGCCAGCAGGAGCGCAAACAGAGGCGCGACGAAGCTGAGCCCGATCGCTTCGGCCAGCGGCAGCCTGGCAAGCCCCCAGAAGAAGGACAACAAAACGATGCCGACGACCACGGCGCGCAGCGCATGCAGCCTCAGCACGGAAAGCGTGGGCCACGAGCGCGTCCCTGCCGACCAGCCCGCGCCGGCGACCACCGTCGCCAGCATGCTGCGCCACAGCACCGTGTTGTAGACGCCCACGGCGATGACCAGGACCTTCATCGCCGCATCCATCGCCGACAGGAGGAAGATACCGAGCGCGCAGACGAGCACCGGGATCATGGGGGAAACGACGCCTGCCAGGCTGGATGACTTCACTGGGTTGCTCATGTGATGGATCGCAACCTGACATATCAGGGCGCAAAGGCGGGACCAGATGGCAGCCCCGCTGATGTGAGGGTCCAACCCGCAATCGATGATGTATCCCTCAGTGTGCGTCCGGGGGCGGCGGCTTCGGCGCGACGTTGCGCAGGAACGGAACCAGTGCGGTCACGATGACGAACGCGACCATGATCACCAGGAACGCATCGGCGTAGGCCGTGGTGGAGGCCTCGCGATAGGCGAGCGCCCAGGTCCAGCTCATCGAAGACCTCGGTTTTGGCACGCTCGTTCAATCGCGAAAGGTCGCGGCAGCGGCCCAATGAATGATGCAGGCCGGCACCAATGCCGGCCTGCATTGGATTCAGCCGCAAGCAGCCTTCCATCGCAGAACCCGCCAGGCGCCGCGCTAATCAAGCACGACCACGGCCTCCACCTCGAACAGCATGGGGTCGATGGCAAGCTTGGGAACAGGCACGAGGGTCTGCGCCGGCAGCGCCTCGCCGAACATGGCCTTGACGTTCTTCGTCAGCACCTCGAGCTTGGACATATCATGATCGACCACGAAGATCGTGAGCTTGGCGACCTGATCCGGCCTGGCTCCGATCCCCTCGAGCGCGCTGCGAAGGTTCGCATAGGCCTGCTTCACCTGGACAGCGAAATCGGGCGACAGGGCGCCCATGCTGTCCTGGCCGCCCTGGCCGGAGATGTAGGCCAACCGGGCCCCGCGGGGCGTGATCACCGCCGTACTGTAGCCGTTTGGCGACGGGTCGTAGAGGGTCTGCGGATTGACGATGGTCGGCTTGAGATCGCTCTCATTCGCTGTTGCCGCTGTGGTCATGATGATTAGCCCTCCGATAAGCAGATGCTTGATTGCACGTGACATGATTTTCTCTCGGCTCCACGGACCGCGATCAATGTCCTCGCGGCCGGAATAATTGAACTCGCTGATAGCTCTAGTACAATGTACCATATTGTGTACGAGGCATCGTATAGTACACGGCACGAGTCAATCGCTCGACATCGACATTCCTGACGTTGCCTGCCAAAATCGAGGTTCCGACCAGTGAGGAAGACGGATGGCAGCCAAGCGTAGCGGCGCGCGGAGCAAACGATCTCAACGGGCACGGGAGCCGCTTCAGCCCGTGCAGGAGCCGAGCAGTGAGCCGCCGCTCTCGCGGGAGCGCATCGTGGCGACCGCAGTAGAATTGTTGGACGCTCAAGGGCTCGACGGATTGACGATGCGTCGGCTGGCCGATCGCCTCGGCTCGGGCGTGATGAGCCTGTATTGGCATGTGGACAACAAAGACGACGTCTTCGATCTGGCGCTCGACTCGGTGCTCGAATATCACGGACCGCTGGCAACGATTGTGTCTCAAGACTGGCGCGCAGAAGTCGTTCATATGCTCGAGGACTGGCGCATCGGCATGCTGCGCCATCCCTGGTCGGCATCGCTGTTGCCGCGCCGGGCGCTTGGCCCGAACATCCTCGGCCGCCTGGAACTGCTGAGCAGAACCTTGTCTGGAGCCGGTGTCACGGATGCCAATGTGAATGCCGCGATATGGTCGCTTTGGAACTATGTGATGGGCGCCACCATTACACGGGCGAGCTTCGACTTCTCGGACAACGACAGGGCCGCGGCACAGCAGCGCCTTACACATCTCGGCGAACGCTACCCGGCAATCGAACGCTCTCGCCTGCTGTTGGACAATGATTGGGATGGCGCTTTCCGCAAAGGCCTCGACTTCCTGCTCGATGGCCTCTCCCGGAGAAAATGAGCGCTTCTTTCGTCTCTCACGCCGTTGGGTGGCAACGCCGCTAGGGCACCAGCACCACCTTGCCCGTCGAGCGCCGCTCGTCCAGCAGCCGGTGCGCCTCGCCGGCCTGATCGAGCGGGAAACGGCCGCCGATCGCGACCCGTAGCCGGCCGCTCGCCGCCAACTGGAACAGCTCGGACAGGCCGGCTCTCAGCACGTCCGGAGACAGCAACGGCAGCAGCGCGAACCCTCTGAGCGACTGGTTACGGCCGATCATCGCCTCGACCTCCGAAGCGCCAAGCGCGAACCGGCCGAGCGCGGCGAACACCAGTTCACCGTTGAGCGCCAGGGCCAGCAGGGAAGCTGCCGTCAGCGCACCGCCGACAATATCATAGATGATGTCGGCGCCCTCCCCGTCGGTGACGTCGCGGATGCGCACGGGCCAATCCGGATTGGTGTAATCCACGGCGACGTCGGCGCCGAGCGATAAAGCGAAATCGAGCTTGGCCTTGCCGCCGCCGGCGGCGATCACCTGGCGAGCACCCTTCAGCCTGGCAAGCTGGACCAGCAACGATCCCACACCGCCCGACGCCGCAGGCACCAGCACGGACTTGCCTTCGGGCGGGCTTTGCCGCGGCAGGTGAAGCGCCGTCAGCCCTTGCACCATAAGGGCTGTCGCCTCGTCGAACGAAATTGCATCCGGCAGCGGAACGACGAGACCCGCGTCGATCGTCACCAGCTCCGCATAGCCGCCATAAGGACGTTGCGAGGCAAATAGCGGCGCCGCCACGCGCGTCCTGAGCAGCGCCGGATCCACCCCTTGGCCAATGGCCTCCACCACACCCGCCACTTCCACGCCGGGAAACATCGGCAGTTGCGGCGTCACCGCGTAACGGTCGGCGCGCATCAGCACCTCGAAGAAGTTTATTCCCGCCGCCCGAACCCGAACCAGCACCTCGCCTGCCTGCGGCACAGGCGCCGGCAAGTCGACCAGCTCCAGCACGTCGGGACCACCGAAACGGCTGAGTTGAATGGCTTTCATGGCAACCTCCGATCGCACTGGCATCGGCTGCGGTTTGCCACTATCTGCGGGGCCGCGACTACACACTCTTTTGTCCCCTGCTGACCAGGAGGTGACCATGGCCAGCCCAGCCAGGAAAATGCCAATCAAGAGACTGCCGATGCTGCCGGCGGAGCGGGCGCTCAAGGTGATCGCCGGGCGCTGGAAGGCGGTCATCCTCTATCACCTGTTCGATGGGCCACGACGACTCACCGCGCTGAAGGCAATGATGCCCGGCATCACCCAGAAAGTGTTGATCCAGCAGCTGCGCGAAATGGAGGAGCACGGCCTCGTCAGCCGCGAGATCTTCGCCGAGGTCCCGGCACGCGTCGAATATTCGGCGACCAGCCTCGGCCTCAGCCTCGAACCCATCCTGCTGGCGCTCTGCCAATGGGGCCAGCATCACGCCGACGAGCTGAACGAAACGCACCGCCTCGCCGACTGCATCATCCGGCCACGGCAGGCGCGGCACGCATACATGGCATAGATCGAATCGACAGGGCGGGTTGCCGACGCTGGCTGCCCATCGCAGACTGACTGACATCTTCAGAACGGATCGGCAAAAAATGCACCGCATGGCTTCGGGCGAACTTCATTCGACCTACACTCTGGGTGACCTGCGCATCACCGCCCTGCGCGATGGCTATGTCGACATGCCGATCAGGCGGCTTCGGCAAAACGGCGACGAGCCATTTGGCGACGAATTGCCGGAACAAGTCACGCTGGTCGGTGGTCAACTCAGGCTTTCCGTCAATGCCTTCGCGATCGACGATGGACATGAGATCATGTTGATCGACACTGGCGCTTCGAACGCATGGTACCCCACCATGGGCCGGCTTCCCCAGGCGCTGGACGAGGCCGGCATCGATGTCGGACGAATCCGCGCCGTCTGCTTCACCCACACGCATCTCGACCACATCCATGGCCTTGTGCTTGCGGACGGCCGGGATGCTTTCCCGCGCCTGGCGCGCCTGCTCGTTCCGAGGCAGGAACTCGGCCTGTTTCGCGCCGAAGCGCGGCTCGAACGGTTTCATGGCATGGCGGAACCATTCGAAGCCGGAGACCGTCTCGATACCCATGTTGAAATTATCGGCGCTCATGGCCACGAGGTCGGTCACAGCTGCTTTCGCGTTTCGAGCGGCGGCGAGCGCATTTTGATCTGGGGCGATACCGTTCACGTCCCATCGCTTCAGTTCGATCGGCCTGAGGTGACGTGGGAGTTCGACGACGATCAGGACCAGGCGCGCGAGAGCCGGTTGCGGCTGCTGGCGCTTGCGGCGGACGATCATTGTTTCGTTGCGGGCGCGCATCTGGACTCGCCCGGCATAGGCCGTGTCATCCGATCTGGCGGCAGCTTTCGATTTGAGCCGCTATAATTGAAAAGGGCGGCGCAAGCGCCGCCCCGTATCCCTGGGAGGATAATTCGACCGGCGATCAGGCCGCCTTGATTTCCTCGTCGACCACGTCGGCATCGCGTGCCTTCTTCAGCGCCTTCGCCCACCAGGCGACATCATTGACCAGGGCGGTGGCCGCCTGGTTTAGATGCTCAAGCTCCTCGAGCTTCTTCTCGCCCTGGCGAACGGCGAGGAAATCGGCCCAGACGATGTGGACGGCGGACTTGACCGGCGCCATCTGCAATTCGACGGCGTGCATGCGCAGCTGCTCGACGGCGCGGGCGCCGCCGACGCCACCGTAGCCGACGAAGCCAGCCGGCTTCTTGTTCCATTCGTTGGCAGCGTAGTCGATGGCGTTCTTCAGCACGGCCGTCGGGCCGTGATTGTATTCGGCCGCGGTGAAGATGAAGCCGTCATATTCGGCGACCTTCTTCTGCCAGCGCTGCGCCACCTCGTTGGTCGACGGCACCCAGGCGGACGAAGCGACCTCGTCGAAGAAGGGCAGCGGGAAGTCGCGCAGGTCGACGATTTCGACATCGATGTCGGCATGCGATTTGGCGATCTTGGCGATCCATTGAGTGGGCACATCGGCGAAGCGCGCGGCGCGCGTCGAACCGATGACGATGGCGATTTTCGGCTTTGACATGAGGGGCTCTCCATTCCAGTAAAGCTGGTATCATTTAGATACCGGCGCTATATGAGATACTGTCAGCTGGTGACGCAAGGAGGCACCGTTTTGTTACTAAGGCACCCACACAACACCGAGGACTGCCGCGCCGTCTCGGAAATCCTGCAACGCGTCGGCGACAAATGGACGGTGCTCGTGGTCGGCAAGCTTGGCGGCGGACCGCTGCGTTTCAACGAGTTGCGCGCCGCCGTCGGCGGCATCTCGCAGAAGATGCTGACCACCACCTTGCGCGGCCTGGAACGCGACGGCTTCGTCACCCGCACCGTGTTCCCGACCATTCCACCGCGGGTCGATTACGAACTGACCGAACTCGGTCACGAACTGTTGATCCCGGTCAGCGCGCTTGGCGAATGGGCACGCAGGAACACGCAGCGCGTCCGGGTCGCGCGCGAAAAGTTCGACGGTATGGACGGCTGAGACCCTTGCATGGCAAGGAGTGCGGAGTTTCGTCGTAAGCGGCCTCGCCTGACGACAAGCGGACTGGCGCTTCCTTAAACCAGGTCTCGCAACTTTGGCTTATGGCGCCTCAGACCACCTAAGCTGGCGCGGCCTTGCCGACGACAACCGCAATGGCAAAGTAATCATTCAGGATCTTGGCGCCATGCCTTCGCAATGCGCCTGCCCGCAGATCGCGCATGTTGTGGCCGACGCCCTGACGTCGACATTGCCTTGCAGGCAGGCGGTGCGCGGAGGGGCTTGCTTGACTTCGGCATAGGCCGTTGCGCCGAGCAGGCAGGTCAGCGCGAGAAGGGCTGCCGCGAGCCAGCCGTTCAGCATGTGTTGACGCATTGTCTCTCCTCCAACGCCTGCAGTATCGGGCGTGAAGGCAACCATCGGATGTCGCGCGGCGCATCGCCTGCACGAGCGATGTTACAATTGCCCGGAGTGGGCAAACGGGTTTTCGTCAGCTCTCGGCCGGAACGGCCTTCGGCTTGCCCTCGCCGTCCAGCGCCACCATCACGAAATCGGCGTGCGTCACCTTCTCCATCAAGTCGGAGAGATAGCGCTGTGCCCAGGCCTCGACCTTGAGCGTCATCGAGGTGCGGCCGACGCGCTCGACATGGGTGTAGATGCACAGCGTGTCGCCGATCTTCATCGGCTTGGCGAAGGACATCTCCTTGACCGCCGCCGTCACCACGCGGCCCCTGGCGCGCTCGGCGGCGCGGATGCCGCAGGCAAGGTCCATCTGCGCCATCACCCAGCCGCCGAAAATATCGCCGGCGGCATTGGCGTCCGAGGGCATGGCCAGCGTGCGCAGCGTCAGGTCTCCGATCGGCCGTCCGTCCGCGTACTGCACCATGGGCAGAATCCTTGTGAGGTGATGGCCATCGATCCGTATCGCCGCCGCAGGACCAGGTCAACGCGCTGCGGCTGCTGTTTCCTCGCCGCCGTGGGCTATAAGCTAACCTTGGCATTCGCGCGGTTGTGCCTGATTTTCAGCGGCTTTGGGTTTTGGAGCGGGCTTCCCCCACTCCGTCGCTGCTTCGCCGAGCCATCTCTCGCCCCTCCGGAGGCTACGGCATGCACGCATTTCCAGGCGGCTGGTCTTTGACCATAGCGCGCATGGCAGCTTGGCGCATGCTTTGTTTAATCCTGCGCTGGTCGACCCCCACTCCGTCTCGGCTTCGCCGAGCCACCTGCCGGGGCGAGCCACGGGTCTCGCCCGTCCTTCGGACCCCCCGATCGACGGGGGAGAGGAAGGGCGCCAAGCTTTTTGCTGTCAACGCTCGTCCAGCAAAGCTCCCTTCCTTTCCCTCCGGAGGGGGGAAAGGTGGCGCTGCGAAGCAGCGACGGATTGGGGGAACCACATGGCAATCAAGCCTCGGCCCGATCAGTCACGCCAATTACAGAAGATGTGTGCATAGCGTAGCCTCCGGAGGGAGAGGAAGGCACCAGCCCGGCCAAGCTCACGCCTTCCTCTACCCTGTCGAACGGGGGAGAGGTGTCGAGCGAAGCTCGACGGAGTGGGGTCGACTGCGCTGCGTAAGACCATTCGCTAGCTGAGAGGCGCCTCTTAAAAATAACCTGCCAGGTTCGAGCGGATGCGGTCCAGCACCGTATCCCTGGACACATCGGGCACGAATTCCTTGCCCGTGATCGCCTCAAAGGCCTGCGCATAGATCCTGGAGGCTTGTTCGACGATCTCGTCCGGTATTTTGGGAATAGGATCCTTGTAGGGATCGCAGCGAGCCGCCACCCATGAGCGGATGAAATCCTTGTCGAAACTTTCCGGCCGCGTGCCGTCGGCCAGGGCCTGTTCGTAGCTCGCCGCGATCCAGTACCGGCTGCTGTCGGGCGTATGGATTTCGTCGGCCAGGATGATGGTGCCGTTCTTGTCGGTGCCGAATTCGTATTTGGTGTCGGCGAGGATCAGCCCACGCTCGGCGGCGCGCGCCTGGCCGCGGGCGAACAGCTTCAAGGCATGATCCGAGACGGTGTCCCACTGTGCCTGCGTGAGCAGGCCTTGTTCTAGGATCTCGGCTTTCGACAGGGGCTCGTCATGACCGCCATGCGCCGCCTTGCTCGTCGGCGTGATGACAGGCGCTGCCAGCTTCTCATTGTCGCGCAGGCCGTCCGGCAGGCGCATGCCGTACATGTCGCGTTCGCCGCGACGATAGCGGGTCAGGATCGAGGTGCTGGTGGTCCCCGCGAGATAGCCGCGCACGACGATCTCGACCGGCAGGATGTCGAGCCTTGTGCCCACGACGACGTTGGGATCGGGATATTCAAGCACATGGTTCGGACAGATGTCGGCGGTTTCCTCGAACCAGTAGCGGGCCGTCTGCGTCAGGATCTCGCCCTTGAACGGGATCGAGGTCAGGATGATGTCGAAGGCACTGAGACGGTCGGTGGCGATGATGATGCGCCGCCCGTCGGCGAGGTCGTAATTCTCGCGCACCTTGCCCTTGTAGTGACCAGGCAGTTCGGGAATGAAGGCATCCGATAGAATACGCATATGATTTCCCGACTTCCTCGGATTGGCTGATGCCCTCGCATAAGCTGCCGACCCCATGCATATCAAGCGCGATTGTCGGTATTCTCCGCAACTCCGACCCGGCATTCCAGTCGCTTTTTTCACAACGCATGCCGGAAGGCGCTGCGACGCGGCGAAGCCGGTCCGTCTAGGCTGCGCCAGTTTTCAGGAGCCGCCCCACCCATCATGCAGACCCATGATTTCATCATCGTCGGCTCCGGCTCGGCCGGTTCGGTGCTTGCCGACAAACTGTCGGCATCGGGCCGCTTCTCGGTGCTGGTGCTCGAGGCCGGCGGCACCGACCGCCGCTTCTACGTGCAGATGCCGCTCGGCTATGGCAAAACCTTCTTCGATCCGGCGGTCAACTGGAACTACAAGGCCGAAGCCGATCCCGGCCTCGCCGGCAATGTCGATCACTGGCCGCGCGGCAAGCTGCTCGGCGGGTCGAGCTCGATCAATGCCATGGTCTGGATCCGGGGCGCGCGCGAGGATTTCGACGACTGGCGCGCCGCCGGCAATCCCGGCTGGGGCTACGACGATCTGCTGCCGGCCTTCAAGGCGCTCGAGGACAACGAGGCCGGCGCCGACACATGGCGTGGCGCCGGCGGGCCGCTGCATATCACCGACTGTTCAAACACCGTCCACCCGCTGACCAAGCGCTATCTCGCGGCCGGCAAGCAAGCCGGCCTGCCGCTCAATCCCGATTTCAACGGCGCTGCCCAGGAAGGCGTCGGCATCTATCAGATATCGACCAGGAACGGCCGCCGCATGTCGGCGGCGCGCGCTTTCCTGCGCCCGGCGATGAAACGCGCAAACGTCCGCGTCGAAATGAATGCACTGGCGACCCGGGTGCTGTTCGAAGGCAGGCGCGCGGTCGGCATCGAGTATCTGCAGAACGGCGAGACGAAGACGGCGCGCGCCGGCCGCGAGCTCATCCTGTCAAGCGGTTCGATCAACTCGCCCCAATTGCTGCAGCTGTCCGGCGTCGGCCCGTCGGCGCTGCTTGGTGGTCTTGGCATCCCGGTCGTCCACGCCAGCGAGAATGTCGGCGCCAATCTGCAGGACCATGTCGGCATCAACTACACGTTCAAGGGCAAGCTGCCGACGCTCAACCAGATCCTGCGCCCCTGGTGGGGCAAGCTCCTGGTCGGCATGCAATATATCCTGACGCGGTCGGGCCCGCTGTCGCTGTCGATGAACCATGCCGGCGGTTTCTTCCGCACCGACCCCGCGTTTTCGCGCCCCAACATGCAGCTCTATTTCCAGGCTTTCTCGACCGTCATCCCGAAAGGCGGCGAGCGTCCGATCCTGACGCCCGATCCCTGGCCGGGCTTCTCCATCGGCCTGTCCAACTGCCGCCCGTCGAGCCGCGGCGAGATCATGATCCGGTCCAGCAACCCGCTCGATTATCCGAAGATCGTCGCCAACGCCTATTCGACCAACGCCGACGTCGACGAAATGCTGGCGGCGGTGAAGTTCGTGCGCAAGATCGCCGCGATGCCGGCCATGGCCGAGATCATCGCCGAGGAGGTTCTGCCAGGCCCGTCGATCCAGTCGGACGCCGACCTGATCACGGATTTCAGGAAGCGTTCGGGCACCGTCTATCACCCGGTTTCGACCTGCCGCATGGGGTCCGATCCCGCGCGCGCCGTCGTCGATCCGCGCCTCAAGGTGCACGGCATCGAAGGCTTGCGCGTCATCGACGCCTCGATCTTTCCCGACAACATCACCGGCAACACCAATGCAGCCTCCATCGTGACCGGATGGAAGGGCGCAGAACTGGTTCTGGAGGACCACAAATGAAGATCACCGACGTCAAGACCTGGGTTGTCGGCAATCCGCCGCCCGGCATCGGCGGCAAGTACTTCATCTTCGTCAAGCTCACGACCGATGGCGGCGTGGTCGGTTATGGCGAGGCCTACAACGCCACCTTCTCCGCCCATGTCACGGCGAGGATGGTCGAAGACATGGCCGAACGCTACCTCGTTGGCCGCGATCCGCATGATATCGAGAATTTCTTCCGCCGCGCCTATTCCTCCGGCTTCACCCAGCGCCCCGACGTGTCCGGCATGGGCTGCTTCTCGGCCCTGGAAATGGCCTGCTGGGACATTATCGGCAAGGAGGCCAACAAGCCGGTCTACAAATTGCTCGGCGGCCAGGTGCACGAGACGCTGCGCTCCTACACCTATCTCTACCCGCACACCGGCAGTGTCCATTCCGAGGACGCGCCGGACGGCAAGAACGTCTATAACGACCCCGACCTGGCCGCGGCCTGCGCGCTCGAATATGTCGAGCAGGGCTTCAATGCGGTCAAGCTCGATCCGGCCGGGCCCTACACCGCCTTCGACGGCCACCAGCCGCGCCTCATCGACATCGATGTCTCCACCCGCATGATCAAGGCGATCCGCGAGGCGGTCGGCAACCGCGCCGACATCTTGTTCGGCACGCATGGCCAGTTCACCGCCTCCGGTGCGCTGCGCATGGCGCGCGCCATCGAACCCTATGATCCGCTGTGGTTCGAGGAGCCGGTGCCGCCCGACATGCCCGAGGTGATGGCACAGGTGGCCCGCGGCACCTCGATCCCGATCGCCACCGGCGAACGGCTGACGACCAAGTTCGAGTTCGCCCGCGTCATCGAGAACCGCGCCGCGACCATCCTGCAGCCGGATCTCGGCCGCTCCGGCGGCATTCTCGAAACCAAGAAGATCGCCGCGATGGCCGAGGCCTATCACATCCAGATCGCGCCGCACTGCTATTGCGGCCCGATTGTCGGTGCTGCCAACATCCAGCTGGCCGTGACGCTGCCCAACTTCCTGATCCTGGAATCGCTGAAGCAATGGGACGGTTTTCATGCCACGCTGCTCAAGAAGAAGATCGAGTGGCAGGACGGCAATGTCATCCCCTCGAAGGAGCCCGGCCTCGGCGTCGAGCTCGACGAGGCGGTCTGCGACGCGCACCCCTACACCGGCAAGGACCTGCATCTGCAGATGATGCAGACGCCGCTGATGCCGTGAGCGAACGCTACGCCTTCATCGGCCTCGGTCATCTCGGTGGCAATCTTGCTGCCAGCCTGATCCGCAACGGTTTTGCCGTGACCGTCTTCGACCGTGACCCTACTGCCGTCGAGCGCCTGACAGCGCTCGGTGCCACCGCCGCCAGCAGCCCTGCCGAAGCGGCGGCGCAGGCCGGCAATGCCATAACCTGCCTGCCCTCGCCCAAGGTCAGCGAAGCAGTGTTGGCCGGGCCTGGTGGGTTATTGCAAGGTCTGCCCAGGGGTGGCACCTGGATCGAGATGTCGACGAACGGCCGCGACGAGATTCTGCGCCTTGCCGGCCTCGCCTCGGCCAAGGGCATCGAGACATTGGAGTGCCCGGTCACCGGCGGCGTTCATCTGGCGGCGGCCGGCAAGATCACCGCGCTGGTCGGTGGTGACGCCGCCCTCTATGAGCGCCATCGACCGGCGATCGAGGCAATGTGCGCGAAGTCGTTCCTGATGGGGCCGATCGGCTCGGCGGCGGTGATCAAGGTGATCACCAACATGCTGGCGTTCATCCACCTCGTCGCCGCCGGCGAGGCACTGATGCTGGCCAAACAAGGCGGCCTCGACCTCGCCCAGAGCTACCACGCCATCGTGGCGTCCTCGGGCAACAGCTTTGTCCACGAGACCGAAAGCCAGCTCATCCTGAACGGCTCCTACGACATCGGCTTCACCATGGACCTGGCGCTGAAGGACCTCGGCTTTGCGCTGGGCATGGGCAAGGATTTCGGCGTCCCGCTCGACCTCGCCACGCGCGTCAACGCGCTTTTTCAGCAGGGCAAGGCCGCCTATGGCGGCGGGGCCTGGTCGACCCAGATCGTCAAACTGCTCGAGGATGCCGTCGGCACCGACCTGCGCGCACCCGGTTTTCCGGCCAGACTGGAGCTTTGACCTGGAGGCCAAAACCAAAGCAATTTCATGAGCTTGAGTTGATCGCCGGATTCACTCTCGAAAGGAGTTGAATCAAACCCGCAGCGCCTTGATTCAATATCTGAGCGTCAGCGCGCCCGGCAGCATCTCGAAAGTCGCGGGTATGCGCCCGGGCGACTCGCCGTCTATATCGACCAGCGCGTTGTTTTCTGTCCCATCGCCGAGCGGTTCGACAACCACTTTCTTGCCGCGCAGGATGGTGATGGCCGGATGGTTGCGGTGCCTGCCGCCATAGAGCAGGCGGATGTCCCAGATCAGCTTCAGCTTGCCCGCCGCGCGCAGGATGACGATGTCGAACTCGCCATCGGTCAGTTCGGCATCCGGCGCGATCATCATGCCGCCGCCGAAGAATCTGCCGTTGGCCACCGCCACCAGCGCCATGCGCGCCTCGACCGGCGCGGCGTCGTCGACGGTGATCCTGACATCCTGGAAGCGGTAGCGGATGAACTCGACCACGGTGCGCCACAGGAACAGCGCCTTGGCCGACATCTTGCCCTTGCGCTTGTCGGCATTGACGGCGCGATCGGTGGCGCCGGACAGGCCAAGACTGGCGATGTTGATGAAATGGCGGCTGGCCAGCGCGCCATGGTCGTCGACGTAGCCGATACGCCCTGCATCGACCTTGCGCCCCTTCGCTTCGGCGATCCGCTTCAGCGCCGCATCCACCTGCTTCGGCAGGCCGAGCCCGCGCGCGAAATCGATGCCGGTGCCGCATGGCAGCAGACCAAGCTCGGTTGTGCGGCCGCCTTCTTCGGCCGCCTGCAGCAGGCCATCGGCCACCTCGCTCGCCGTACCGTCGCCACCGGCTGCGATCACCAGGTCGAAACCGCTGGCGGCAAGGTCGATTGCCAGGCGTTCGGCATCGCCCTCGGCCTGCGTCTCGCGCAATTCGAAATCGCCGAAGTGCTTCTTCAGCGAGGCGGCGACTTGAGGCCAATGCCGTTTCAGCCGGCCGCCGCCGGCAATCGGATTGAGCACCACCCCGACTTTCAAATACTCGCCCTCCCCCGTCGCCGGGCCTGTGTGCCCGATCCTTTGCCGACCCGATCTTTTGCCGGCCCGATCCTTTGCAAGCATTGAAGCCCGCGCGCGCCGGCAGAGCAAGGGGCGCTCGGCTACGGCTTCCGAAAAGCGCGGGGCAGGCTGTCTAAGGCGTTCGAGCTTGAAACTCCTGGGCTTTTGGCATCGGTCCCCGATAATCCCGCTATCCACAGGCCCACGGCCATTCCCCAAGGCCATTACCCGGCGTAAGTTCAACTCATCTCAGGCGGCTACCGATCATCAAGCCGAAAGGCGAAAGTGAAAGGCGGATTTCCTGAGGCCCGTACGGCCCGGACCAAGAACAGGCTTGCCTGTGCGAGGGACGGAAGCCGAGACCTACGGGGCCGCGGAAAGCGTGCCAACGCCGACGGCGGACCGATGCTGCCATGAAGGACGGCAAAAACCTTCGATGGCACGCAGGGCAAAGCTCGCAAGGGTGGAGACCGGCGTGGTCTGGAACGGATGCTGCCTCTGGGTGGCTTCTGGCAGGACCGTCAAAATCAAGGCCGGCATGGCGCGACGACTTTACGGAAGTTGCTGCCGCGACCGTGTTCTGATCTGACAGGGAGGCGCTGGGAGAAATCCCGGCGCCGACTGCCTTTTCGCCTCTTCGACATCCTTTGCCGATGATCTTGCGGGCGCCGCTTCACCGCGCGCTAAAATCGGTTAGTATCCCAGCGTCGGAGTCCATCTGCAAAATGGGCTCGGAGAAGTGGGGATACTTCATGACGCTGATCCAGAAGCTTGCCGTTGCCTATGCTTTCCTGTTCTTCGGCGTCGTCGCCATCGGCTACATACCGGCCTTCAACGATGCAAACGGCAATCTGTTCGGCCTGTTCTCGCTGCAATGGTACGACGACCTGCTGCACGCCTTCTCCGGCGTCTGGGCGCTGGCCGCCGCCTTCATCTCGCACCGCCAGGCGGTGTTCTATTTCAGGCTGTTCGGCTCGGTCTATCTGTTCGACGGCGTGCTCGGGCTGATCACTGGTTCCGGCTGCCTTGATGCCGGCATCTTCATCAACGGTTTCCGCTCCCTCAACGACATCGAATTCCCCGCCCGCTTCTTCGCCAACCTGCCACACCTCGTCATTGGCGGCTTCGCCGTCTATGTCGGCTTCTGGCTGTCGAAGCGCATTTACGACCACTTCGCCACGGCCTGACCAGCCATGTTCCTGTTCCGCTGGCTGAAGCGCGTCGTCAAGACGATCCTCTGGCTGATCGTCACCATCATCCTGATCCCGATCGTCGGGCTGGCCTATGGCTTCTTGACGACGCCGTCGCTCGACAAGACGCCCCTGCCCGGCATCGCCGATGGCGCGCCGCCCAAGGCGCTGGCCGACAAGGTCCGCACTGAGATCCCAGGCTACCAGCGGCCGGAGGAATCGACCTTCCTCACCTACCCGGAATGGGCGATCGTCTATGCCGCGCGCGAATATGCCGGCTTCGTCGCCAAGGACCAGCCGAGCGGCTTCCCCTACTGGTCTTATGTCGGCCGCTTCTGGCAGGACTACGCCATGGTGATCCGCGCCGGTTCTGCCTACAAGTTCAACTATGCCAACCACCAGATGCTGGTCATCATCGGCACCAGCCACTCGATCGAGCACATTTTGCAATGGGCCTATGAGAACACGGTCGGCCGCATCACCGAGGCGACGACGGCCAAGCGCACCGCCGCCGACATCTACCAGGCCAAGGTGGCGGCCGAGTACGCCGCTTTCCTCGACCAGGTGCCGTGGTACCAGTTCCCCTATGCGCAGAAGCGCGCCGGCCTGTTTGCCGTGCAGCCGGCACCGGGCGACAGTTCTATCCGCACCAGCGAACGCAAGCTCGCCTTCGGTCTCGCCGACACCATCAAGCAGGGCTATGCCGACCTGATCACCAAGGCGCTTGCCGCGACCTCCGACCCGGCCTTGCTCGACATCCACGTCTGGGCCAAGGGGCCGGTCGGCGAAGCGACACGCAATGAGCCAGACACCTTGCTGGAACGTGACTACGGCATTGACGGCACCGTCTTCGTCACCAAGCGCTATCAGGTGTTCACCGACATGATCCCGCGCCTGATCGACAAGGGCGTCTCCTTCGTCGAGATCGGCGGCAATGACGAGATCATGGTCACCACGCTGTCGACGGATGCGATCGCCGTTCCCGAAGGCATGCGCATCCTGTTCAGCTACCCGCTGCCGGCCGATCCCTCGACGCGCCGCACCGGCATGGTCGTCGCCGTGCGCAAGCTGCACCTTGTGCTGCCGTCACTGATCAAGGCCGGCGCGAAACTCGAACACGTCTACGACTACTGACAGGAGACGACGGCCGGGCGGCGGGGAACCGCGTCGATGTTGCAGAATCGACACCCGGTTGATCTTTCGGACACCACGCCACGCTCATTCCACAATCGCGGCCAAATCCCGCCTTGTTCGCGCGCGATGGAACGCTTCCATGTTGCCCAAAGCGGAAACCGGTTTGGGACCGTGACATGCACCTGAACCGGCTGCCGGGAGGGCATCTCGAAGGGACAAGACCGTGATCAAGACCGCCCTTGTCGCCATGACCATCGTCGGCTGCGACTGCGACGCCAAGCTGTGCGAGTATATCGGCGAGACGCCGGCCAAGTGGTCAACCATCGCCGAGTGCGAATCCGCGATGAAGAGCCAGATCCTGCATGAGCGCAATTTCAACTATCCGCTCGTCTCCGGCATCTGCCGCACGAAGGGTTCGTCGTCCTCCTCGCAACTGGCGGCCACCGCCTCCCGCCCGGAACTGAAGCCCGCCAGCAGGATCGTCAAAACCCAAAGCCCGCTGCCGCCCGAGCTCAGCCATCGGCCGAGCGTTCCGGTCGGCTCGCCGACGACGGCCCTGGAAGCGGCCGCCGCCCGGCCTGTCGCCTATGAGCAGGTGGTCGATGGCGGCACCGGCGTGCTCTACCGCACCAAGAACGGCTACGCCGTGGTCAAGACCGATCTCGGCCGCGCCGCATCAGTGACCGCGGGCGCGGCCAAACGCTCGGTGAACTGGCTGACCGGCCTGATGCCGACGGGGCTGTAGGCTCGAACGCGCGCTCTCCGGCGCCTTCCTCACAAGAAGTTCCGCCTGACGTCTACGCCACCCCGCTCAGCGCCTTGATGGCCCGATAGAAGGTCGAGCAAAACAGTTCCGTCGGGTCATATTGCCGCTTTGCCGCCAGAAAGGCCGGCAGCTCGGGGTACGACGCCAGCAACTCCCTGGCCGTGTAGTGCAGCTGGTAGGGCAGGAAGAACCGCCCGCCATGCCGGATCGTCACGTCGATCAGCGCCCGCGTCAGCGCCCGCATTCTCGCGTTGCCGTCCGCATCGGTCGGCTGGTTGATGTAGAGCACCAGCGAATAGGCCGGCTCCGGCGCATAGGTCAGCGCCAAATCCTCCTTGTGGACGATGCGCACCGACGCGTTGAGCACCGGCAGGTTCTGGTTGCGCAGGATCTCGCGGGCCTCGGCGATGAATGGATTATACGCCGCGCGTGGAATAAAATATTCGTGCAGGATGTCGGTCTCATCCACCAAATCGTTGAAGAGATAGGGCACCGAATCGTGCATCGGGTTGTTGCGGGTGACGAGGCAGGCCTCGCCCTGCGCCATCGCAGCCGTGCGCGCCACCGTGCAGCTCTCGAATTTCGGCTCCAGCGTCTTTTCGGTGAACCATTTCAGCTCCTGGAACAGGCTGCCCTTCTTGGCCAGGTTCATGATCACCCGCTTCAGCCCGACACCCTCCGGCTCGCCGATCTCGGGCTGATCGGCCGGCGGCTGCTCGGCCACCTTGTCGTAGCGATAGACGATCATGTCCTCGAGGAAATTGCCCGGCGCCGTCGACAGATGGCCGTAAAACAGGCCGATCCCCCTGTTCGGCTCCAGCACCTCGGCAAAGAATTTCGGAAAGTCGTCGGATTTGATGATTTCGCGCGAGGTCCGGTAGACGGCATTGTCGACGATATCGAGCGTCGCCTCCAGCACCACGCCGAACAGGCCGTAACCGCCGACGACATGGCGAAACAGCCCGCTGTTCTCGCTCGGAGAGCAGGTGGTCACCGACCCGTCGGCCAGCATCACCCGCATCGAGCGGATCGAACCGGCAACCGAGCCCGCCTGGTGGTCCATGCCATGCGCGTTGACGGACAGCGAACCGCCGACGGAGAAGATGTCGGTCGACTGCATAGACTTCACCGCGAAGCGCGGATGCAGCATGTTCTGGATGTCGTGCCAGCGCGCGCCCGGCTGCACCGTCATGGTCTTGGCCGCCGCGTCGACGGTCACCTTGTTGAACTTTCTGAGGTCGAGCACCAGCGCGTTGTCGTCGAAGGCATGGCCGCCCATCGAGTGACGGATTGCGGCCAGCGAGACTTTCAGCCCGTTGGCGCGGGCGAAGGCCAACGCCCTTGCGATATGATCCTCCTCGCCGACCTCGACCACGCCATAAACGGGCGTCCTCGACAGGCCGCTGGCATCGTTGATGTCGCCGCCCTTGGCCGACCAGGGCAGCGCGGGATCGAAGACCGGTGCGTTCCCGAGCGGCTTCAGCGGCAGGGCAATGCCGTCGACATCTGCGATGCGGCCGGCATTCTTCGGCCCGGAGGGCCCGCGCGCAAGCCGCGCCATGGTGGTTCCGCCCCACAGCACCGCGCCGCCGACCACCGCCGCACCCAGCAGCAGCCGCCGCGACAGGCGAAACCCTTTTTGGTGCTCGGCCATGAATATCCCCCGTTGGCCAAGGGATAGCGCGGCGGTTCGGCAAAAACCATAGCGGCGACACCGGGGATACGCGCTATGGTTGCAAATTCGAAACGAATGCACGAGAGTATAGGCAGCCAGAGGGGGACGTCATTCCATGAAGTTTGTATTCCGGACCATAATATCGCTGATGCTGGCGCTTGGGCCTGGATCCGCCTGTGCGCAGGACGTGGACCCGGGTGACGACAAGACGATTATCTTTACCAAGGACGACCCCGAAATGGCCGCCGCGACCGCGCAGGCGCTCACCAGCCTCGATGAATTCCTGGCCTTGGCCGAGGCTCCTCCCTCCGGCACGGAGAGGTTCAAATTGAAGGTCAAGGTGCGCGACGGGAACGTCACCGAGCACTTCTGGGTCATCCCGTTCCGGCGCACCGAAACCGGCTTTGTCGGCATATTGGCGAACCAGCCGGAACAAGTGCGCAACGTCGTCCTCGGCCAGAACATCGAATTCACCCGGGACGATATTTCAGATTGGGGCTATACCCGCGATGGACGGCAGGTCGGCAGCTTCACCGTCTGCGTGATGTTCAAGAAGATGTCGAAGGAAGAGGTGGACACCATGCGCGACAAATACGGCTTCGATTGCTGACGGCCAAGCTCGGCTAACCCGCCGGGTCCTTCGCCCCGATCTTGCGCACCAGCGCTGCCGTTGCCAGCATGGCGCCCATATCCGATATCATCGGCGCGACGTGCCTGGTGTAATCGAGCGGCACCGAAATGTCCGGCAGCTCGAAGAAGTTCTTCGCTTGCGGCAACAGCAGGAAACCGTCGCCGCCATTGAGCGCGACGCGGGCCGGATCGTCCGGCCAGGTTTCGCCGAGCCATTTCAGCGCCTGCGCCAGCCGGCCGGTCACCAGCGGCCGCGCCGCCTCGACATTGTCGGTGCGGAATTCGTAAGCCGCGTCGAGCAGGGGCTCACCCGACGACAGCTCCTGCATCCTGGTTGTGAACATGCCGCGGAAGAAGCCGATGACCGCATTGGTGCGCCGCGTCGCCACCAGGATTCCCGGGAACGGCTCGATGGCCTCGAAGGCGACGATGACGCCCTTGAAGGCCGTCGATGAGCCCTTGCCCGTCCCTTCCCGCAATTCCGCTTCGTAGAGCTCGAACGGAAACTCCTCGTAGCGGCCCGAAACGACATCGTCGAACGCTTGCCGGTTGAACGGCCCGACCGCCTCGCGCGGCAGTCGGTCGAAGGAATTCGGCCTGCCGCCATGCTGGTAGCGCACATCGCGGATGAAGCCGAAGATGATGGGCAGCAGCGTTTGGCGGAACGATTGCTGCAGCCGGGCGGCGGGCTTCATGGCCTGGAAGTAGAGCAGGATCGAGGCCGCGAAGCCGAGGACATAGAGGAACACATGCGGCAGCGAGAACCACTGCTCGTTTGGGTCGGCGACCTTGTTGAACAGCCAGGTGAGCACCACCACGGCGACCACCACCAGACCGACGAACACCGGCACCCGCCAGCGCACCTGCCGCGCCACCGAGGCCCGCGCAGCCTCGTAGCTCTCGATGTCTTTCCGGATGGCGGCGGTGGCCGCCTCACCAGGCATGAAATCCGCTGTTTCCACCGCCACCCCCCGCAAGCCTCGATGAGCTGATGATAGCTGGTTTTGCGAGAAAGTCGCCAGCCGGAGGCAGCAAGCGCGATCTTCCCTTCTCCCCTTGCGGGAGAAGGTGGATCGGCGCGACAGCGCCGAGACGGATGAGGGGTGCCCCAGCGGAGTGAGACGCTGGCGTTCCCTGGAGCACCCCTCATCCGGCCGCTTCGCGGCCACCTTCTCCCACAAGGGGAGAAGGGAAGATCACGCCCAGCCGCCGTTCGACCCTTTCCCTCATCGCCCCCTCCAACCCCTCCACCGGCACCAGCCGCTCATGATCTCCGCTCCGCAGCCGCACAAAGGGATGCAGCCGGTAGGCCGCAACCATCCCACGCGTCCCGGCATCGGCACCGACATCGACGACGAAAATCCCGCCAATGCGCCCCGGCCATGGCTGGTGGACAAGGGCGGTGCCGAGGAAATCGCCAAGCCCATAAGCGACGACCGTCTTCCCGATCCGTTCCACCGGCTGCACGACATGAGCGTGATGGCCTGCGATCAGGCCGACGCCTTGCCCGGCCAGGCGCTTGGCCAGCGCTCGCGTTTCGGCGCGTGGAAAGTGGCGGAACTCCCAGTCCCAATGCGGCACGGCGCAAAGAAGATCGCAGCCGTCACGCAGCCAGCCTGTCGGGTCGCTGCCCATCGACACGCGGCCGGCGAACAGGTCTTCGCCCGCATTGCGCCACAGCGTGAAGGCGGCAAGGCCGACGGTCAGCGGTCCGGCTTCGACAGGCTGCACCGGGCCATTGGCCGCCAGGCCGATGGTGCGGATACCGAGCCGCTTCAGCGCCGCCACCGTATCGTCGAAGCCGGAGACGCCCTGGTCAAGCACATGATTGTTTGCCAGCGACAGCACCAGTTTTTCGCGGGCGATACCGACCGAAGACAGCGCCTCGGCCAGAAATCGCTCGCTCATCGCATGATGCGTGCCGAGCTTGGTGCCCAGAACGGCACTGGGCCTGTCCACGACAGGGCTTTCGCAATTGCCGATCACCAGATCGGCGGCACCTAGCAGCGCCTTGATCGCCGGGTCGCAGTCCGGCGCGCTGCGATTGGCCACTGCCGAGATATCGCCGATGAAGGCCAGCCGCACAGTCCGCTTCGGTGGCGGGTCCACCAACGTTGCAGCCGCAGGCGCAAACCCGCCGGCATCGCCGCCGAGCGACGGCTTCAGGAAACGCGGCAGCCAGGACAGCTTGTAGGAGAGCGGATAGTTCGACACGCAAAGCCCAATCGTTTGCCCTGTGTAGACCGTCCGCCGGACAGGTTGAAGCGCAGAGGCCGACATTCGTGTATGGTCGCCCGCAACGCTACATGGGAGGGAAAAAATGACACGAATAGCAAGCCTGCTGGCAGCCGCCTTCATGGTGCTTCTCCCCCTATCCTTCGCCAGCTTGTCTTCGGCCGGCGCCGCCATGCCCGAAGCGGCAACCGCGCTGTTCGAGGCCAAGACCGTGGCCGCGCGCGATGGCACATTGTCGACGCTGGAGGCCGCCGCGCCGAAGGACCCGGCATCGGCCTATGCAGCCGGCGCCGGCGAGTTCTTCACGGCGTTGGAACTCCTGGCCAGCGGCCTGCACCGCCATGGCTTCGAAAGCCCGCAATCCTTCATGCTGCCGCTGATGCAACTGCCGGTGCCGCCCAATCCCAACCCTGAGCCACTGACCTATGAAGAGTTCCGCGCCATACTGGTCGCCTTCCGCGACCGTCTGGAAAAATCGGCCACGACATTGGGCTCGGTCCCCGCCGATGCCGATATCGGCATGGTCATCGACCTCACCCATGTCGGCATCGACCTCAACGAGGACGGCACGATCGCGCCTGATGAAAGCATGGTGGCCATCATGGCCGCGCTGTCGCACGGCAGCATCCAGCAGGGCGACGCCGCACCCACGCTGACCTTCCGCTTCGACCGCGCCGACGGTTACTGGCTCCAGGGCTATGCCGAGTTCCTGATGGCGCAGGCCGATTTCTGGCTGGCGCATGATTTCAAGGGCACCTTCGACGGCTCCTTCCACATGCTGTTCCCGCGCGCCAAGCTGCCGCTGCAGGATATTCTCGTGCCCCCGCCCAGCGAGATGGGCTCGAGCATCTTCTCGTCGGAATGGCGCATCGCCGATTTCATCTCGATGGTGCATATGATCAACTGGCCAGTGGTCGAGCCGGAGCGCCGCAAGGCCGCACGCCAGGAGCTGCTCGAAATGATCCGCCTGTCGCGCGAGGACTGGAGGGCGATCCGCGCCGAGAAAGACAATGACCGCGAATGGCTGCCCGGCCCGCAGCAGAAGGGCGAGAACCCGCTCACCGGTCTCGAAGTCGGCGAGGAGCAGGTGCAGGCATGGCTCGCCACCTTGACCATGGCCGAGGACCTGCTCGAAGGCCGGGCGCTGCTGCCGCATTTCCGCATCACCGGCAAGGGCATCAACATGAAGCGCTTCTTCGACGAGCCGAAGCCCTTCGACCTCGTGCTGTCGATCACCGGCCCAGGCATCGCTCCCTACCTGGAGACCGGCAAGATCCTGACCAGCGAGGATTTCGACCAGATCCAGCGTCAGTTCGGCGGCGGTGGATTTTTGACGTTCGCGCTGTGGTTCAATTGACGGCTTAACGGAACTTGGGTTCCTCGCCCCCCGCAAAGTGGCTATGCCATGCACATACCTTCTGTGACTGGCGGGACCGATTGGCGCGAGGCTTGATTGCCAGGTGGTTCCCCAAATCCGTCGCTGCTTCGCAGCGCCACCTTTCCCCCCTCCGGAGGGAAAGGAAGGGAGCGTTGCTGGACGAGCGTTAACGGCAAAGAACTTGGCGCCTTCCTCTACCCCGTCGATCGGGGGGTCCGAAGGACGGGCGAGACCCGTGGCTCGCCCCGCAGGTGGCTCGGCGAAGCCGAGACGGAGTGGGGGTCGACCAGCGCAGCATAAGACAATGCATGCGCCAAGCTGCATGCCGCAGCGCAAAGCGGAGGCGAGGAAATCCTGTCCCGTGGCTCTCAGAAAATTGCCCCCTGATACAGCACCGCCTCGGCCTCCTCCGGCGCGAACCGTCGGGCCAGCGAGCGAAATGCGCTGTGCACGCCGTCGCGGTCTATATTGCAGCTTCTGAGATGCCGCATGGCAAGGGCCGGATCGAAGGCGCTGCGGCCATGCAGGACGCGCTGGTTGTCGAAGACCAGCACTTCGCCCGGCTGCAACTGGTGCTGGAACTGGTTTTGTGGATCGCAGATCAGCCGTGTCAGTTCGGCCAATGCCTCGATCAGGCCGTCGATGCGGTCTTCAGGCGCCCATTGCGGCGCCAGGCAGCGGTCATTGTAGCGGATGCCGGTAACCGCGCCTGCCGCGTCGAGGCTGATGACATGCGCCTCGGCGCTGAAGAACACCTCGCCGGCGTGCTCGCGATGAAAGGTGACGCCATGCCGCGTCAACAGCTCGAACAGGCCGGGCGTCCTGTTTCGCATCAGTTCGGCGATATGAAAACCGTCGACCATCAGTGACGTGCCGCCGGTGCCCGCACCGGTGCGGATGGCGTGGAAGAAAATGAAGCCTGGCGGTGCATAGCGGAACGGCTCGTCCGTGTGCGGGATCTGCGCCCGCGCCGTCTCGCCCGCCACCCGCGCATCCGGCCGCGAGATGAGATCGAACACCTTGCCGTAGCTGGTCTCCCGAATTGGCCCGTAGCGGCCGGCGACCCGCGCCGTCGCCTCCGTCTCGGCCGGAACCCCGGTCAGCATGGCGATGCCGTGATCCCTCAGCGCCCGCAGCGACTGGAACAGCGCTTCGTCGTCCGCCACCACCGCGTCGAAGGCGAAGCGGCCGAGCCGGGCAGTAAGATCGCTGTTCCACAGTTGCGGCTGGAACCGAACCGGGCCTGGACCGCCGGCATGGCCGGCGAGCAAAGCCGCATCGTAGCGCGAGACATGCCCATCCTGCCAGATCGCGGTGACCTGCCCGGGGCTCGATACATCGAAACTCTCGGCACGGACGGCCTTGCCGACATCGGCCGGCGTCAGCCACCTCTTGCCCGAAGCGGTGTCGCCACATTGCTCGCATTCGCAGGCAAGCCGCAGCCAGCGCGTCGAGAGCGTTGCAGCGCGGCCATCCGCCAGTTCGATGGCGATCCGCGCACCCTCGGCTCGCATGGCCCGGATCGGCATCGCTTGAGAGCCGGCATGTCCTGGCTGGCTTGCATGCTTTGGCGTGTCGAGCATCTGGTGTCCCCTGTGGTTTGAATTTCTTCGACCAGCCTAGGCAAAGGAAAACCGCCTTTCAAACGAGTTCCTTTCTCCAACTTTTGAGATAAATTCAGAACATGACGACGTTGCGGGACTTGCCACTCTCCGGATTGCGCGCACTGCTGGCCGCCGCCAGGGCCGGCAGCCTGACGCGCGCCGCCGAGGAGTTGGGCGTGACGCCCGGCGCCATCGGCCACCAGATCCGGCAGTTGGAAGAGCGGCTCGGCGTCAAGCTGGTCCGGCGCGAGGGCAACGGCATTGCCCTGACCCGCGCTGCCGAGGCCGCATTGCCCGACATCGACCGCGGCTTCGACGCGCTCGCCTCCGGCATGCGGCGGCTGCGCTTCGAACGGCGGGCCGAGACCTTCACCATCGCGGCCGATCCGTCCTTCGCCTCGCTCTGGCTGGCACCCCGGCTCAACAAGGTGCGGGCAACACTGGGCAGGCTGGATGTCCGCATCGTCGCCTCCGTCGCGCACGATGCCATGCAGGAGGAAGGCGTCAACCTCGCCATCAGCTATCGCCGGGGTGCCGCACCGGACCTCGCATCGCTCGACCTGTTCACCGAACGGGTGATCCCGGCCTGCGCGCCCACCTTGGTTCCCGGCCATGTCAGGCCGGATGCGGCCGAGGTGCTGGACAGGATGCCGCTGCTGCACATCGACCCGACGATGGGCGACGACGTCTATCCCTCCTGGCGTGACTGGTTCGCGGCTGCTGGCCGGCAGCCGAAAGCCATCGACCAGGGTCCGCGTTTCGGGTTGACGATCGTCGCGGCGCAAGCGGCGATCGCCGGCATGGGCGCGCTGCTGGCGAGCGAACTGGTGTTGCGACGCCATCTCGAGCCTGGCCATCTCGTCGAGATCGCCCGTGACGTGCCGGCGCTGTCCATCAAGCGCCGGCTAGTCTGGCCACGGCATGGTCCCAAGGCGCGCCGTGCCGCCACCGTTGCCGCCGAACTGGCTGGTATCGCCGACATCGGTGTCGATGGCGCCCTGCCCGCGTGAGCCTGCCTTAACGCGGGAACCCGTGCAGCCTGCCGAGCAACCACTGCAGCGGGTCGTTTACGAACGCCCGCGTGACGAACGTATCGTGGGCGGCATCCGAGGCGAGGAAGGCGATGGCGCCAGCCTCGAGCCGGCGCGGCGGATCGGAACTGGCGTTGATGCCCTGGCTGGCCAGCAACTGCCGGATCTCCGCATTGCCGGCGGCCGAGGACCGGCCATAGGCGCTGACGAAAAAACTCTTGCGGTGATGCGTGATCCAACTGGCGAAAATGTCGGCCTCGTCGAACACCGCGTCGAGCAGGATGACGCCGAGCAAGCGACCGCTGATGTCACCGTTCCCAAGCACGAAGGCGGCCGGGTTGTAGCCGCCGCTATAGGCGACCAGCACCACCGGCATGGCCTCGAATGTCGTCGCCTTGGCGCCGGTCAGCTTGGCCAGCCCCTGCGCCGCCTCGGCCATGAACCCAGCAAAATAGCCCGACGTCCAGAAATTGCCGGCGCTGGAGTCCTGCGCGTTGCTAGCGAATTGCGGCGCCACCACAACGGCGTTGAGGCCAGACGCCTCAACCTGTGCGACGACCCGCTGGCGGCCGACCACGTCGCGCTGCAAGGTGGCGCCATTGCCGTGGAAGAACACCACGATCACCGCCGATTTGGCCGGATCGAACCCCTTCGGCACGGCCAGCAGCGTCGAGCGGTCGGAATAGGTCTCGTCTTCCCAGTAGATGCCGCCGCGCGGCGAGGTGTGGCCAAACCTGCCGTTGGCGGTCACGTCCAGAAACGGCCCCGAGCCGTCGGGCAATTTTCCGCGATAGGGAAAGGGTGACGCCTTGAACGGCACGATGGTGGATATCGCCTTGTGCAAGCGCGCGCCCTGGCTTGCCATCGGAAACGCCGCCGTGGCCAGCAATGCGGCGACGACGGCGCGCCGGTCGACCATCAGGCCGTCACCAACCGGACAGCCGGCGCCTTCGAGGGCAACAGCACGGCAAAGAACGCCGGGATGGCGACGAGATACGCGATCGCGGCCCATTGCAGCACGGCGCTGAGACCGAAACTGGTGGCGACGATCGGCACTGCGGCCGAGCCGATCACCGAGAAACAGCCATTGATGCCCCACGCCCACACGAACAGATGCTCCTTGCCGAGCCGCGCCAGCCAGGTCATCGCGGTGGCCATCGGCATGCCCATCAGGAAGGCCGGCGGCGACACCAAAAGGAAGCAGAGCAGCAGCCGCACCGCATAGGGATAGGCGCCGATCCGGTCGAGCACCGGTGACAAATAGAAACCGTAGGCTAGCAGCAGCACGCAGACGGCCAGCAGAACCACCGGCAGCAGCGTCCTGGCGCGGTCGAAGATGCGCTCCGCAAACAAGCTGCCCAGGCCGGAAAACACCAGCATCGACGAGATCAGCACCGAAGCCGACACCGTCGGATTGGCGAGCGCGACGGTGAAGCGGCTGATCAGCCCAACCTCGACCATGATATAGCCGAGGCCGAGGCAGGCGAAATAGAGGATGGTGCCGAGCTTGCCGCGCGAGCGCGAGAACACGATGCGCCAGCCGAAGATGACCGGCAAAAGCACCAGCGACGCCGCCGTGAGGCAGGCGATGCCGAGCGTCGCCCAGATCAAGAGATAACCCCAATCGTCCTGGAACAGGTCGAGCCGGTCCAGCGTGCGCGGCAGGTCGGCGACCTTCACATAGGCGGCGAAATAGGGCTGGTCGTTGCTGAGCGCACGCGCGTCGAAGACATAATCGCCGGCGAGCTTTTCCCAGCCGCCGGTCAAAAGCGCATGCCATGTCATGCGCTGCAGTTCCGTCGCCGGCAGGACCTGCGGACCGGCATCGCCGCCGGCTCCCGCACAGGCATCGAGCGTCGGATCGGCAGGCGCCGTCGGGTCGCAGTCGGGATTGGCAAGCGCCGTCGGGTCGGCGGGTGCTGTCGCATCGGCGGCGGGCTGCGTCAGCGTCGCGTCCTGTCCGCTGCCGAAGATCGAGGCGCGGTAATCATCGAGCACCTTTTGCGCGCCCGAGCCGTCATAGACCATGCCCGGATAATAGACTTCCTCCCAGGACATCGACCTGGTGTAGTCGCGCAACGTCTTGATTTCGGTCTCGGTGAAGCCGCCGCGCTTGAACAGCACCGTCGTCGTCGAGAGATAGCTCGACACCGCGAAGACGTCGTTGGCCGCGCCCTGCGGATCGAATGTCCTGGCCGCTTCGGCGATGGTAGCATAGAGCTTCAGCACCGATTTCGGCGGCTCTTCCTTGTTCCACAAGGTCACCGACAGCACGCCGCCATCGGCCAGCGCGTGCATGTAGCTCAGCATCGCCTCGTGCGTGTAGGCGTACTTCTCCGAGATGGCGAAACCGCCTGGATTGGACAGGCCGACACTGTCGGCGAGGCTGAGGTCGATGACGTCGTACCGCTCGGCGGTGTTGGCGAGGAACAGGCGCCCGTCATAGTCGATCACCTTGAGCCGCGGATCGGCCAGGATATCGCCGGTGACATCCCTGAGCACCGGATCGCGGAACGCCCGCAACGTCATCGGGTTGCTCTCGGCGACGGTCACCGAGTTCGAGCCGGCATTGAGCGCGGCCTGCGTGGAGATGCCGCCGCCGAACTGCACGACGAAGGTTTTCGGCTTGTCCTTGATGACATAGGGATAGTGCATCGGCAGGTAGCGGAAATAGACCTGCTCCGCCGGTGCCAGGTTGCGCATGATGCCTTCCGGCCCGTCGCCGTCGCGATACATGCCGACATAGGTGTTGGCCGGCACCTCGGGCATGCCGAAGGCTGCGTTGTCGCTCAGGCCCGGCGCGAAATGCATGTAGGAGCTGGCATAGACCTGCAGGTCGCCGAACGGCGAGACGCTGCGGTAGATGCGCTTGCCGTCCGGGAAGTTGCGGGCGTAGGCGACGCCCTTGTATTGCGACACCGCGATGTCTTGTATGCCGAGCAGGCCGGGCAGCATCAGGTAGCCCGATATCGACAGCACTGCCACGACCACGCCGGCAACGACGCTCTTCCAGGCGCCGAAAGCGGCGAACCACAGCAGCGAACCGGCGGCCCACAACAGCAGCGGCACGACGATGATGGTTTCCGGCGAAAACAGATACATCGACACCAGCACGACGAGGCCGGCGAGACCCGAACCGGTGAGGTCGGCGAAATAGACGCGGCCGAAGGCGGTGCGGCTCTTCAGGAAGACGATGCCGAGAAAGAACGCACCGGCCAGGAAGGGCAGGAGATAGAGCAGGAAATTGGCCAGCAGCCGCCATTTCTGTTCGGGGTCGGAGACCAGGAAGATGGCGTTGAACGGCACCGTCTGGGCGACGAGGTTGGAGCCGACGGCAAGCGGGCCGATCAGCAGCAGGGCGGCGGTGGCCGCACCTTGCCAGTGGCGGTCGAACCAGCCCTTGCCGGCGAAGATGACGACGCTGGACAGCGAGAAGCCGAGCATTGCGAGGCTGACCACCAGCGAGCCGAAATGCGACCAGCTGCCGACGGCGAACACCCGCATCACCGCTATCTGCAATGCGATGATGGCTCCGGCTATCAGCCCGACCGCGAGATAGTGCGCGAGCCGAGGCGCCTCGAGCGGAGGAACGGCCTTCAGGGAAGGAAGAGCCGGGCGGGAATTCGATATGACGGCTGCCATTCAGGTCCCTTGATGCGGCAATGCTCAGGCGTTGTGCGTGCCGACGATCTGGTCGCCTTCGAGCTTCGTGAACGGCACGAACGGTACCACCTTGCCATTGTAGATGTCCGAGCGGACGATGTTGAAGGTGCTGTCGGCAAGCTGCTGCTTGATCACCTTGAGCACGTGCTGGGCGCCCGGCGGACCGACCGGAATGACCATCACGCCATTCGGCTTGAGCTGCTGCAGCAGCGATGGCGGGATGTGGTCGATGCCGCAGGTGACGATGATCTTGTCGAACGGGCCAACGCTTTCCCAGCCATAATATCCGTCGGCGTTGCGGCTGGTGACGGAGCCGAACTCGCTGTAGCCGCGCTCGATCAGCGCGTCGTAGGTGCGGCGGGTGCGCTGCGCCAGCGGGTTGATGATCTCTATCGTGTGCACCTTGTCGGTGAGGTTGGCGAGATACGCCGACTGGTAGCCCGAGCCGGTGCCGACCTCGAGCACGGCTTCGCCGAACTGCACGTCTATGGATGTCGTCATGCGCCCGACCAAATGCGGACCCGAAATGGTCACGCCATAGCCGATGTCGAGGAAGGCATGGTCATAGGCGCGGCCCAGATTCTGGGGCAGCACGAATTCTTCGCGAGGCGTCAGGAGGAAGGCGCGCTTGTTGCGGTCGTCCAGCACGTCCTTGTTGTAGACCATGATCTGGAAGCGATCGAACCGCTCGGCCAGGAACTTCGGATCCTCGCCGCGATTGGCCACCATCCAGTCGATGAACGACTTTTTGTCCTTGAACGGCACTTCGGCGTTGCGGTCGTAGGGCACCGGTACATTGGCCCTGACGGTGGCAGGAATAATGGAAAACGCCGCAGCACCCGCCGACAGCGCCAAGAAGTCCCGACGCTTCATGGAAAAGCCTCCAAAGTGGCCTTTGCCACTCCAAACCAAGCACTTGACCGGAGTGCACCGGCTCCCAAACCGAGTCAATGGCCGTCGCGAGACAGTCGTCCGGGCCAAGAATTTGTGGCAGGCGGGCAACAGTTTTTGACGGTGCCCAAGGCCTTCCCGACGCCACGCAACGAGCGCCCGCCATCGTGGCATGACCGGCCGAACAGCCACCCGCACAAATTAGCGAGGGCTGTTTTGCTTGACTTGCCGGACAAAAACGGGCAGCAAAACAGGATTGGAAGGGCTGCAATACCGCGTGCATGGTCGTGGACAAGCCTTTTTCGGCACAAAGTCCACGTCTCTCTGTTGGTTTTGAGAGGGATTGGTTAACCAACTTTGTCCATATTTTGAAGCAATCGGCAACTAACGACAGGCGCGGAAAACGCGTCGGGGACCACCTGGGATCACTCACAGAATGGTCGTCGCGGCTATCACAGCCGCGGACGTGGGAGCCGATTGGAGCAAGATTGGTGGCATGGCGTTCTTGAGTAGAAACATTGTCGGGGACACGCGTTGGGAGGGCGAGAATGCCTGCGACGCTCCACGTTCCTCATCCTTCACCCCTGAACGGATCGTCCGCTGGGTCGCCGTGCCCGGCGTCAGCGCTGCCGTGGGCCTTTGGCTGATCGGCACCATGGCCGGCCTCAGTTCGGTCGGCGCCTCGCTGTCGGCGACGTCGGGCGGCCTGCCGCAGACGCTGTCCATGCCGGGCTCGCTGGCGCTGGCCGATCCGCTGAAACAACGTTTCCTGACATCCTCGGCGCCGTTCGTGCTGGCCAATGCCCATGGCGGCGCACAGGCCCTGCATGATCATGCCGTGCAATGCGGCGCCAGCTGTTTCAAGCTGGCCAGGGTGAGCCCCCACGCGGAGAAATCCGCACGCCTCGTGGCATCGGCAAAGCCGGCTGTCTTGAAGTCGAAGGCGCAGGAGCGCTTCGAACGCATGGAAGCATCGCTGTCGCCGACCAAGCTCGCGGCCGCCTTTGCCGGCACCGGCAAGCCTGTCGCCACGGCCGACGCACGCCCGGTGATTTCCAGCATCGGGGCCCAGATTACCCAGGCGTCGCTGGTGCCGTCCGTCCAGGTCGTGGCCAGCCTGTCGGACGACATTCCACCGCCCGCGGCGGAACGCTTCGCCCGAGCCGGCACCGGCTCCGTTGTCGTGCAGACCGCGCCGGCCCCGACGGGTTTTGCCCAGCCGGAGACGCCTGACAACGCGCAGCTGGCGCTCGCCCTCGTTCAGTCGATGCCGGTCGAGGACGAAGCCTTCGCCTCACCGCTGCCGATGACCGGCGCCTCGGCCGATGTCGCGGTCGCGCCTGTCGAGACCCAAAAGGCGCAGCCCGGCGACGCCGCCTCACTGCCGGACGCGCTCACCGACGACGTGCCGCTGCCGACCCGTCGCCCGCAATATGACGCGCCGCAGCAGCCCAAGGTCGTGGAACAGGACAAGGCCGTGGAGCAGGACAAGCCGGCTCCACAGCCCAAGATCGCGCAGCAGAAGCCGGCGCCCCAGGCAAAGCCGGCCCAACAGGCCAGGCAAGGCCGCCAAGGCGGCGACGTGCTGGCCTATGCCAAGCCGGACACGCCTTCGGGCGGCCTTGGCCAGGCGTTCAGAAACCTGTTCAATGGGCCGAGCGCCGGAAGCGGTGCCGGACACGGCGTTGCCGTCTATGACATCAGCGCCGGCATGGTTTACATGCCGGACGGCGAGAGGCTCGAAGCGCATTCGGGCGTCGGCGCCATGACGGACCAGCCGCGCTATGTCAACCAGAAGAACCGTGGGCCGACGCCGCCCAACACCTACAATCTGTCGCTGCGCGAGTCGCGCTTCCACGGTGTCGAGGCGTTGCGCCTCACCCCGGTCGATGGCCGCAACAAATACAATCGCGACGGCTTCCTGGCCCATAGCTACCTGCTTCGCGGCCGCTACGGACAGTCCAGCGGCTGCGTTGCCTTCAAGGACTATGCGCGCTTCCTCGCCGCCTACAAGAAGGGCAAGATCAAGCGCCTGGTCGTCGTGCCGCGCCTGAACGGATCGGCGACGCGGGTAGCATCCAACGGAAGCGGCGCCTGATCGGCGTCAGACAGCCACGGGCCGTGGCTTTCTCCTCCTGACAGCCTTCTGTCAGGAGCCGCGTCTGGCGGCGTGCCCCGCCCCATCCCACTCTTTCCATTTTGGCCAAGACCTCCCATATTCGGGACATGGCCAGATCCCCCGACAAGAAAACGCCGCCGACGGCGAATGACGACCGCGCCGCGCCCAAGCGGCGCAGTCCGCTGACCGATTTCCTCGACGCCTCCGAACCGCTGCACAAAGGCGGCTTCGCCGAGATGCCGCAACCCGAACTGTCGGGCACGCCGCTGACCGGTTCGATCGCCGACTGGGCCGAGCAGATCGAGCAGGAGGCGGAGAAAGAAGGGCGTCAGGCCGGCAAGGGCGACGGCGGCAAATCGCCGAAGCCGTCGAAGAAGATTCCCGAACGCTCCGCCGCCCCGGGACGCACGGCGCGCGGCACCTCGATGGGCGGCGCGGCCACCGCCCGCGAGCGCACCGCCGCCGGCCTCAATCCCGTCGCCGGCCTCGACGTCTCGCTGGAAGAGGCCGAGACGATGACCTCGAGCGGCGTCACCGCGACGGTGGCCGCCCTCTCCGCATTGATCGAATCCGGCAATCCGCTGCACAAGGACGGCGTGCTGTGGACACCGCACCGCCCTGCCCGGCCGGAAAAATCCGAAGGCGGCATCGCCATCAAGATGGTGTCGGACTTCGAGCCGGCCGGCGACCAGCCGACCGCCATCAAGGACCTTGTCGAAGGCATCGACAACAACGACCGCACCCAGGTGCTGCTCGGCGTTACCGGCTCTGGCAAGACCTTCACCATGGCCAAGGTGATCGAGGAGACGCAGCGCCCCGCTTTGATCCTGGCGCCGAACAAGACGCTTGCCGCGCAGCTCTATTCCGAGTTCAAGAAATTCTTCCCCGACAACGCGGTGGAGTATTTCGTCTCTTACTACGACTATTACCAGCCGGAAGCCTACGTCCCGCGCACCGACACCTTCATCGAGAAGGAGTCCTCGATCAACGAGCAGATCGACCGCATGCGCCATTCGGCGACGCGCTCGCTGCTCGAGCGCGACGACGTCATCATCGTCGCCTCGGTGTCCTGCATCTACGGTATCGGCTCGGTCGAGACCTATACGGCAATGACCTTCCAGATGCAGATCGGCGACCGGCTCGACCAGCGCGCGCTGCTCGCCGACCTCGTCGCCCAGCAATACAAGCGCCAGGACATCAACTTCGTCCGCGGCTCGTTCCGTGTGCGTGGCGACACGATCGAGATCTTCCCGGCCCACCTGGAAGACCGCGCCTGGCGCATCTCGATGTTCGGCGACGAGATCGAGCAGATCACCGAGTTCGACCCGTTGACCGGCCAGAAGACCGGCGAACTGAAAAGCGTCAAGATCTACGCCAATTCGCACTATGTGACGCCGCGCCCGACGCTGAACCAGGCGATCAAGTCGATCAAGGAAGAGCTCAAGCAGCGTCTGGTCGAACTCGAGCGGGCCGGCCGCCTGCTGGAGGCGCAGCGGCTGGAACAGCGCTGCCGCTTCGACCTCGAAATGCTGGAAGCCACCGGCTCCTGCGCCGGCATCGAGAACTATTCGCGCTATCTCACCGGCCGCCAGCCCGGCGATCCGCCGCCGACCTTGTTCGAATACATTCCCGACAATGCGCTGGTCTTCATCGACGAAAGCCACGTCACCGTTCCGCAGATCGGCGGCATGTATCGGGGCGACTTCAGGCGCAAGGCGACGCTGGCCGAATACGGCTTCCGCCTGCCGTCCTGCATGGACAACCGGCCGCTGCGTTTCGAGGAATGGGACGCCATGCGCCCGCTGTCCGTCGCGGTCTCGGCAACGCCGGGCGGCTGGGAGATGGAGCAGGCCGGCGGCGTCTTCGCCGAGCAGGTCATCCGCCCGACCGGCCTCATCGACCCGCCGGTCGAAGTGCGCCCGGCCAAAAGCCAGGTCGACGATGTCGTCGGCGAGATCCGCGAGACCACCAAGGCCGGCTACCGCACGCTGGTCACCGTGCTGACCAAGCGCATGGCCGAGGACCTGACCGAATACCTGCATGAGCAGGGCGTCCGCGTGCGCTACATGCACTCCGACATCGATACGCTGGAACGCATCGAGATCCTGCGCGATTTGCGCCTCGGCGCCTTCGACGTGCTGGTCGGCATCAACCTTCTGCGCGAGGGCCTCGATATTCCCGAATGCGGCTTCGTCGCCATCCTCGATGCCGACAAGGAAGGGTTCCTGCGCTCCGAGACGTCGCTGATCCAGACCATCGGCCGCGCTGCCCGCAATGTCGACGGCAAGGTCATTCTCTACGCCGACCAGGTCACCGGCTCGATGGAAAGGGCGATGGCCGAAACCAACCGCCGCCGCGAAAAGCAGATGGAATGGAACGCGGCCAACGGCATCACGCCCGAATCGGTCAAGTCGCGCATCTCCGACATTCTGGATTCGGTCTACGAGAAGGACCACGTCCGCGCCGACATCTCGCAGTTCACCGACAGCGCCGGCGCCATGATGGGCAACAACCTCAAGGCCCATCTCGACGCCATGGACAAGCAGATGCGCGACGCCGCCGCCAACCTCGATTTCGAGAAGGCAGCCCGCATCCGCGACGAGATCAAGCGGCTGCGCGAGATGGAACTGTCGATTTCCGACGATCCGCTGGCGCGCGAGGTGGAAGGCCAAAGTCCCGCCTCGGGCCGCGAAAAGGGCAAGCACAACAAGGGCGTGGCCAAACATCGTACGGCGGAGGAACAGGAGCGTTTCCGCAAATTCGAAGAAGCGCGTGCCGCCGAAGAGGCGGCCAAGGCTGCCCGGCCCAACCTCTTCCGCAAGCCTGATCTCGACGAGATGGGCGCCGACGGCGCTGTCCCGGTGAAGAAGCCGCTGTTTGCCAAACCCTCGATCGACGACATGGGCCCGGGCACAGACATGCCGACGCCGGCAGGTGCCGTGTCGCGCTCGCTGTTCAAGAAACAGTCAGCATCCGAGGCACACGGCTCCGACTTCGGCATTCCAGGCGAAGCCACCAAGCCGCTGTTCAAGAAGAACTCGCTCGACGAGATGACGGTGCGGCGCACGGAAAAGCCGGTCGAAGGAAAAGTGCCCGCCAAGCCGCAGCCAATCCCCCCCCAACCGGGGGAGATGCCCGGCAGGGCCGAGGGGGGCGCGAAGGATCGCGACGACAAACCAATCATTCGCCAGCGCGCCGGCATCGGTTCGTATGAGGATCCAGGCGACGCCCGCCGAGAGAAGCGCCGGCCGGGCAAGACAGGTCGGCCGGGACGGTAGCTGCCGCTTCCTTCCCCCCCTGTGGGAGAAGGTGGATCGGCGCGCAGCGCCGAGACGGTTGAGGGGTGTTCCAGCGGAGTGAGACGTTGGTATTCCCTGGAGCAAAAATCCACCCGCAAGCCACGTCGTCTGAGCTAATGGTTGCGCTTCTCCCACAGTGGGAGAAGGGAAAGCGCTCCGCTCCTAACGTCCCGCTTCGCCCAGCCGCAACCACCTCTGGACCATGAGCCATTCCTTGCCGCCGAGCGGCGGAAACGATACGCACGGCTGCAATTCCGCCTCTCCACGCAACATTCCGCCGGCCCACCCATGAAACCCAGGGATATCGCCGCCTACATCTTCCTGGCCATCACCTGGGGCCTGTCCTTCCTTGTCCTGCTCAAGGTTGTGCATGCCTTCGGCTGGGTCGGTGCGGTCACCTTGCGCGCGCTGATCGCCGGCATCACGGTTTTCCTGCTCGCGGCGGCGACGCGGCGACGGCTCGATTTCAGCGCCGGCTGGCAGCACTTCGCCGTGGTTGGCGCGACGACGGTCGCGGCGCAACTGATCGGCCTGTCCTACGCCACCCCACGCATCGGCACCGCGATGGCGGCGATCCTTGTTGCCGCGATCCCGCTGTTCTCGATGATCCTCGGCCAATTGTGGGGGCTTGAACGCATCACTGTTCGCGGACTGGCCGGCCTGCTGCTCGGCGCCGCCGGCATCACCGTGCTGGTCGGCTTTCCCGCCGTCCCGATCACGGCACCCTTCGCGTTCGGCTGCGCCGCCTCGCTGTTCAGCTCCTTCTCCGCCGCCTTCGGCAGCAACTACGCCAACCGCCACCTGCGCGCGGCGGGCTCGTTCGAGCTCACCGGCGCCGCTTTTCTGTTCGGCGGCCTGATGACGCTGCCGCTGCTGCTGGCAGTACCGGTGCCAGCCATGCCACGCCCCGTCGACTTCCTCTACCTCGCCTTTCTCGCCTGCGTGATGAGCGCGCTGACCTACATCGTCTATTTCCGGCTGGTTGCCAGCATCGGCGCCACCAGGACGATCAGCGTCGAATTCGCCGTGACCACGATAGCTGTGCTGGCCGGAACGCTTCTGCTCGGCGAGCAGCTGACCGTCGTCCAGGGCTTCGGCGCGACGGCGATCATCGGCGGCTGCATACTGGTGCTGGACCCGTTCCCGCGCCAGACGGAAGCGGCCGTCTTGCCATCGGCCCAACCTTTGGTGTAATCGCCTCTAGCATGATCCCGAAAAGTGGAATCCGGTTTTCGGGCAAGATCATGCTTTAACAAGAGAACAGAACCTTGGGCTCTGTACTCGAACGTCTCGAAAGGAGGGCTCACGTGTTCACGTTTCATCGTCACCATCGTCAGCGTGGCCCGATTTCTGCCCTGCGAGCTTGCTTGCAGGGCTGACCAGGGACGGTCCGGGTTTTTCCCGCTTCGATTTTTTGGTCTGCCCTTCGTGGTGCTGCAATGCCGAGCCTGATGGCCAGCAAGCGCACCGTCAAAGTGCACTGAGCCGGACACCGGCAAGACCAGAGAAATCATAATGGCCCTGATCAGCCTCAAATCCCTCGGCGTCGCCATGAGTGCGCCGCTGTTTTCCAATCTCGACCTCACCATCGGCACTGGCGACCGGCTCGGCATCGTCGCCGCCAACGGTCGCGGCAAGTCGACCTTGCTCAAATGCCTGACCGGCGAGATCGAGCCGACGTCGGGCGACATCACCCGCACGCGCGGCCTGCGCGTCGGCCATGTCGAACAGTCCGTTGCCCCTGCCTTGCTCGGCCGCACCTTCCATCAGGTGGTGGCCGACGCCCTGCCGCCCGAGCAGGCCGACAGCGAGATGTGGCGCGTCGATGTGGTGCTGGATTCGCTTGATGTGCCGGAGGCAATGCGCGAGCGAGAAATGCGCGCGCTGAGCGGCGGCTGGCAGAGGCTGGCGCTGATCGCCCGCGTCTGGGTCACCGATCCGGATATGCTCTTGCTCGACGAGCCGACCAACCATCTCGACCTCGCCCGCATCAGCCAGTTGGAGAGCTGGATGAACGCGCTGCCGCGCGAGGTGCCTGTCGTCATCGCCAGCCATGACCGCGCCTTTCTCGACGCCACCACCAACCGCACCCTGTTCCTGCGCCCGGAACAGTCGCCGGTATTTGCGCTGCCCTACTCCCGCGCCCGGCAGGCGCTCGACGAGGTCGACGCCTCGACCGAGCGCAAGTTCCAACGCGACATGAAGGTGGCGCAGCAACTGCGCCGCCAGGCCGCCAAGCTCAACAACATCGGCATCAATTCGGGCAGCGATCTTTTGATGGTCAAGACCAAGCAGCTCAACCAGCGGGCGGAAAGACTGGAAGAAGCAGCGAATCCGGCGCATCGCGAGAGATCGGCCGGCGCGATCAAGCTCGCCAATCGCGGCACGCACGCCAAAGTGCTGATCACGCTCGACGACGCGGCGGTTGAAACGCCCGACGGCACGCTGCTGTTCAAAACCGGCAAGCGTCACATCTGCCAGGGGGACCGCATCGTGCTGCTCGGCCGCAATGGCGTCGGCAAGTCGCGCTTCGTCACCCTGATCCGCAACGCCATCCTCGAGCCGGACACCGTTCAGAATGTGAAGGTGACGCCGTCGACGGTGCTTGGCTACAGCGACCAGGCGCTGTCGGGCATCAGCGGCGACGACACGCCGCTGGCCATGGTCTCTCGCCGCCACGATGTCGGCGAGCAACGCGCCCGCTCGCTGCTTGCCGGCGCCGGCGTGGTTATCGAGATGCAGGAGAAGAAGATCGGCGTGTTGTCCGGCGGCCAGAAGGCACGGCTGATGATGCTGGCGCTCAGGCTCGCCAACCCCAACTTCTATTTGCTCGACGAGCCGACCAACCATCTCGACATCGACGGCCAGGAAGCGCTGGAGGAGGAATTGCTCAAGCACCAGGCAAGCTGCGTGCTCGCCTCGCACGACCGCTCCTTCATCCGCGCCATCGGCAACCGCTTCTGGCTGATCGAGAAGCGGAAGCTGACCGAGGTGGAAGACCCGGAGGACTTTTTCCGCGAGGTGGCTGAAGTCACCGGTTGAGCGGAGAAACAGAACTCCGGCCTGCCGTCGGCAGGTCGGAGGTTCGTATCATTCCATGAGACGTACCGTTGACTCCCGAAACGTATCATGCGATGGTACGTCCATTGGATTCGACAAATGATACGCTCGTTCAAGGACAAGACCAGCGAGGCCGTTTCGAACGGCAAGTCCCCAAAGGGCTTCCCATCGGACCTTGTCCGATCAGCCCAACGGAAACTGTTCATGATCGACAACGCGACCGAGTTGTCGGACTTGAAGACGCCCCCAGGCAACCGGCTTGAGTCCCTGAAAGGCAACCGTGCCGGTCAGCACTCGATCCGCATCAACGATCAGTTTCGCATCTGCTTTCGCTGGGTGGACGGACAAGCCGAGGACGTCGAGATAACCGACTACCATTGAAGGACAGGTGTCAAATGCTGAACATCAACCCGCCTATCCATCCCGGAGAAATCCTTCGCGAGGAATACCTCGTCCCGCTTGGCTTGAAGCCGTATACGCTGGCCAAGAAGCTGCATGTGCCACGCACACGCATCGAGCGCCTGGCCGGAGAGACGACACCGGTAACGCCCGACACCGCCCTGCGCCTTGCGAAGTTTTTCGGAACCACGCCGCAGTTCTGGATGAACATGCAGGCGAGTTACGATCTTGCCATGGAGGGAGAGGCCAAGAAAGCCGATCTCGAAACGATCGAACGTTTGGAGACCGCTGCTTAAGGTAAATAGCGCCAGAACAGCCGGTCTCAAGCTGCTCGAAAAAGATTCAAGAGCTCTGTCGGATTGCCTGAACCTGCCTCGTCCTTGGGATGCCGGCACGATGATGCCGGCGTCAACCCAGGGAGAATGCATCATGTCCGTCCTTTCATCCATCGGTCGCATCGCAACCCAATATGCGGCGGCGCGTGCCCGCCACCGCAGCGAACGCATCCTGCTCTCGCTGCCGGCCGAACTGCGCAAGGATATCGGCTTTCCGGAAATCCTGGATGCGCGAGACAGCCGTCGCGCGGCGACCTTCTCGGCCAAGATCATATGACCGCGACGAACCGGCCCATGTGCCTGTCGTTCAAACCCTCCGGTTGCCCGGCCTGTCCGGGCCCCGCCTGCGAAAAAAATTTCGCCGCCATGTAGGATAGCCGTCGTCGCGTGCGTCCTTGGATTGGCAAAGCCAAGCCAAGCGCAAAGAGGAGCAAGAGATGACCGACCAGACCCCCGTTCAGCCCAGGGCAGAAGTGCTCGGCGGATTGACCCCCTATCTGCAGGTGGACGGCGCCTTCAAGGCTGCCGAATTCTACAAGACGGCCTTTGGCGCCGAGCAGGTCTTTGCCTATCCAGCCGACGAGCAGGGCCGCACCATGCATATCCATCTCCACATCAACGGCTCGACGCTGATGCTTTGCGACGCCTATCCCGAACACGGCCATCCGCATCAGAAGGCGCAGGGCTACACTCTGCAGCTCCATCTCGGCGATGGCGATATCGACACCTGGTGGCAGCGCGCCGTCGATGCCGGCTGTGAGGTGGTCACGCCACTGCAGGTGATGTTCTGGGGCGACCGCTGGGGTCAGCTCAACGATCCGTTCGGCATCGCTTGGGCCATGAATGCGCCGGTGAAATAAGGCGGAAGCTTTCACCTCTCCCCTTGTGGGAGAGGTCGGATTGCCCCGAATTGCCTTTCGCAATTCGGTTGGCAATCCGGGTGAGGGGTAACTTGGCGCCAAGCTGGAACACCCCCTCATCCGTCTCGGCGCTGCGCGCCGATCCACCTTCTCCCACAAGGGGGAGAAGGAAGAACCCCACCAATGAGGAGTTCCACCATGTCCTATGTCGATGGTTTCGTGCTTGCCGTGCCTAAGGCCAAACTTGACGACTACAAGAAGCTCGCCAACCTCGCAGGCCCGATATGGATGGAACACGGCGCGCTGGCCTATGTCGAATGTATCGGCGACGACGTGCCCTATGGCGAGCTGACCTCGTTCCCGCGTGCCGTCCAGGCCAAGGACGACGAGGTCGTCATCTTCTCCTGGGCCGTTTACGAATCCAGGCAGAGCCGCGATGCGGTCATGGCCAAGGTGATGGCCGATCCGCGCCTGCAATCCGACTGGTCGACCATGCCGTTCGACGGCAAGCGCATGATCTTCGGCGGCTTCCAGCCGTTCATGGAGCTTTGAGCAGCTGGCGCAACTGAGCGCCTGTTGCCAATCTGTTACCCGCCGAGCTTATCCAGCAGCGGCTTCAGCCTGTCGCCATAGCGCTTCCACAGGTCGACCGAGCCCTGGTACATCGGCTGGCGCACTTGCGCGGCCGATGCGGTGCGCACAGGCCGGTCCGTCTGGTGGAACGACAGCACGGCATCGTCCCATGGCAGTCCGAGATGGTCGATGAGCGCCCGGCTCTGCCCTTCCTGGTCGGCGACGAAATCCTCGTAGCGCACGTCGTGCACGACACCCGGCAGCACACTGTGCCAATGCGCCATGATGTCGGTGTAGAGATTGTGGAAGTCGGCGAGTTCGCCGAGATCATAGCCGTAGCGATGGCTGTCGCCGCGGAAATGCACCTTGTAGATCGACAGGCAGGTCGCCGCCGCATCGCGGGCGCAATGGATGATCCTGGCCTTCGGCATCATCATGTGGATGAAGCCGACGAGCAGGAAGTTGCCCGGCATCTTGTCGGTGACATGGCGCATATGCGGGAACCGGGCGTGCAGCATGTCGAGATAGGCCCGGCCTGCCTCGGCGAAATCGGCGTCGTCCGTTTCCGCCACGCCCCAGGGGAAGCCGCCCGGCATCGTTGCCGGGAACTGTTTGCCGACCGCCTTCTTCAGGATGCTGAGCTCGCCCGCGCCATAGACCTGCGGATGGCTGGCGATGATCTGCTCGACCAGCGTCGTACCCGAACGCGGCATGCCGACGATGAAGATCGGCGCGTCATCGGTGATCGGGCTCGGCTTGTGCCTTTCGAAGAAGCCGGCATCGAACACCGTCTTCATCGCCTCGAATTCCGCGCGCGTCCTGACGGGATCATAGTCGATCCCCTTGCGGCGAATGGCATTGCCTTCGGCGAAATAGTCGAAGGCTCTGTCGTAGTCCTTCAGATCGTCATTGGCCTTGCCGAGTCCGAAGGACAGCTGCATGCGTGCCAGGCTGCCCTGCGGCGCCTTGGCATGCTGGGCTTCCATGCCGGCCAATTCGGCGTCGCGCTCCTTCTGGCGCTTGACCTGCGCCAGCATCAGCCAGGCCGTGGCCATGCCGGGATTGACCGCCAACGCCTGCCGGAACAGATCGGCCGCTTCGTCGAGCTTGCCCTTTTCCATCAACCCGACGCCGAGCCCGTGCAACAGATCGGCATCCTTGGGGCGGATGGTCAGTGCCTCCTGGAAAACCGCCAGCGCCTCGTCCAGCCGCCCGGCCTCCTGCAGCGTGTCGGCAAGCCCGATGCGGGCGCGCACATGAAACGGGTTGCGTGCGACCGTGCCACGATAGATCTCTTCGGCCTCATCGAACTGGCCGACCTGCTTCAGCGACGAACCGAGATTGTCGCGCGCAGCGAGCTGGTCCGGCCGCAGATCCACCGCGCCACGGAAGAAATCGATGGCCGCGGCAGGGCGGCCGAGATCGCGCATCACCGTGCCGAAATTGTTGAGGAAGTCGGGATTCGTCGGCTGCAACTGCACCGATTGTTCGATGAGATCCAGCCCTTCGTCGCTGCGCCCGGTCTGGTGCAGCAGCAATCCCAGGAAATGCGCCGCGGCCGCGTGCTTGGGCTGACGCGCCAGCACCTGCCGGTAGATCGCCTCGGCTTCCTGACGGCGCCCGGCCTGATGCAGTTGCAGCGCCTGCTGCACATACTGGTCGAGCCCCAGCGGCGGCTGTCCCCCAGCGCCAGACCTCGCTCCCGCACCCGCCGCTCTTCTCTGATCTCTGTTGATGGGAAACCTGCCGTGTTTGTCCGCCTGCCGCGATCTAAGCCATTGGCGCGGCAGGTTCAAGGCTTTGCTTGGTTCCCAGCCCTATCCGTCGTGAGGGCGATCAGATCAGGCGATTGGTCTCGGCAACCTGCCTGGCCCGCCTCACGGTGCCATCGGTGTCGGCGATCGTTCGCCGTGCCGCCTCATCGCTTCTGATGGTCAGCCGTGCCGACTTGACGATCATCGGCTGGCCGGTGGGGCCGACAGCAATGGCATGTATGGCGGTCGGCTTGATGATCGGATTGACCGCCGCGGTCTTTCCCCTTGAGCTTCTTGTGTAAATCATGGATTTGTCCTCGTTCCGTAGTAAATAAAAATACATGAGCCCGGGAAATATCCCCGTGCACCGTCAGAATTTTTTGAAATATTTTGCAACCATAGCAGAATTATATTGGTATTTATAGCGATCTATTTTTTACCGAAGGCGGGCGGATTTCATGAATCATCTTGAAGACGCCACCCAGCCGATCTATATATAACAGGCATCGTTTGGGCCAGAATTGGCATCTCGCGGCGTCAGAGGTTCTCGACCCGCCAATCTCATGCCAAATCATCGATACCGGGCGCGCGGCACATTGGCCGTGCGACGATTTCTCAATCCTTGAAAGACATCCATGAACACCGGAACCGTGAAATTCTACAATAGCCAGAAGGGCTTTGGCTTCATTCAGCCGGCCGACGGCGGCAAGGACGTTTTCGTCCATGTCAGCGCATTGGAGCGCGCCGGTTTCCCGGGTCTCGCCGAAGGCCAGAAGCTGCAATTCGAGTTGGAGCGTGACGCCAAGGGCCGCGAATCGGCCGCCAATTTGCAACTAATCTGATCCGGCCGAATTCGATGAACGCTGACCACGGATGTACTGGCAGCTCTCGAAAGCGGCTTATTTCCAGCGATTGCCGGAAATAGGAAAGCGGGGCTCGTCCCCGCTTTTTTGCTTTCCGGATCGCCGTTTCGCATGCGCCCCCCAAGGGCGTAAAAATATCAAGGCGTAAAACTATCAAGGGCAGGACAATGCCGGACCGCACCACCCGTTCCATCGCCCATTTCACCGCACCGTTCGTGCTCGGCGGGCTGGAGGGCCAATTGCCGGCTGGCGAGTACGACACACGACGAAGAGCTGGTCGAGGGCATGTCGCGGCTTGCCTGGCGCCGAGTCGCCACCTTCATCCATTTGCCGGCAAGGGCGGTGAAGAACCCGCCCACCAGCCAGCTCGTCGCCATCGATTACCTGGACCTCGAAACAGCGCTGAAGCGCGACCGGGAGAATGCAGCATGATCCGTTTCCAGCAGAATGCGCGGCCGCGCAACGACACCCCCTCGCATCTCTTTGCGGTCGGCCAGACCGTGCGCATGAAAGGCCGTGGCGGCCTTCTCCTCAAGACCGCGGACCTGTTCGAAATCAAGAGCAGGTTGCCGGTCAAGGACGGTTCCCCGCAATACCGCATCCGCAGCGAACACGAGACCCATGAGCGGGTCACCACGGAAGACAATCTCGAACCGGCCGACAATCCGATTGTTGCCAGCAATCCGATTGTCTGAGACCGCGCCAAACGCCAAACCAACACGCATGAGGAGCAGCCAAGATGGCCAAAGGTCAGCAGCGAAGCAATCGCGAAACGCGCAAGCCGAAGAAGGACAAGGTGGTGGCCAAGCCCGCCTCCCCGTTCGGCTCGTCGGTCAAGCAGGCGGAGAACGGCCTGAAGCCGAAGTCCAAGGGCTGACAAACAAGGGGGCGCCTCGTGTGCCCCTCTCCGTCTTCTGTTAAGGCGACGGACCCAACAGGCCCATGCAACGCTTGCCACGGAGGCTTGCTTGAACTTCGTTATCGAGTTCTACCGGTCGCGTGACGCCGAGGAAGCGACGCTCGACAGAGTGTCGCTGGAAGCGCCGACCTTACGCGCCGCGCTGCAGGGCGCCACCGCGCTGTTCCACAGCCTGGCCATGCCGCAAATCCCCGATCGCCTGCGCATTTCCGATGAAAACGGCAGCGAACTTTATGCCGGGCCGGCCGATGGAACCTATCCGGCCTAGACGAGAAGCATTTGCTGCATGACCCCATTAAAGTTGACGTAAGGACGAGGCCATAAGATCCGCCTGAACGCGGCCGCCAATCGGGGCCGAGGCAGTGGGCGGCCCGGCGCGATCGTGGGCCAAGGCAGGAGGCACATGGACAGGTCTCGCATCATCGTGACGGCGGTGGTGCTGGCCTTGCTCGGCGCCATCGTGCCCATCGCGGCGATGTTTCACCTTTCATGGACCCAGGCAGTCGAAAACGAATACGAACGGCTGCACCAGTTCGCCAGCCGGGCCATCGCCAGGGCTGACATGTCGCTCGATGAGGCGAACGATGCGTTGCGGCAGGTCGACCGGTTCAGCGGCATCCCCTGTTCGGCGGAGCACATAGCCCGCATGCGGCAACTTACCATCAACACGCGCACCATCGAGGAAATGGGCTATTTTGAAAATGGCCTGCTCAAATGCTCGTCGTGGGGACCGACCGAGGGCCGCGTCGCGCGTTCCAGGCCGGACTTCATCACCAGTGACGGCATCGCCGTAACCGCCCGCATGCAGCCGGTGATGAGCGTGGGCCATACGCTGATGGCGCTGCAGTTCAAGCACCACAACGCCCTGGTCGATCCGGTGCGCTTTGCCGACGTCGTCGTTGATCCCGGTGTCCAGCTCGCTTTGACGACGAAAACCGGCATCGTGCTCGGCACGCTGAACGGCCCCGACCCGGCACGGGTTGAAAAGATCGTCGCCGGTCCTGAGGAAGGCATCGACGACGGCCTTTTGTTTGCCACCGCGCGCGGCACCGGCTGGATCGCCCTCGCCACCGAACCGGAAAGCCAGATTCTGGATAGCGTGCGCCGGCAGCAGCTTTTGCTGCTTCCGCTCGGCGCCTTCATTGCCGCCTTCATCATCGGCATGGTTGTCTGGTTCTCCCGAAGGCGGCTTTCACCCCTGGGAGAGTTGCAGATCGCCGTGCGCAAGCGCGAGTTCATCGTGCACTATCAGCCGATCGTCGACCTCAAGACCGGCAGGTGCGTCGGCGCCGAAGCGCTGGTGCGCTGGAAGCGGCCGGACGGCTCCCTGGCCCGGCCCGACCTTTTCATTCCGCTTGCCGAGGAGAGCGGCCTGATCACCGCCATTGCCGACCAGGTGATCGCGCTCGTCGTGTTCGACCTGAACAGCCTTCTGGTTGCCGACCGCTCCATTCACATCGCCATCAATCTCAGCGCGGCGGATGTCGGCACGGAGCGGGTTCTGCCAATTATCGCCAAAGCGCTGCAGCACACCGGGATCCAGCCGCAGCAAATCTGGCTCGAGGCGACCGAGCGCGGCTTCGTCGATATCGAGGCGGCTCGATCGGCGCTCGCCCGTGCCCGCGAACTTGGCCATGCGGTGGCGATCGACGACTTCGGCACCGGCTACTCCAGTCTCTCCCATCTCGAAGGCCTGCCGCTCGATGCCCTCAAGATCGATAAGGCGTTCATCGACACGATCAGCACGAATTCCGCCACCAGTTCGGTGACGCCGCACATCATCGACATGGCCAAGACGCTGAAGCTGACGATCGTCGCCGAAGGCGTCGAAACCCAGGCGCAGGCCGACTACCTCGTCGAACGCGGCGTCGAATATGGCCAAGGCTGGTTGTTTGCGAAGCCCATGCCCGCGGCCGAGTTCATTGCCTATTGCCGGCGGGCAGAGATACGGCCGCGTGGCGGCCGCTGAGCAGCCTGCGCCCTCTCCCGATCCATGGGCGCAAGCCTACGCTTTCAGCACGGCCCTATGTTTTCAGCACGGCCCGTCACCAACCACACGATAGTCCGCGGCGCGGGCTTCGCAGGCATTGGGGAAGCTGCGCATCTCGCCATGCCGGCGGGCGCAGACGGGGGCGTATTCGCGGGTGCAGGATGTCTGCTCTTCGCCACCGCCACCGCCACC
>NZ_VFWQ01000041.1:0-1054 GCF_006442705.1 Mesorhizobium sp. B1-1-7 | reverse complement strand
GAATCGAACGAAATGACAGCTTTGACAAGCCGCGCTTTTTCCTTAAATCATTGTGTTTGCACAGGTTTTCTGGAAAATCTCTTGGATTTCACCAGGAATGCGAGTCTTCACCACAGACGTTTGTTGGCGAAAGCGTGCCCTGATCCCGATTTGAGATAGCGCTCGAATGAGACCGCCTTGGCTTGATTCGAGAAGGCAACATAGGTCACGACCCGCCATGGCAGAAACTTGGATGTGTGGCTGGATTTCCCGGCATTGTGCTCAGCAACTCGCCGCTTCAGGTCGGCAGTCACGCCAATATAGCGTTCACCTCCCACAGCCATGCTTTCCAGCAGATATACATACCACACAAACCGCCCTCCCTAGCCAAGCAAGGGCATCTTGGCTCGTGACGTGTGGACTGCCAACCTTGTTTTTTACAAGGATTCTCAGAGACTTGCCGCCCTCCTTCGCCAAGGCTTCGGAGGGCATCCTGCTTCGCGGGGAGGTCTGGGCTTGTCCTGCGAAGCTCGAAGAGCGAAGCAGGATGGCGGAGAGGATGGGATTCGAACCCACGAGAAGCTTTTGACCTCTACTCCCTTAGCAGGGGAGCGCCTTCGACCACTCGGCCACCTCTCCGTTGCGCCGCAGATAAAGAAAAGCGCCGCCACAATCAACAAGCCCGCATCATTATATGGAAAAATAAGATGGCACCGGAAATCGCGGGTTTCCCCCAGCTGCGGCGGTTCTGCGGCAAATCCCAGGCTGGCGACTCCAGGCCTTGCCATGATTCCGTCGGCCGATTGCCGGATTCGGCTGGAAACAAGCGGTTGCGGCGGGCCTGAAGGTTAACGAGAGCTTTCTGAGTGAGGCCAAATCGTGTCATTTGTGCAACAACGCTGGGGGATAGCAGCCGAACAGACCTTTCGCCGGTACGATCGTGGTTGAACGCCGCCGGCTCATGGGTAATGTCGAATTCGAAGGAGCGGCGCGGTGCGCATCTTTTTCGGTAGTGGGGATGGGGCAGGGAACGCTGTCCTTCAGCAAAGAATACCCAGACCCGTTTTTTAACTTT
>NZ_VFWQ01000040.1:0-1070 GCF_006442705.1 Mesorhizobium sp. B1-1-7 | reverse complement strand
TCGACCGTGATGTTGTCGCCGGGCATCACCATCTCGGTGCCTTCCGGCAGCGACACGATGCCGGTCACGTCCGTGGTGCGGAAGTAGAACTGCGGACGGTAGTTGGTGAAGAACGGCGTGTGACGGCCACCTTCGTCCTTGGTCAGGATGTAGGCTTCGGCCACGAACTTCTTGTGCGGCTTCACCGTGCCCGGCTTGGCCAGAACCTGGCCGCGCTCGACACCTTCACGGTCAACGCCGCGCAAGAGCGCGCCGATGTTGTCGCCAGCCTGGCCCTGGTCGAGCAGCTTGCGGAACATCTCCACGCCCGTGCAGGTCGTCTTGGTCGTCGGACGGATGCCGATGATCTCCAGCTCCTCGCCGACCTTGACCACGCCGCGCTCGACGCGGCCGGTCACCACCGTGCCGCGGCCCGAGATCGAGAACACGTCCTCGATCGGCATCAGGAACGGCTTGTCGAGCGGACGAACCGGGGTCGGGATGTAGGCGTCGACCTGAGCCATCAGCTCGCGGATCGCGTCCTCGCCGATGGTCTTGTTCGAATCTTCAAGGGCGGCCAGTGCCGAACCCTTGACGATCGGAATGTCGTCGCCGGGGAACTCGTTCTTCGACAGAAGCTCGCGAACCTCGAGCTCGACCAGTTCGAGAAGCTCGGCGTCGTCGACCTGGTCGACCTTGTTCAGGAACACCACGATCGACGGCACGCCGACCTGACGGGCCAAGAGGATGTGCTCGCGGGTCTGCGGCATCGGGCCGTCGGCGGCCGACACCACCAGGATCGCGCCGTCCATCTGCGCGGCACCGGTGATCATGTTCTTCACATAGTCGGCGTGGCCGGGGCAGTCGACGTGGGCGTAGTGGCGGTTGGCCGTCTCGTATTCGACGTGCGCCGTCGAGATCGTGATGCCGCGCGCCTTCTCTTCCGGAGCCGCATCGATCTGGTCGTAGCGCTTGTATTCGCCAAAATACTTCGTGATCGCCGCCGTCAGCGACGTCTTGCCATGATCGACGTGACCGATCGTGCCGATGTTCACATGAGGCTTAGTGCGCTCGAATTTACCTTTTGCCAT